>JAYSQC010000470.1:0-20447 GCA_043721755.1 Schlesneria sp.
TCGGGGGCGAGTTTCATGAAGCGGACGGGAATGGTGCCGTTGGGAAAACGAGGATGAGCCACAAACGAAACGTCCGGCCGACGAATCTTCTTGGGGCTGTCCGGAAAGCACTCGTAGCCCGCGTCAGCGGGAAAGACAAAGCCCAGTTGCTTCTCTCGGCAGTGGTTCCCCAAAAGACGAAACAACTCGCCGCCCACCCAGCTCGATTCCATGCCCATGTTGCGTTCCACTAATTGTCCGTCCACCAACTCGAAACCCACACCATCAGACATCTCCAACAACTCTTCAGGTGTTGACATTGGATCGGGGTCGAATGGCAACGGTGTAACGGATGGCTCTAAGACGGCGATACTCATGGTCAATCTCCTATTCAAAAATCGGGCGGGCGGATTCTGCGGTCAGGCTGCGGAGCATTCAAGGTCGTTCAAGTTCATTCAGGTTCATCGGATATTTGATGGGCGACGGTCACCGGTCTTGATCCTGAAGGGATGTCAGCCATTAGCCGGGGGTTGAGCGAAGCGACACCCCCGGAGGAAGTTGGGAAAACGGCTGTTGCATCCTGAAGGGATGCCAGCATCGTAATACGGGGAGGCATTCTGAGCTTGCCAGCATCCCTTCAGGATGCAAATCCGCTTTCGATGGCTTCGTACCGGGGGTGTCGCGGACGCTCAACCCCCGGCTAATGGCTGACATCCCTTCGAGATGAAAACGACGGACTTCATCCCACTCATTGGCCCCCAAAAAAAACTTCTGATGAATCGTCATTCAATGACACGGTGTGAATTCGTCAGCCAATCCGATCCTTCCCGACCCACGGCCGCAGCGCTTCGGGAACGAGGATGCTGCCGTCCGCCTGCTGGTAGTTTTCCATGATCGCGATGATCGCGCGGGTGACGGCGATCGCAGTGCCGTTCAGCGTGTGAACGTACTTCGTCCCTTTCCACTCAGGCGACTTGCAGCGGATGTTGAGGCGACGGGCTTGGAAATCGGTGCAGTTCGAGGCCGACGTGATCTCGCCCCACTCACCCGCTTCGCCACGACCGGGCATCCACGCTTCGAGGTCAAACTTGCGATAGGCCGGACCACCGAGATCGCCCGACGCAATGTCGAGGACTCGATACGGGATGCCCAAGCCCTGAAAGATTTCCTCTTCGATGGCGACGATCTCGGCGTGAACGGCATCCGACGCCGCGACATCCGGCGCGGTGAAGCCGAACATCTCGATCTTTGTGAACTGGTGAACGCGGTAGATGCCGCGCGTTGCCTTCCCCGCCGCTCCCGCTTCTGTCCGGAAGCAATGCGAGATGCCAGCGACTTTGATCGGCAGCTTGTCGATGTTGAGAACCTGATCCTTCAACGAACCACCCAGCGTGATCTCAGCCGTCGCGACGAGACACAGGTCCATTCCGGCGATTGAGTAAATCTGCGTCTCATTCCCGCGCGGTTGGTATCCGGTCCCTTCCAAGATCTCCATGCGAGCGAGATCGGGCGTCGTGTGCAGCGTGAACCCGTGCTTCACCAACTTCTGCACGGCGTACTGCGTCAGAGCCAACTCCAACAGCACCGCCTCATTCTTGAGGAAATAGAAGCCGCTTCCCGTCACACGCGCTCCGGCCTCCAAATCGATGAGATCGTGCTTCTCGGCGAGGGCCATGTGATCCAGCGGCTTGAAATCGAACTTCGGGATCGTTCCCCACGTCCGCGCGGTCTTCGAGTCCGCTTCCTCACCGAGCGGCGCGTCGGGATGAGTCAGATTCGGGATCGTCATCAACGCGGCACGGATTTCGGCCTCGACCTCTTTGAGCTTTGCGTCGATGACGGGCACCGTTTGCTTGAGTGCCTTGCCTTGTTCAATCAATGCCTGACGGACCTCGGGCGACTTCTCTTTGGGAATCGCCTGAGCGATCTCATTCTGCCGTTGACGGTCTCCGTCGAGAGTCGTGATCAACTCGCCCCGCAATGCTCGCAGTTCCAGCAGCCGGTCAAGATCCGCCTCCACATGCCGGTTCTGACAGTTGGTCCGAACCGCATCGAAGTTGTCGCAAACAAATTGAAGGTCAAGCATCGTGAGTCCAAGGAAAGTAAGTCTGTACGAGATTGGTTCGTGATGGTTCCTCTGGCACATCCCCCCGCAGCGTAAACGAGGATCGGCACACCAGCCATCGAGCAGCAATGAGTCTCTTCGAGCGCGTCCTCGCTCACGCTTCGGGTTGGTGTTGTTGAACCGCATCGGTTCACCGCGAGGGCCGCATCTACTTCGCGCGGTCAGTGATGAGACATCTGAGCGGGGCGGCGTCAGCCCCCCGGTTCTTGGGCGTAAGCCCGCTTCGGAAGAACCGGGGAGCTGACGCCTAATGGCACTCACTTTGTCAAAATCATCAAGTAACCCGCAGCGTCAGCGAGGGAGTGTTTCGAGTTTCACGGTGTGTTTGACTCCCTCGCTGACGCTGCGGGTTACAAAGTGAGTGCCATTGAGCTGACGCCGCCCCGCTCGGAAATGTCTCACTTTGTGCCGCGCGAGGTATGAGGCGACCGGCAAGAGTTGTCTTACCGCAGATAGAAGCCTGACGCGCAAGCGAAGGATCGGTTGCCGAGCATCCTTCGCTTGCGCGTCAGGCTTCTATGGGTATGCAGTTTCTTGCCGCTCGCCTAAACGAACCAAGCCTCTCACCTTGGGCCGCGCGAGGCAGAGCACGGATGGCAGGGCCGGGGCACGGATGAAGTCAGACCAAAATGAGATTGGAAACGTCCCGATGATTGATGAACTCCGCGTTGCCATTTCGGAACTGCTCGACGGGAGAGACCTCACTGCCGAGGCGATGCACTCGGCCGTGGGCGCGATCATGGACGGTCGCTCCACCGAGGTCGAGATCGCCGCGCTGCTCACTGCGTTGCGGTGTCGCGGCGAATCGATCCGCGAGCTGGTTGGTGCCGCGCGGGCCATGCGCGAGCGAGCGACCGCCATCCCGTGTCGCACTCCGAACCTGCTCGACACCTGCGGGACCGGTGGCGATTCGTTGCACACGTTCAACATCAGCACGGCCGCGGCGCTCGTGGCGGCAGCGGCGGGACAGCCCGTCGCGAAGCATGGAAATCGGAGCGTCTCCAGCAGCACCGGCTCGGCCGATGTGCTCGAAGCGTTGGGAGTCAACCTGCAACGAACGCCCGATCAAATCGCTGCCTGCATCGACGAGATTGGCATCGGGTTTTGCTTCGCTCCACTACTGCATGGCGCGATGAAGTACGCGGCTCCCGTGCGAAAGCAACTCGGGTTTCGCACCGTCTTCAACATGCTCGGCCCCCTGACGAATCCCGCGCGCGCGACGTATCAACTCGTCGGAGCCAGCCGCACCGCCGCCGCTGAAATGCTCGCGCAGGCGCTGCATCAGCTCGGCTCACAACGCGCGCTGGTTGTTTGCGGCAACGACGAACTCGACGAAGTCAGTTTGTGGGGCGAGACCGCTGTGTTTGAAGTCTCTCCGTCCGGAGTCCAGCGTCACACTTGGACGGCCTCGCTACTGGGACTGCCCGAGTGTGACGTGGCACAACTCCGCGTCAGCAGTGCTGCCGAAAGTGCCGCTTTAATCCGCAGCGTCTTCGCCGGAGCACGCGGTCCCGCACGCGACATTCTCATTGCAAACGCCGCGGCCGCGTTGTTCGCGGCTGAGCGAGCAGCCTCAATCCAAGAGGCCGTTCCCCTCGCCGCCGCCGCCATCGATCAAGGCCACGCGACGGCGCTGTGCGAGCGATTGGTTGAAGCGACACGGCCATCGCCTTGAAGTCCGGCTGGGCTTTGTATCGGATGATTCATGAGGAACCACGAAATACTCGAAAGGCACGAAATGGAAGAGTGTTGCGGTCAGAGCATCTCAAGACATCGCGCGTCGTGCCGTTATGGCCACTTGGGATCAGAACTCTCCTCCCTTCTTCACTTTCGAGTCTTTCGTGTTTTTCGTGGTGAATAATCCGGGTTATGAGTCGGACTTCCCGCAACGTCGAGAAGTCCGGCTTTCAGAAAAGCCGGACTTCTCGACGTTGAATCGTCGTTGGTTGCATCCCACTCGAACGGCCCGTAAGGTGGCAACCGTTCCGTCGCCATCCCTTTTCTCTTCGGCCACGACACTCATCCGATGATTCTCACCGGTGATGAAATCAAGGCGCAGTTGGACAAGAACATCGTCATCGAACCGTTCGATGAGAAGTTGCTCAACCCCAACAGCTACAACCTCCGCCTGCACGATGAACTGATCGTGTACGAGGAAATCGTGCTCGACGTGCGTCGGCCGAATCGCTATCGGCGGCACATCATTCCGCCCGAGGGCTTGGTGCTGCAACCCGGCCAACTCTATCTGGGCCGGACCGTCGAACGGACGGAAACGCACAACCTCGTCCCCATGTTGGAAGGCCGTTCTTCGGTCGGCCGACTCGGACTGTTCGTCCATGTGACGGCGGGCTTCGGCGATGTCGGTTTCTGCGGATATTGGACGCTGGAGCTGTTCGCCGTTCACCCGATCCGCATCTATCCCGGACTGCCGATCTGCCAAATTTTCTATCACACGGTCGAAGGGACGATCCGCGAGTACCGCAGCGACAGCAAGTACCAGAACAACCAGGACATTCAACCGAGCCTGCTGTTCAAGGAGTTGCAACAACCGCAGAAGGACCAGCAATTGAGACTGTCCTTCGGGCAGGAAGTCGGTGAGTGACGAGCGTGTGCCACGCGCACGCTGAAGTCCTCACGACGAAGTCCGGCTTAGCTTTGTTAGCCGGACTTCCTTCCGGGTGACGCACCGTCAACAGAAGTCCGGCTTTCAGAAAAGCCAGACTTCGAGCGGGCCACTTGCTCATCATTCGTCCGCCTTATCGCGACCGAACCTCGGCCCCCGTTTGGTTGCGGAGCAATTCCACGTTCGACTCAAAGTGCTGCTGGTTGTAGCCGTTCCACGCGAGGATCTCGCGCCCCTTGGCGGTCTCCAGCCAGATCTCGTACGGGCCGCCCAACGCCGGAATCAGATAGTCGAAGATCCAACTGAAGACCCACATGATTGGGCCGAACATCAGGAACGTCCCCCAGCCGGTCTGCGAGGCCTGATACTTCGTGTGAATGTAGACCACTCCCGGCAGGTTGCACTTCGCTCGGGCGAGCGGCACGAAGCCGAGGAAGAACTGCGTATCAAACTTGTCGCCCCGGATGCGAGAGACACGGTACGTTCCCGTCAGCATAAGCGGCATCACGCACGACAGCATCTGCCAAACAATCCCGATGCGCCACGCAAGCAACACCGGAATCAACAGCACTCCCAGCGTGATGTATCGCATCCGCAGATTGAGTTCCGGCCAGAGCTGGCGTTCCATGCGGCGGTGTCCTTGGTGATGAGCGGCTCGTTCGTTTCACCGCGTGGGCAAAATTGACACTAACCCGAAGTGTAAACGAGGTCGCAACTCACATCCTCGCTTACGCTTCGGGTTAGTGTGTTGCGGTCGCAAATGTGTCAGTTTCGGCCGCGCGGAGTATAAACGAATCCGGTTGAAACCCGAGTTGCGAAGCGAGAGCAGTCTCGACGATCGCCGCCCGATCAACAACTCGCGTGGCTGGCGTTCGCGGTCGGTCGTCATACCGCCCGCCATCCCAATCGTCGATTGACGCAATTGGACTGACGCACGAGACTCGAACTCGCGACAGGGATTGTCGCGCGACTTTGTTTCAGCAGTTTGTGAAGGACGATCATGCTGCTTGCCTGGCGACATCGGTGGGAGTTTCTGGCGTTTCAAATCGTGGTCTGTCTGATCGACTGCTTGTCGCCACGAATGGCCGCGCGGATGGCGGCGAATCTGGCTTGGCTGGTTCATTACGGGTTGCCTCGAAAACTGACGCGGTTCAAAGTGGCACGCGATAACATCCGCACGGCCTTCGGTGAGCAATACACCGAGGCCGAAATCGACCGGCTCGTCTATCGCATGTGGGTGCATCTGTTCCGCACCGTGGTCGAGACCGTTCAGGCTCCCCGCAAGCTGCACCTGCACAGCTACCGCCATTCGATGCGGTTCGCCGACTACACCCGCAGCAACGAGGCGGTCTGTTCCGGTCGGCGCGTGTTGCTGTTGGGTGGTCACTTCGGCAATTGGGAGATCGGCATCACGCTGTATGGGATGTGGGGCTTCCCGATGGGAGTCGTCGCGCGGGAGATGGACAACCCGTACCTGCACGAGTGGTTTCGCAACGCGCGCGAGCAGACCGGTCACCGACTGATGCTCAAGCAGGGCGGCTTCGACGACATGACGGCGCTGCTCGCCAAGGGAGGCAACCTCGGACTGCTGTGCGATCAGGACGCCGGAGCACGCGGGCTGTTCGTCGATTTCTTCGGGAAGCCCGCTTCCACGTTCAAGTCGATCGCACTCTTGGCTCTGGAATACGACGCACTCATCATCGTGGGCTACGCGATTCGCGAGTCCGACAACTTCGACGAGGCCGGTTGGTCGAAGTTCGAGGTCGGCTGCGAAACTTTGATCGACCCGCGACTCACGACGACCAACGATCCGGTCGGCGAGATCACTCAGCAGTACACGTCCGCGCTGGAGCGCGCGATTCGCCGTGCTCCCGAGCAATACTTCTGGGTCCATCGCCGTTGGAAGAGCGAACCGCGCGTCCGCCAAAAAACTCAACCGCAACGACTGGCGGGCTGAGTCGATCGTGTGATTTCTGTGGTGCATTCGCTCCTTGGTGGTAGCCCTGTCGCTCCGCGACAGGAAGCGTGAACGTCCGCGCGACGTTTGCTGTTGATTCGAGCGGGATCAAGAGATGGAGGCCCCTGTTGATCGCGCCTCCTGTCGCGGAGCGACAGGGCTACCTTCTCTGCAACAGCCCGCGTTGCTTCATCCAGTCCTCGCAGCGTTGCGGCCACGTCGAGGCCGGTTGATCGCTGGGGCGCAGGCCGAAGCCGTGACCGCCAGCAGAGTAGATGTGCAGGTCGGCCGGGACCGCCGCCTTCTTCAGCGCCAGAAACAATTGGACGCTGTTCTCGCACGAGACTCCGTCGTTGAAGGCATGCGCGAGAAACATTGGCGGCGACTCCTTTGTCACGATCAAGTCCGCCTTGAGCTGGCCTTTGTCATCGACCAAGTATGCGGGATAGACGAGCGTCACGAAGTCGGGACGGCACGACGTGCGATCGGCATCGTCGGTGACCTCGTACAGCCGCGCGTGGGATTTCAACGCGGCTTGAGCGGCGGTTGATCCTCCCGCTGAGAAACCCAGCAAACCGATGCGGTCCTCGGCCAGGTTCCACTCACTGGCGCGGTGCCTCACCACGCTGACCGCACGCTGCACATCCTGAGCCGGGGCGAGCCACGACGGCTGACGATCGGCCGTCGGTGTGCGGTACTTCAACACGAAGGCCGACACGCCGAGCGTGTTCAACCATGCCGCCACTTCGGTTCCTTCCTTGTCCCACGCGAGAATGCGATAGCCGCCGCCGGGACAGATCACGACCGAGGTTCCGTTCCGTTTCTCAGCCGGTGGCAGAAAGACCGACATCGTGGGCGAACTGATGTTGGTCACGCGCGTGGTTGGCGGCACTTCGCCAGCCTTCGGTGGCTGAGTCACCTCCGCCCCGAGATCCTTCGGTTCGCCCGGTGCCTTCCCCGACCAGACGTGAATGACGGATGTCGGCTCTGCCGCCCATGCGATCTCGGCCGAGACCATCCACAAACCGACCATTCCGGCCCGCACCCAGTTGGAAGTTGACCTGCCCACGTTTTTGCTCCCATGTGAGTGTTGATCGGGTGCTTCATTCGCACGCGGTGTGGGATGAGACTTCGGCGAGCGGCGAGAGATTGCAGCTCCCTCGTAGGATGGACGCCTCGTCCGTCCGAGTGCATTTCAAAACCAGCCCGACGCGCAAGCGAGGGCTTCACCGACATCGAATGTCCAGCCCTCGCTTGCGCGTCGGGCTAGTGCGTCGTCAACACTCACTTTGGGGGTTGGTGGTGGGGTGACCGGGGTTGGAGCGTCTTCGCGAAACCCCGGGGCTTCCTTCGCAAAACCTCAGTCCAGCCCCGGCCACCCAACCCCAATTCTGAGCGTTGACGAAGCACGAGTGGCGGCTCGGACGGACGAGGCGTCCATCCTACGGGGCAATCTTGGCTTGCCGCCCAGCTCATTTCGCCAAGTCGCCCGCCACGCCGTTGACCAGCTTTTTCGGGTCGATGTGTTTGTTGATGGCCGTGCGGATTTGGTCCTTCGTCAACTTCGAGACGGCGGTTTCCAACTTCGCGTGGAAGTCGAGCGTCCGTCCGGCGTAGAGGGCATTCGCGAGGATCGCGGCCAACTGGCCATCGTCGCCGCGCTTCTGCTGTTCACCTTGGAGCCAGCCTTGTTGAGACTCGGCCAGTTCCTGATCGGTGATGCCGTCTTTCAGCAGCAGCGCGAGTTCTTCATGTGCCAGCGTGACGACCTTCTCGATGTTCTGCGGGTTGGCAATGCCGTACAGCGAGAGCGTGGCGCGGGGATCCAGCGACGCGGCGCGGAAGGCCGAGCCGACGCCGTACGACAGACCTTCCTTCTCACGAATGCGGCCCATCAGGCGGGACGCGAAGCCGCTGCCGCCGAATGTTTCATTCGCAACGACCAGCGCGGGATAGTCGGCGTCGGCATCCGACAGCGGCAGGATCAGCCCCGCGAAAAACATCGCGTTCGCCTTGTCGGGCGTTTGAACCGTGATCGTGTTCCCCTTTGCGGCCCCTTCCGAACTGCGGCGGATGCGCTCGTAAGGCTGCTTCGTTTTCCAGCCGCTCAGCGCGGCGGTCAGGGCCTGCTTGGCGACCGCGTCATCGAAGTCACCGACGATGACCACTTCGCCCGCTTGAGCCGAAAGGAATTCGTCATAGACCCGCTTCACGTCCGCAACGGTCAGCTTCTCGATCAACTTCAGTTCGTCGGCCATGCTCGGGAAGTGGCGGACATCACCAGCGGGATACGGGTTGAGCTGTTGATTAACGACGCGCGGCGCGATCGCCTGCGGCTCGGCCGCTTGTTCGGAGAGCGTACTCAGCCGCTGCTGTTGGAGGATCGAGAACTCGGCCGTCGGCAGCGCCGGTTCGCGCAGCACTTGGCGCAAGAGTTCGATGACCTCTTTCAAGTGAGCGCGCTTCGTGGTGATCGTGAACTCGGCGGCCCCCGCCGATCCGGTTCCGCGCCAACTGGTGTTGAGCGAGTCGAGCTTGTCTTGCAGCTCGGTTGCGTTCATGTGCTTCGTGCCGCGCGTCATCAGCTCGGGCAGGAAGTCACACGCGGGGCCGAGACCGAACAGGGACTCCGCCTTGCCGTACCGCAGACGCAGCGTCACGACGACGTTGCCGCCACGATTCTTCTTCGTGAGGAACGCGGTCTGAATCCCGTCGATGCTTCCACGCTGGACGCGCTTCTCGATCGCGGCGGGTGACGCATCGAAGACTTCGCCCACCGAGAAATCCGCCCGTCCCTTGTAGTCCTTCACCAACGTGGCGACTTCCGGCGGCGCGGCGATCGGCGTGCGTTGAGGCTCCGTCGTTGGCAGGTACACGCCGACAGTACGGTTGCTCGCTTGCAGGTACTTCTTCGCGACGCGGTTCACGTCGGCGGTCGTCACCTGTTGCAAGGCGTCGCGGTAGAGAAAGAACAACCGCCAGTCACCGGCTCCCGCCCACTCGGACATCTCGGCGGTGAGCTTCGGTGTGTTGTTCGAGGACTGGTCCCAAATCTTGAGCAGCGTCTGCTTGATGCGTGCCACTTCGACATCCGTCGCGCCGTCCTTCGCCAGCGTGTCGATGGCATCGAGCATTCCCTCTAAGACCGCTGCTGGCTCATTGCCCGGAGCCACTTCGACCGTGAAGTTCATCGCACTCGGGTCATGCCACGCGTAAACCGATCCCTCGACCTTGGCCGCGCGACGACGTTCGATCAGTGCCTTGTAGAGGCGTCCCGATTTGTCGGCCGAGATGACGCCTTCCAGCACCGCGACGGCCGCGAAGTCGGGATCGGTCGCAGCGGGAACGTGAAACAGCGCGGCGACGACCGGCACTTTGCCAACACGACGCAACGTGACATGCCGTTCGCCGTCCTGAGCCGGTTCGTCCGTGTACGTGTTGCGGATCGGTTCGGTCGGGCAGGCGATGGGAGCGAAATGTTTGACCACCATCTCCAACGCTTTGGCTTCGTCGAACCGACCGCCGATGAACAGGACCACGTTGTCGGGGCGGTAGTAGCGTTTGTAGAAGACTCGCAGATTTTCAACGGGGACACGCTCGATGTCGGCGCGGTTGCCGATCGTCGATTTGCCGTAGTTGTGCCACTCGAACGCCGTCGCCATCATTCGCTGTTCGAGGATCATCTTGGCGTTGTTCTCGCCCATCTCGAACTCATTGCGAACGACGGTCATCTCGCTCGACAAGTCCTCGGGCTTGATCGGGCAGTTCACGAGGCGGTCGGCTTCCAACCCGATGGCGTATTCGAGGTTGTCGTCGCTGGCGGGGAGCGTCTCGTAGTAGTTTGTGCGGTCGGTCCACGTCGAGCCGTTGTAGTCGGCCCCGCGTTCCTGCAAGTCGCGGTCGGAGTGCGGATGCTTCTCGGTCGGCTTGAACAGCATGTGTTCGAGCAGGTGCGCCATCCCGGTCTCACCGTAGCCCTCATGCTTCGATCCGACGAGGATCGTCATGTTGACCGTGACCTTCGGCTGCGAAGGCTCCGGAAACAGCACGACCTTCAACCCGTTCGCCAGTTGGTACTCGGTGAAGCCCTCGACACTGGCAATCTTCTTCGGCTTGGCAGCCTCATCCGCCGTAGCCACCGCCACACTCAAACCCATTAAACAGACCAGACAAATCCCACGAGCGACCATGAAACCAGACTCCTTTCAACCCGCGATGAAAGCCACCGCAGCGAGGGAAACATCAAGACGAATTCAACGCGGCAAGGTTAGCCACGGAGATCAACGAGTGCGAGGGTTGTGGTTGCGATGGATCTGTTCAAGTCTCAAGCCACATTTCAAAACTAGCCCGACGCGCGAGCGAGGGCTGGACGTTCGAGGACCGCGAACCCCTCACTCGCGCGTGGGGCTAGTGACTTCAAAACGGCATTGGCCCTGCACATCCTCGCGAGCGCGTCGAGTGGGTGTTGTTCGATCAATCGGCAGCGCCAGCCGATCTTGACCGAAAATTGTGATTCTCGTAAAAGCCCGCCCGCTTCGACCCGTGGCCGTTCGGCCTTCGGTGGAAGCTGCTGGTTCTCCTCTCCCAATCACATCCCGTTCGACGGCATTCGCCCTCACTTTCAGGTAGGAAGACGCACATGGTCCGTTCTTCGTTTGGCTCGGCCTCATTCTGGGGCGGTCTCGCGCTGCTGGCAGTGTCGAGCACCGCATCCGCTCAATGGATGCCGTTCAGCGGTAACAACTGCGGCTGCAACACGCGGCCTTCACTTTTCGGCCCGCCACCGGTTCCGTTTCAGTCGGCCAGTTCGATGTACTCCTCGGCCATGATGCCGATGCAACGGACGGCAATGGTTTCCGAGTCGGTGCAGTGCGGTCAGCCGATCGCCTGCACCATCGAGCAGCCGATCCAAATGCGACAGATGGTGCAAGCCGTTCGCGTCGAGCCGCTGCAACCGGTCGTGCATCCGGTCTACGACACTGTGCAAGTCACCGAGTACCGTCCGGTGAAGCAGAGGGTGTCGAAGCCGATCTACGAGACCGAGTACGTCGATCAGAATGTCACTGTGATGCAATCGGTCACACAACAACGCACCGTCAACGTGCCGACCGTCGATTACCAAAATGTCACCGAGTACAAGAAGGTGCAGAAGCAGGTTGGCTACTGGGTCACCAAGAACGAAGCCACTGGCAAAATCAGCCCGTGTCAGTACGACAACAGCCCGACGATGCTCGGCGCGATGAACCGCGCGGGATACCAGATGCGCACGGCGTTCACGCCTCAGGCGAAGGTGACTCGGCAGTTCGTCCCACAGACGATGACGTGTACGGTTCCTTGTACCAAGAAGGTGGCCGTGCAGGGCATGAAGCAGGTGACATACAACGTGACTTCGATGGTGCCGACGCAGACGACTCGTAAGGTGGCCGTCAGCAAAATGCGTCACGTTGAAGAAGAGATCACAGTCATGAGGCCCACCACCGTGGCCAAGACGATGCAGGTAGGGACTCGGATTAGCTACGCTCCGGTCGGCAGTGGTGCTGGCGGAACAGGCGTCGCGGCCGGGTTGCAGCCGACCGCCGATCCACGAGCCTCCGCGAAGAATCTCGAAGGCACTCCGAAGCGAACGGCTGAAGGGAGTCTCGATGGCTTCCCGCCAAACCTGGAACCCGACAGCTTCAACACCCGCAATGGTGGCACTCCGAAAAAGATTTCGTACCCAACGCCCCTCGAACAAGAGGGCGTCGATCGCGGCCACTTGACCGAGACCACCGTTCCCGCGCGGCTGGCTGCTCCTGCGGCTCCCGTTCAACCCACCTTCAACGCACCGAGCGTGGTGCGCGTGAGCCAGTGGGTCGCACGGACTCCATTGCCAGCCGTTCCTGCGACAGGCAAGCCGGGTGCGATGTCTCTCGCGGGGAATGTTCCGTGATTCGTCGCCGTCGATGACCGACTAATCCGCAAACCAGCGAACCCCACCGGGCTTGCCCCGGTGGATTCAGGTCGATGCACTACTTTTGTGTTCACCCGAATCAGTGAATTGACCCGAATCAGTGAATTGAGTAGTGCAGAAACCCGCGAGCCACCGGGGCAAGCCCGGTGGGGTCGCTTGTTTCAGAACTGATGCGATTAGCCTGCGACACAATTCGATGACTCCACCGCAACGCCCACCTTTTGGTGGGCGTTGCTTTTTTTTCAGGGACGGTTCAGGTCGGCTGAGCCTCATCGGGCGAGGCCGTTGATACAATTCGGCCCTCGCGGCGAAACCGGTTTCACCGGAGCGAGGTAGTCTCGGTCGCCGATGCCCCTTGCAATCTGTTGAGAACAGGGTCACGAAGGCGTTTCAAGACAACCTCGGCAAAATAACGTACCCGCCTATTGAAGCCTGACGCGCAAGCGAAGAATGGCTTCGCTTGCGCGTCAGGCTTCAATAGGCACCGAATCTCTCTTTTCCAACGGAACCTGTTCACCCAGGAAGTTTCTCATGCTGACAACCCGCCCCGCCGTGATCTCCTCATTTCCCCTGTTCCGTTCAGTGCGATTCGCCGTGGCACTGGCACTCGTGGGAAGCTGCCTCGTCACGGGAGCCGCTGCCCCGGTACTGGCTCAAAACGATGAGTCGAATGAGATCGACTACCCGCTGGTCCTCATCAACTCGGCCAGCGTGCAACGGCTGCGCGACAACGCGGGCTTCATGTTTCAAACGGCTCAGCAGCAGAACAAATTGGAGGGTCTCGACCCGTGGATGGAATCGACCCTCAAGGATTTAAAGGGGATCGACCGCGACCGGCCGTTCGGAATGATGCTCTATCTCGCCCCCGGTTTGATCGGGACGCCGGTCGGCATCTCGTACATTCCCGTCACCAATCTGGACGAAGCTCTCACAACGCTGGCTTATGGCGCAGGGACGATCGCGCCGGTTGAGGGCAAATCGGGACGCCACGAGATCAGTTACGGCGAGCGATTCAAAATCCGGACGCGGCATCGCGGCAACTACCTGTTTCTGGTTGGTCCCGACGGTGCCGAAGACGCTCTCGACCGGAACTTTCCCGACCCGATCAAACTCAGTGCGAGACTGTCGAGTCAGTACGACATCGCCATCTCGTTGCTCATCAAAAGCGTCCCGCCGGGAATGAAGTTGCTGTTCGTGGAGTTCCTCAAAAATCAGACTCAGGCCGAGCTGCAACAGAAGGACGGCGAACCCGAATCGGCGTATCGCCTGCGTCGCGCCAATGGCGAAAGCTGGTTGGAACTGCTCGATAAGGTCGTCAATCAGGGTGAAGAACTGACCATTGGCGGTCGCATGGATCCCGAACAGCGTCGGGCGTACATCGACTTTGAAATCGCCGGCACCTCGGACAGCAAGCTCGCCAAATTCTTCCAAGACATGGCGGGGAAGCGAACCTATTTCGGCAACCTGCTTCAGAACCCGGCGACGCTCACGATGTCGATCTCGTGGTTGCTCGATGCCAAGCAGAAGGGCCTCTTCACGCAGTTTTTCGAGGTCGCCAAGAAGGAGATTTCTGAGCGTGCCGACAAGGATGGCGTCACGGGCGTGACTCCCGTCATCGACCCGATCTTCAAGGCGTTGCTCGCGTCGGCCGAGGCCGGTCACATCGATGGCTTCGTGCAGCTCACCGGTGACGAACCGGGCAAGTTCGCGCTGATCGGCGGCACCAAGCTGATTGCCAGCCGCAACCTGCCGACTCAAATTTCCGAGCTGCTCCAATTCGTGAAGGACAACCCGAACGGCAACGAACAAATCCCCAAACTCGAATTGGCGACCGATGCCATCGACTCCCACCCGGTCCATCGCATTCAGTTGAATCCGCCCGACAAGCCGGGTCAGAAGATGTTCGGCGAGACCTCGCACCTCTACCTCTATGTGACTCCCCAAGCTGTCTGGTTCGCGTTCGGGGGTGATGCCGCACTGACGACGATGAAGGACGCAGTCGCTCAAGCTGCGCTGCCTCAAGACCCAATGCAGAATCGCAATCGCGTTCCCTTCCAGTTCGTGACACATGCCAAAAACTGGCTGACCGTGGCGAGCGAAGACTCACCACGGCAGGTCACGTTTAACGAAAACGCTCGTGCTTCGTTCGAGTCTGAAAACGACGCGCTGCGGCTCGACGTGCGACCGACCGACACCGGCGTCCGGCTGCGAGTCGAGTTTCAAGAAGGCTTCATCGCGCTGATGGGCCGAGGGCTCTCGAAGGGGATCGACGAAGGAGTCTTCAACGGCCCGCCGCGTGGACAGCAACGTCCCGGTCGTCGCGGCAATCCGAATCGGCCCGCCACCCCGAACGCTCCGCGCACGTCCGAGTGATTGCCGGTGGTTCGCTCCGGTTTCCCTGCACCCGTAGGGTAAGCGTCTCGCTTGCCCGCGATCGCCGTTTGGATCAGGGGTAAGCGAGACGCTTACCCTACGGTTTTCCACAGACCGCCAACTCATCGGGGCAATGTTCGAAGCAACTGTTTTGCGCGGCTCTTCCAGCGACCGTGCTTGCGGGCGATGGCGGTGGGACTGCCGTTGATGTCGTGCAGGAGCGTTTGCAGGTGATCGCGCGCCGACTGCGAATGGCCTTGCCCCGCGAGCAGTTTGGCCAGCAACCAGACCGCCTCGGGTTGTCGCCAGCGTTTGACATGCTGTTCAAAATGGTGGGTTGCGGCGACTGTTTCAGCTAACTCCACCAGAGCTTTGCCATGTGCGAGTGACGCATCTCCAAACTTGTACTGCGGATCCTGCTCCAATATCTGCCGAGTCCAATCGCGAGCCTGCTCGTGCTGCTTTTGAATTGCCGCGACTTGGGCCGCGCCCCAGAGCGCCTGTAGGTTGAGGGCTTCTTTCTTCAGGGCCTTGCCGTAGGCCGCCGCTGCCGATTCGTAGCGACCGACATCGCGCAGCGCGTCGCCCCACTGAATGAATTGATGAGGATTGCCGATCCGCATCGCCGCCGTTTCGAGCCGCGCGAGGTCCGCACCGCGTGTCCAACGCCTGAAGAACGGTGGAGGACGAAACTCGGTGGAGGGAAGATAACGCAGCACGAAGTACAGCACCGGGCCGACGCCCTGCACGACGAACAGCACCCACAACCACAGCATCCGATCGGGTTCGGTCTTTAAGCAGTGCCAGACCATCCAGACCCAAAAGGCCGCGTACAACAACGTCGTGAGCTGCATTCCTAACGCAGCAGAAATCCACCACATCGCGCCCGATGGGGGATCGGTCAGACCGGCGAAGTTGTCCGAAAACTGAGCCAGCATTTCTGTACCTGACCATTGAGTATCGGGGGGCGAGTCCCGCTCACCTGCTGGTGAGCAGGGGCGTCTCTACTCGGTTAATTCCAGCAAGTGAGTGAAGTCGGGATCATCGCGCAACGAGGCGAAGTCGGTCTCATACGGGACGAGCTTGAGGAAGTTCCGGTCCATCCTGAGCGCACGTCCCAACCACGAGAGTGCCTGTTCCTTGTCGCCCGCCAGCGAGTAATAGCAGGCTAGGTTGTACAGCACGACGGGGACTTCCGCGTGAGATTCGTAAGCCAGTCGCAGGGTGTCGATCGATTGGTCGAGACGATCGATCCGCTTGTAGCACCATGCCATTCCCATCAGGGCGCTCAGGTCCGTGGGATCGATGGCATGAGCCATCAAAAACTGATCGAGCGCCCGCCGGTGTTCGGACTTGGCGCGAAGAGCCTCGCCCCGCAGCAGGTGGAAATGGAACGCTTGCTCGCCCGCGTCGTCGATCTCGTCGAGTTCCCGCAGCGCTTGGTCGGCCAAGTCGAGCATCAAGAAACCTTGAGCGGCTTCCATCCGGCGTTTGAGTCGCCTGCTGGCATCAAAGATCACGACAATTCTCCCGGGTGGAAAACAGGATCAGGCTTCGGTTTTATACTCCTCGCGGTCCAAAGAGAGAGGTTTCTGAGCGGGGTGGCGTCAGCCCCCTGTTTTTGCAAAGGGGCTGACGCCGCCCCGCTCAGAAATGCCTCGCCTTTGGCCATGTGAGAACTATTCTGCCGTCACGAACTTCAACGTGAACGCCGCTGCGGGCTTCACCGAGTCTGGCGGGAGCGAACCGATCTCAGTCATCTGTGACGCGAGCGCCTGCCAGCGTTCGGCCGTCATGCTGCCGAGGCGTTCTTCGGCAAAGCCTGCTGGTAGACAGAGCGGCTTCAACGCGCCGACACCAAACGTCAGCACGTCGAGGCCCATTTGAGTGTTCTGTTCGTGGATGTGCTTGTTCGTTTCATCGGGTTCCGCGAGATACTTCTTCCAACCGCGAACCGAGGCGCGGGTCATCTTCGCGACCAGTTCGGGCTGCTGCTCAATCAACTCACCCCGCGTGATCAGCAGGCTCGTGTACGTGTTGAAGCCCAACTCGGACAGCATCAGGCAGACGGGATCGCCCCCTTGTTGCTCGGCGACGAATGGCTCGCTGAAGTTGTACGCCTGCTGCCCGTACTTCGGTTCGAGTAGGAACTGCGCGACGTTGCCGGGGTACGACGTGATTTGTGCGTCGGCCAAGTTGACGCGCTTCATCAGGAATTGAGCGAACGGTTGGCCGGTGTTCATCGCCAGCGTAAACGGCTTCCGTCCGGCGAGGTCTTTCAGCGACGCGATCCCCTCGCTCTTGTGGACCATGATGCAACGCGGGCTGTCTTGGATCGGGGCCATCACCGCCACGACATCCGCCTGCTGAACTCGCCCGAGCAGCAGCTTGTCGGCGTTATCGACTCCAAACGCGACCGTCCCCGATGCGACATCGGCAATCACCGGCACCTTCGGCCCGCCACCTCGAATCGTCACGTTCAAGCCTTCCTCCGCGAAGTAGCCGTGTACGAGTGCCGCGTAGAACCCGCCATGCTCGGCTTCGGGGAACCAGTTCAGTGCGAGGGTGACATCGGTCAGTGTGACGGTGGGTGCGAGGCGATCAGTGGCCGATGCCGTCGCTGGGGGCGAGACGGGTGCCAGAGGAGTGGCTGGCGGCTGGCAACCGGGGATGAGCGCGAGCAGCAATACGGGGATCGCTCGCAAGAGAGTGAGAAGTGCCAAGTGCCAAGTGCCAAGTGCCAAGTGCGGGACGGAAACTGATCCCCCGACAGTGCAACCTCCTCCACTTTTCACTTGGCACTGCTCACATTTCACTTTGCACTCTCCTCAACAAATTGAAAACACACCCATCCTCGCTCACGCTTCTGGTTGGTGTTCTTCACGCCCGATGCTCGACCGGCCCATCGTACCAGCGGCGCAGGATCGTCGCACTGGCGAGGTTCACGAGGGCGAAGATCGCGATGCCGAACAGCGTCGAAGTCAGCACGGCCGCGAACAGGCGGTCGATCTGAAGCTGATCGTTGGTCGAGTTGATGAGATACCCGAGGCCGAATCGCTTTGAGCCATAGCCGACGAAGAACTCGCCCACGATGGCCCCGACGACCGCGAGGCCACTCGCCGTTCGGGCACCTGCGCAGATCGCGGGGACCGCGCTGGGGAACCGCAGCTTCGTCAACATTTGCCAACGGGACGCGTTGTTCAGCCGGAACAGGTCGAGCAGATTCGGATCGATCTGAAGCAGACCCTGCGTCGCGTTCGAGAGGATCGGAAACAGGCTGAGGATCGCGGCGACCAGCACCACACTATGAAAGCCATTGCCGCACCAGCGGACAATCAGCGGCGCGATGGCGACGATGGGGACCGTCTGCAAAAAAATGAAGTACGGGTAGCCGCTGCTCCTCAAAATACGCGACTGCGAAAACGCGAAGGCGATCAACGTGCCGATCAGCAGGCTCAGGCCAAATCCCAACAACGCGGCAGTGCCGGTGTAGAGCACCGCACTTCCCAGCAGTGCCGCATCGCGCACGAGTGCCGTTCCCACGGCAACCGGCGACGGCAGCAAGTACGGCTTTACGTGATATGCGACGACGAACCACTGCCAGATCGCCACCACAAGCGCGAACAATGCCAGCGGCGGTAACACCGCTTGAATCAAGACTGTCATGACTCGCTTCATCGGTTCCCCTCGCCTACGCCCGATGTCAGGGTGCGCCACGCGGTTGGCCAGTCGCTGGTCACAGTGATCGGTTCCTGGGTCGTCGGATGAGCAAACATCAGCGAGGCCGCGTGCAGCGCGATGAAGCCTTCGACGCGGGACTTCGCGCCGTACTTGCCATCACCCACGATCGGCCAGCCACGCGCCGAGAGTTGTACGCGAATCTGATGGCTGCGGCCGGTCTGTGGCAGAATCCGAACCAGCGTGAAGCGACCCACTTTTTGAACGCGCTCGTAGGACAAGACGCAGTCCTGCCCCTCCTCTTCGTCATCGACGACCGAGACCACGTTGCGCGCCCGATCCTTGTTGAGCCGGTCGTGCAACACTCCTGCGTTTGGTGAGACGGTGCCTTCGACCAACGCGAGATACGTCTTCTCGACACTGCGAACGCGGAACTGTTCGGAGAGTCGCGACGCACCCTTGCTCGTGCGTGCGAACAGCACCACGCCCGAGACCGGTCGGTCCAACCGATGGACCACGCCGACGAAGACGTTCCCCGGCTTGTTGTACTTCCGCGCGAGATAGTCCTTCGCCGCATCGACCAACGTCGGCTGGCCCGAATGATCGCCCATCGTCAGCAACCCGGCGGGCTTCTCAACGGCGAGACAATGGTTGTCCTCGTACAAGACACGCAGCGGGGATGTCACGAAATCGTTCTCTTTCTTTCCGATGAGCCGCAGGGCGCTAGCCCCGGTTTGTGTCCTCTGAACCGGGGCGAGCGCCCTGCGGCTGATAGCAGCCTGCTTCACTTCGGAAAGTCAGAAACGTCAATGAACCCGCTGATCGCGACTCGCATGTGGGCGGACTGTGCTCCCGCAGAGCGATTGTTATGCTCGCCACGCGATTTGATCCCGGTGTTTCCGTTGGCCAATCTATCACGAAGGAGTTTGCGATGCGCAGCGTCTCACCCGCACTGATCGCGATGATCATGCTTGTCACATCTGTCGCGCGCGCCGACATTGAATCGGGGCCGAACGTGGGGACGGCGGTGACGGCACTGAAGGTCTTCGCGGCGACGGGCGAGCACGCGGGGAAGGAACTCGACTACGCGGCCGATCGCGGCGCGAAGCCGACCGTGTACGTGTTCATCCCGTATGACCGGTTCGACCGCCCGTTGGCTCGCCTCCTGAAGACGCTCGAAAAATCGGTGATTGAGGCGGGGAATGAAGCGACCGTCGTGACGGTGTTCCTCGCCGATGACGAAGCGGCCGCGAAGGATCGCCTGCCGAAAGTTCAGATGTCGTTGCAGTTCACTTCCAACCCGCTCGTCATCTTTCCGAGCATGAAGCAAGGACCGGAAGGCTGGCAGGTGAACACCGATGCGCAGTTGACGGCCCTCGTCGTGAAGGAGGGTAAAGTCGCCGCGAAGTTCGGCTACAGATCGGCCAACGAAACCGTCGCTCCCGAGATCGTCGAGGCACTCAAAAAGGCGATCGGGAAGTAGAACAGGGAAAGAACCAAGAACCAAAACTCAAGAACCAAACGAAAGTCACGCACGGTCACGATTTCTTATTTGGTTCTTGGGGCTCTCCGCCATTTGTGTTGGATGCTTGAGTGAGCGGCATGGCGCTCGCCGCCGGTGTAGGCGAAAACGACCGGCGGCGAGCGCCATGCCGCTCACTGGACACCATTTCCAACACAAATGGCGGAGAGCCCCAAGAACCAAATAAGAAATCGTGACCGTGCGTGACTTTCGTTTGGTTCTTGAGTTTTGGTTCTTGGT
>JAYSQC010000471.1:0-10988 GCA_043721755.1 Schlesneria sp.
GATCCCGGTCGTCTCCACTCGAAAAGCCTTGTTCGCAAACCCTGCGGGCAAGGCTTTTTCGCTTGGTTTCCTGCGGTTTTCGACTGTCGCTCTTCTCGCAGTTCGTTCATCGTCATCATCCGATGAGATGACAGCAAACGACACAGATTGCCCCCGTTTGCCAATGTTTGGTGCAAACGCTGGTGCAAACTTCGTGACGGAATGTCTTGAGTCCGTCAGGGCGTCTCGGTCATCCGTCCCTGTTGCTCGCATCGTCTGGCGCTCGGTCGATGGCGATGTGTCGAAGTCGAGTGACGGCAGCGAATCCAACGCCCCGTACACGTCGAGCAATTTCGGATCGGTGTAGACTCCCATCGTCAGGTCGATCTTGCTGTGACGCATCGCGGCTTGAGCCGTTCGCGGTGCAACGCCCCCCTTGGACAGCAGCGTCCCAAACGAAGTCCGCAGGGCGTGAACGTCGATCGTTCGGCCCCGCTCGTCGCGCTTCTGGATGCCAGCGGCAAGCAAGTCGCGGTCGAGGATACGAACGAGTCCGGCGGGAACGACGAACACCGGTTCGCGTCCAAACGTATCACGACGCCCTTGGAAGCGTGCCCGCTTTTCGGTGATCCAATCCCGCAACTCGGCAGCAAGGTCCGTTCGGAGCGGGATTGTCGAGCCTTGCCGGTTCTTCTCGTCGGCCGCGTTCAACACGGCGAACGCCATCTCTTCATCGAGGCACAGTTGCCCGACCGTCAGTGATGCGAGTTCATTCTTGCGAAGCCCCGTCAGAACGAGCGTCTTGTAGATCAACGCCCGTTCGCGCCCGAGTTGCTCCCGCTCGTCGAGGAACGCGGGACTGTCCTTCAATCGCTCCCGAGCCAGTTCGCCCGCCCGTTGCATCCCGTCGAGCGTGAGCGGCGAATAGGTCCACTTGGAACGCTTCGGCGGCTTGCCGGTCGCTTCGGCCTCTGTCTCATCCACCGAAACGGATTCTCGCCCGTACTCGGCGAGCGGCCTCATCCGAGCCACTTGCAGCAACGTCAGCAGTTCGGCTTCGGTCATCGCCCGCCGTTGCCGTCGACGGTCGCTCTTCTCGTCGGCCTTGGTGATCCGAACCAGCGGATTCGAGGCGAGCCGTTCGGTTTGAACGCACCACTTGCAGAACCCGCGTACCGCTTGCAGGTACGTGTTGCGAGTCCGTGCCGCCATCCCTTTGACCTGTCGAGCCGTCAGCCACGCTTCCAACACTTCGGCGTCGATGTCGCGGAGCGTGCCGACATCGCAATCGGCGAACAGCGTCTCAGCCTTGCGCTTCACGTCGGCAACGTGCGCGGCGGTCGCACCCTTGGCCCGCAGATGATTCAGATACGCGGCAAAGTGATCGGCAACCGCCGTGGCCTGATGATCGGCCATCGCCGACTCGCCCTTGCTCAACACTTCGCTTTTGACCAGTTCGGCGCGGCGTTCCAGTTTGCCGAGAACCGAACGAGCGGCATCCTCATCGCGGCAACCAGTCGAGACTTCACAGACCAATCCCGAGCCGTCTCGAAACTTGGCGAGATACGTTCCCACCGTGACAACGATTCGGTCGGTCCCATCGTTGCCCGTCGTGACGGGAGCGGTTCTCGCCTTGCCCTTGGACGGCTTCCAACGGGCGAACCGCTTGCCGTTCTTCGTGAACAATTCCGCTCCCTTGGGAATCGGTTTCGTCGCGGTTTTCTTGTAGACGGTTCCCATCGTCGTTTCCTTTGGAGCAGTCGTCTTGAGTTCTTGAACCGTGTGTCACAAGTCAAACAGGATGCGCAGCCGGTCTTCCACTTCATCCAGCGTCGCGGCGGAGACTGTGCCCCAGCGTTGCACCATCCGGTCATGCGAGACCGATCGAACGGCTTCGCACATGATGAAGCTCTTGGTCTTCGTGCCCCCTTCGGGCGGTTGCAGGGGGACATGCCAAGGAATGCTCTTGTCCTTGCTGGTGATCGGCACGACGACGACCAGATCGGCGGGACTTTTGTTGAAGCCGTTCGTCGAGATGACCAACGCCGGACGTTTGCCCGCTTGTTCTCGTCCCCGTGTCGGGTCGAGGTCCACCAACCACACTTCACCGCGCAGCGGAGTTGTCATCGTCATTCCTTTTCGAGTCCGTCCTTGAGCGTCTTGTCCCACGCCTTGCGTTCCGCTTGTTCGGCAGCCCACGCTTTCTTGTCGCTCCGCAGTTCGCCATACGCCCGCGATGCCTGCTCCAAGAATCGTTCTCGACGAAGCGATTCAATCGCTTGTTCCAAGACGGTGGGCATCGACTCCCCCAACTCTTCTGACAGTGTTTTCAATTTCCGGTGACTCTCCGGGTTGATGCGAACGGTGGCAGACATGCTCTCGCTCCGTGAAGGAATCCAGTCGTGACGACCAAAGTGAACGTCGCCAAGTATACATCGGCGTATTCACTTTGCCACACACAATCCGAACAGCGAAACGGGAGTCAATTCTATTGTCGATGAGTTTCTGGCCATCAAGTGGACCATCCAAAGCATCGAGTTGATTCAATCAAAACTTTTCGCGTAGACGCCGGAGTTCGTTCCGCAGCCCAGCCGCGCGAGGTCCGTTCGGCCCCGCCCGGATGTCTTGCTCCAACGCCAAGTAGAAAGCAGTGGGGTTGAAGACGAACGCATGGGCGAACAATTTGAACGGCTCGCGCGGCAGTCCGTCCCGGTGTGATTGAAACCAGTCGATCAGCGCGGATTCTTCGGTGTCCCACGCAACCGGCACACGATGGTAACGGGCGAGCCAATCGGCTCCCGATTGCGGTTCGGGTTTAGAGCGGACTGAAGCAAATGCCACGCCCGGCGGATCGTCAGCAACTGCAAGCCACGCGAGCAACTCCGCTTTGTGTTCGCGGATCGAAAGCCGATCCGAGTCCGTGAGCAAGGTTCGGGGTGAGGCCAACAATTTCGATCCTTCAACGCGCAGCGTGACACCACGGGAGCGGAGCCGACTGACGAATTCATTGACTGACGGGGTGAGCAAGGCCAGCATCGTCAGAACACCTCCACGTCATCGGGCTGGGGATCGGTTGCCGCCGGAGATGCGGGAGTTGCCGGAGATGTTTCAGGTTCCATGTCAAAGAGGCTTTCGTTTGAAATCGAAAAAACATCACTCGTGAGGTGACTGGAAATATCTCCGGCAAGTCCGTCATCCCCGGCAGTCTCGCCGTTTACAAACCATGCAGAAGTCTTCTTTCGGTTCGTCCGGCGGTCGATGAATCGGCCCGACACCACTCGCCCGCGAAGATGCCCCAACTTCTTTCCAAGCGAGGCGGGTGACGGCAGCGAATGTCCAGCTTGAGGCGGGCAGAGTTCCAACACGGCATTGCGAACCCGCTCATAGCGGTCGTGGTGTTTGTTGATTCGATCAAGAATCTCCGCCGTCGTCAGCCCAAAACAATCCGGGTCCAATTCATCCCAGCCGCCGAGCAACTCGCGCAGGGCAATGGCTTCACGGTCAGACTGTTCGACCAACTCGGTTCGTGTTGCTCCCGGATCGGCCTGACCACACCACACAACCGCTTGGCGAATCAGGTCAGACCAGCCTTCAAACGAACCCCACGTCGGGAGTCGTCGTTGCGGGCGTCTCGCATGACAGAACGCCGCGAGGATTGTCAGGGCGTCGGCGAGCAATTGGTGACGATGCTGGCGGACAAAGGCTTTCAAGTTCGGATGTCGAAAGCCTTCACGCTGTTCGGGATTCTCTAATCGCGAATCCAAACGAATGTGAGCCACACGGCGGGACATGTCGGCGTGCAACACCACGTTGTTTCCAGTCGCAGACCACGTCACGGACAGCGGCAGTTCGACAATCTCGCTCGCCCCCAAGACACGATCTTTCCAAACTGTTCCCGTCAACGCCGCATCCAGTGACGCACAACCCAGCCCCCCGACGATGTTGTCGATGAGGCACAACGTATCGCCCGCGAGGGCCAGGGCCGTGATTCGCTTCCGCGCTTCGTCATCGTCTTTCGGGTTCGACATCCGGGACATCTCGCGTCCGGTGACGATCAGCGACACCACGTCAGCCAACAACGATTTGCCGCTTCCCCTCACGTTGGCATCGACCAAAAAGAGCGGAGCCGGTCCCGTGAACGCGAACCGAGCCAGCGGCGTCAGCAGAAACGCGAGCCACGCCGCGCGATGATCCGATTTCGAGAACGGGAAATCCGTCACCACGTCCAACAGCGAAGTGGCAGCACGAACAGCGTCGTCGTGAGACGGGCGCTCAATAATCGGAAACGAAACGCCTTGCGGATCAAACAACAACCCGGTTGCCGAATCGTAGCCCGGCGAGTTCAACACCGAACCATCCGGCCGCAACACTGGAGCCGTCACGACACCCGCGAGCGGTCGAATCACCGGCCATTGACCTCGCGCGGCAATTGCTTCGTAACACCACTTCGGCGGGTGAGCTGGCCTAATCTCCTCGCCGTCTTTTGATTCGTGAACGGTCACAAATTGAGCCACGCGAGTCAGCCGCTCCCGGAGTCCCGGCAGCGATAACGGCAGGATGCGCGGAGCATCTTCCGGCCGGTCGATGCCGTCGCGAATCGGACTCGTGACGACGTGAACCAGTCGCCCCGCTCGCTGATAGAGCTTGTCGTCTCGCGCGAGTGCCTGAATCGCTTGTTCGTTGATGTCCGCCTCATTCGTGGAAATCACAATCTCCACGTAGCCGTCGAACGGTTCTGGCTTCTGCGGCGGCATTGCGGCCTTGAGCAACTCGCGCAATTCGTCGGCCGAGTGAGCGACCAAAAAATCGTCCAACCCTACCTTGCCGGGATTGCCGTTCGCGTCCGGCGAGCCGTTCGGTAGTCGAACAACTTTGACAATGGCTCCCCGCTCCGCGAGGGATTTCGACAAACTCCACTCCGCCCGCTGAACGCTCGGTTTCTCCGCGAGGTCGGAATCAAACACGATGTAGACCTCGCGTCCCGCGAGAACCACGGCGTCGAAATCAGCAATCAGTTCTCGCTCGCCCAGCTTCTTTCCGTCGAGTCTCTTCTGACGTTTCTTTGACCACGCATCGACCCCGCCCAAACCGATGCAAGCAAACCCCTCTTGATCCGCCTTCGCGGCTTTCTTCTCGCCTTCTGTAATGAGTAGTGGAACTCTCAAATCAGAAAGCGATTTGCAGGTGGCTGGCGGAAAATAGAGTCTCAATGATGACTTGATGGGCGACTCGTATTTGACCGGCTTCCCTGTCTTTTTGTCGGTGCGAGGCTTCGCAGGTTTCAATCGCGCGAACGTTTCCACGGGAATCAGCGTGCCATCGGGCTGGCGATATGGAATTACCAAACAGGCACCAAGCTGATTTGTATTCGCGCCGATGACGTGCCGGATGCAATTGATCGTTGCGGAATCTTCCACAACCTGAAAGTTGCACGCTTTGATTTGCTCATTGGACAAACCGGAGCTTCGCAGATCCGCCGCGAACTTTTTCCTTGCTGGTGTCACTCCGTCACCTCCGGTGGGGGCCAATCCACAAAACCAGCGGGAACGATCTTGTACTTGCGGTCGGTCACTCGCTTGTGTGCGTCGAGCGAACTGACTGGCGTCCCCGCGTTGCCCGGAGTGAGATAGACCACCCCGAATCGCTCCTCACGCCCGACAAATTGCCACCCATCATTGAGCAAATCGTTGGGGGTCAATCGCGGTGAGGGTTCGGGCTGGTCGATTGATAGCTGAGTTTTGAAGATGCTCACCATTCGATGATGCAGACCGAGGACCGGATAGTAGATTGCGTGACGTTTACCGTCCGTTTGCCATTGTTCCACGAAGAGAAGCCGGATCGTGGGTTGGCTCACAGAACTTGATTCAATCAATTCTCGGATCACCTCGCGCGGGGTCGGTCGTGTCATGTCGCCCTCGTTTTGGTTTTGAGCGGGCGAACCCTTGGACAACCGGCGGCAATGTGCGCGTCGATTTCATCGGCATCCCATTTCCGAAGCGCCGATAGCTTGATCCCATAGGGGATGATTCCCGCGTCTGCCCAGCGAACGATTGACCTTGGATCGGCGTCGTACTTGGCGGCGACAATGTGCTTGTCGATCAGCCGTTTTCCCTGCGGCACGGGACGAGAGTTCGTCGAGAGTGACTCGACAGCCGTAGCAGTTGCGTTCAACACGATTCAGACTCCTAAAACGAGTTTGCCCGACTCAGCGGGAACCGTTCCCACCGAGTCGGGCAAATAAGTAGCGGAGTCATCTTGCGGCTAACGCCAGCGCAACGTGGCAACGGCTGACAAGGTGTCTTTCGCCATCGGTTCGCCACAATGTCTGGCCGAAAAAACTTTCGAGAAAATCACTGCGCAACGAGCGCGCAACGAAGGAATACCGTCGTTGCGCGACTCACTCAGCCATCGGGAACCCGCGTCTTGTTCCAAGCGTGTACGCTGGCGACGTGATACCGCTTGTCTCGGCCCTCTTTCCCGTTCGTCACAATCTTTTCATCATCTGCCGCTCGCTTGATCGTGCCACGGGCTACCAATGTCTGCCGTTCGGCTTCGGCTCCAGTGATCCACAAGGCGTCTTCGCTGATTTGTGGCGTATCCACACTTGAAGCGGTTGAACTGTCGCCATCCGCTTCGGCTCGTCTGTCCCCGGCGTCATTGTTACTCGGCCGCGTGTCAGCTTGCATTGAATCTTTGGCAACATCAGTCGTTCCACCGTGCCCAAAGAATGCCGCATACTCTGGATTGACGTATTCGTCTGGCGATAACCAAAAGGGAAATCCGGCGGGTTTCGGGACGCGATTGCACCCGTGTCTTTCACTGAAAATTTCTATCGGCGGATGCAACCTGTCTCTCAGCCACGGCAGACACTCGACGAAATCTCGCGTTCCGGGATCTTCGATCAGAACACGCAGAAGATCGGCTAGTTCCTCATCAGATACGGTTGACTGAGAAAGTAATACGTGAACGGCAATTTTGAGCAATGACGGCAGCTTGGCCAATAGAGCATCACGCAACGCCCCTTTCATTTTGTCTGTGAGATTTTCGGCCGCACGCCGCCACAGCTTTTCCCACGACAACCAATCGGTTCTGGTCGTTTCAATGACCACTTCCCGTTTGGTCCGGCCGACGAGTTCGTCGCCGAAATCGTAGAGCGCATCAAAAGCCGCAGTGAACTCCCTATACGCGGCCTGTCGGCGTTCGTTTTCACGCTGCGAAATTGCAGCCTGTTGTGCTGCCGCTTCACGACTGCTCTTGTTTGACGCGAGAATCGTTCCCAAAGAATCAACGGGCACAACAGGCTTAGACATGGGGTTTGCATCCTTCAGACCGGGCCGGACTGGCGAGCGGCGGGGATGCAATCCGCACAATCTCGCCAGTCCCGTTTTCAGCGAAAGAGCCGTAGCTACTCGACTCGTTCGCACCCGTGGTCCGTCAGTCTATGACAACTGATTTTCCGGTCCAAGCGTTCGGATTGTATATCGTCAAGACTCACAAAAAGTCTTCGCATCGCGAGGGCGTGGCAACGGAAACAGAATCAGCCCGCCAGCATCACACTCGCGGGTTCTTTCGCTGTCACTCCCGACAACGATTTGCCACGATCACGTCTCTCGCGTTCGTTTCGCTTGCGTGACGTTGCCTTCATCATCCCGAACGACGATGCGGTAGCCAGCACGCCAGAAGGTGAGAACGCTTCGCGTCACTTGACGATCTTGCACTTCGGCAACGCATTTTGGAGTTTCTTCACCCCCGCGTCCGTCACCTTTGTGTTGCTCAGGGTAAGTGTGGTGAGGTTCTTGAGTCCGGCCAGTTCCTTCAACCCCACGTCCGTCACCTGCGTACCGTACAAGTCGAGTACGGTGAGGTTTTTGAATCCGGCCAGTTCCATCACTCCCACGTCCGTCACCTGCGTGTCGCTCAGGCAGAGTTTGGTGAGGTTCTTGAGTGCGGCCAGTTCCTTCACCCCCGCGTCCGTCACTTGCGTGAAGGCCAGCGTTAGTGCATTGAGGTCAGTGAGTGCGGCCAGTTCCTTCAACCCCTCGTCCGTCACCTGCGTTTCGTCCAAGCCGAGGAATTCGAGGTTTTTGAGTCCGGCCAGTTCCTTCAACCCCACGTCCGTCACTTGCGTGTAGCCCAATTCGAGTGTGATGAGGTTTTTGAGTCCCGCCAGTTTTGTCATCCCCGCGTCCGTCACCTGAGTTTTGCTCAGCGATATCTCAATTATAGGTTTGCCGGGAAGCGTCTTATCGCGATTAACGGTTCCCTTCAGCTCCTCAACGAATGCGACGGCCTCATCTTCGGCGTCGTCGGCGCGAACCGGGGCGGACGAACCAAGGATCTCCCTCGTTGGAATCTTCAGCTTCAATTCGTCGTCACCCCGTCCGCCGTAGGCACGCACGGGGAGCATGAGTTTCAGAAACTGTGCCTTGTCGATTGGAACTTCAAACACAAGCAAATCGCTGACGCTCTTTGAAGGGTAGATCGACTCGGAGCGTAACTGCCCAACAACCTTATCGCTCAGTCCGAATGATATCCGTTTGTATGTATTGTCGAGATCGTCACGCAGTGACCCCGCATCGAGAAACCCGCCATGCGATGCCGACCAACTGTCGTAATTGAGTTTCTTTGCGTCGCTCTTGTTAGTGATCCGCAATTTGATTTGGAGAAGCTCATCCTCTGAACTCGATTCTCCCCGGAAGACTTTGAGCTTAACTTTGCCGATCACTACCGACTCAACTTCAACACGAACGGTCTCATTCTCCGCCGTCATCCCGGCGGTCGTCCATGCGTCCGCTGGTTTCTCCTGTGGCTCAGCTTGTTTCTGAGGTGCATCGGCGATGGGCGCGGCAACCTCGCCATTTCCTTCTGGTACTACAGGACCAACCGGGGCACCCGGTGGGTCGATGCGAGCAGCATCTGCGTTTGATGGTTTCGGAAAAGTGTCATTTAATCGAGCGGTAGAAAACACAATAAAAACGCCACCAATACAAGCAAGACACGGAATCGCATACACTAACGCAACGCTCGCGTCCGAACGCAATTGCCGAAAAAGAACAAGCCCCACTGCCGAAGCGGCCAAAACCCCGCCGGTCATTCCGAGATATAATCCGAAGCCTGGACTGAAGGTGAACTGTTGGGAAAACATGAGTGCGAACGGATTGTCGGGCGGTGGCATTGGGTCGAATTGTGAGATTTGCCATATCTTAGCACCCATCTGGAACCCGACGAGAATGCCCCACGACTGGACGACGAACAGGGTTGGCACGCGGCGGATAACTTTGACCATCGCAAGCCCGTAAAGGACCGCCGCTATGACCGCCGAGATGAGCAAGTTCCTGCCGACACTGCTTTGAATCATCAAGGCTGACAAACGCCCCGCGCTGACCATCCTGAAAAACGGCGAAATCGCCACCAACAAAATCCCGGCGGCTGCAATCCGTGCCGCCATAATTTGCTGGCTGTCGAATCCACGTTCAGTGCGGGTCGGTTTCGGGCGGAGTGTGGTCATACCAGCAATGATCTTGGCGGTTGCTGTCCCTGTCACTCCAACCGCGTGAGATAACCAATTCGATGTTCGGGTCAGAGCTTCGACTGGAATGTTTCTTTTCGGTTCCGACTCTTCCGACACAGACTCTGTCGGGGATGGTGAATCTTCCGTACTTGGTGTTGCGAGCAGCCCTTTGACTCTTCCGGCAAGGATGGATTTGCCATCGCTCCCCCTCGGAAGAGCAGGCGGTGTCGCTCTTGGAACTAACGGCGGGTTGTCTTGAGAAACCACAAGAGGCGGTTGGGGGTCAGTATCTGCATTGTCGGGAGTCGGCACCGTTATAGCCGCTCCACACGTTTTGCATTGACCTTTCTTTCCGGCTGCGGTGTCAGCCACTTTCATTGTGCGTCCACACTTCAGGCAAGAAAACTCAATCATCAGATCGCCTCTTTCAAAATGCGAAACGCCGAGTCACCACCGCTCAAACAACCCTCGCCATCGCCAGTCACGCCGTGGATTCAATCAACACCGTCAAGGCTCACGCAAATGTCTTCGCCTCGCAAGGGCATGGCAACAGAAACGGGACAAGTCATTTCACTGAAACGCTTGTGTGCGAGACTGCGCCGATGTCCGTAAGTCGGCGGAATTGTTCGTACTCGTCACGACCGTTGATGAGAATTTCAATTGTGGGGATAACCCTTCCCGGCTCATCTTGATCGTCGTCATCCATGATTGGCATCCGGCCAACCGTTCGATCCAACAATTCCTTGATGGCAGGGATGTTCCCCGTCTTTGCTTTCGCCACCAGTTTCTTCGCGATGGCCTTGAGGTCGTTTTCTGAAACGGCGGACAGCAGAGCAGCACGAAATTTTGCCACACGACCCGCCAGCGGATTGCCGGGGCCACCGGGGTTCGATTTGGTGAATCTCCCATTTGCATCGCGTCCGTTTTTACCGTTTGTTGACGGTGACTCCGCATTCATCGACAGGTCATTCATAGCGAATTCTCCCTTATTTCTATTGGACTTTGCCTCACTTGGGCTTTGACCGTGGAGAGAACATTTCCGCACCGTCTCATCGTCAGCAGATTTCCCGGCGAAAGTGTCTCTTTCCCTTCATTTCGTCGGCTCACCCTTCGCCCGCAACAGTCGCCGAACCGCTTCGGCTCGTTCCTCATCCGAGAGCGGCAGCATGGCGAGCATCTTGAGCGCGGCGGCGAAGTCCGTCTCGACCGGCTCGGGCTTCACTTCGGCGGGCGTCTCGACACCCCCCACCGCAGCGGCATCCGCCCCCCGTTTCCGTCGCTTTCGGGGGTTGCTGGTGCAAACGCTGGTGCAAACCGCCGAACCGCTCGCCGCAACGTCTGACAGGTTCTCACTTGGAACCCTGTGCCGCTGGCTTTGCAAGCCTGAGGTTGCCGGTTCGATCCCGGTCGTCTCCACTCGAAAAGCCTTGTTCGCAAACCCTGCGGGCAAGGCTTTTTCGCTTGGTTTCCTGCGGTTTTCGACTGTCGCTCTTCTCGC
>JAYSQC010000472.1:0-4033 GCA_043721755.1 Schlesneria sp.
CTGAACCAAGTCTTCGAGACAGGTCGCAAAGTCGCAGCCAACTTCCAGAAAACCTGCCGCATCCTCCGCGACGAACTCCTCCCCAAATGGAACGACCGAACACTCCCCACACCACAAACCTAACTTCGGGAAGTAATCACGGCCCCGTTCCTTAGAGGGCATTTCAAAACTAGCCCGAAGCGCAAGTTTTGAAGTTGCGCGCTTTGGTTCTGGATTTAGGCGGGCTCCCGCGAGCGGCGGCAAGCTGCGAATCAGCTCGGCCGTCGTCCGCTGCGTGAGCCCCGGCTCCCGACAATCCTCCGGGGTGTCGTCCGGAATCTGAAACGGGAGGCGGAGGCCCAATGGCACTCACTTTGTGGGGTGTCGCTGAAGTCGTCAGACTTCAGAGGATCGTCAGAAGTCAGCCGACTTCAGCGACATCCCAAAGTGAGTGCCATTGGGCGAGCGCCAGGCCGCTCACGGAACACCATTTTCAACAGGAATGGCGGAGAGCCAGAATCCCCAGATCCCGGCCTGGGACAGAACTCGCTGTCTTGCCAGACCCGTTTCCCCCCCCAAACCCACGAGCGCAACTTCAAAACGGGCGCGTCGGGCTGGTGTGGCAGCGGTACGTCTTGTCCCACGAGACTCTGTTTGTCACAACTTGCTTGAGATAAGGTTTGAACGACACGGGAGGCGAATGGCGATGGGGCGACAATGTGGGCTGGCGGCAATGAGTTTGTGGGTGACGTTCCTCGCCGGATGCGGGGCGGCCAGCATTGCCGTCGAGGTTTCGCCGCCCGTCGTCGCCGAACAGCCCCTCGCAGCAGTGCCGCCTGCCGCCGTGACGAAGCCCATGCCAGATGTGGAAGTCCATCGCCCGACAAAGCTGCCGGATCGAATCGTGCTGACGTGGATGAGCGATCCCGCTCGGTCTCAAGCGGTCACCTGGCGCACGGATGCGTCGGTCGCAGTGGGTCTCGCGGAAGTCGCCGTCGCCGAAGACAACGCCACGTTTGTGAAGCGTGCTCGGCAACTCAACGCGAAGACGACGCCGTTCAATAGCAACCTGTCGCTGGCTCACTACCACTCGGTCGAGTTCACAGCGCTGTCGCCTCGCACCAAGTACGCTTACCGTGTGGGAGACGGTGCCAACTGGAGCGAGTGGTTCCACTTCACAACCGCCAGCGATCAGCCGGAGCCGTTTTCGTTCGTCTACTTTGGTGATGCTCAGAACGATGTGAAGTCGCTCTGGTCGCGTGTCATTCGCGAATCGTTTGTGAGCGCACCGAATGCCCGTTTCCTGCTTCATGCCGGCGATCTCATCAATCACGCCAACAACGACGCTCATTGGGGCGAATGGTTTCAGGCGGGAGGCTGGTTGAACGGCATGATTCCCAGTGTTCCAACTCCGGGCAATCACGAGTATGTGAACATCGGGATCGAGACCACGCCGCCCGACGCCACGCTGCCGTTCAATGTGAACGTGAAGCCGACGCTCAGCCAGCACTGGCGACCGCAGTTCGCGCTCCCCGAGCACGGCCCACCGGGACTCGAAGAGACCGCCTACTTTCTCGACTATCAGGGCGTGCGAATCGTCTCGCTCAACTCGAACGAGAAGCAGGTCGAACAGGCGGCGTGGCTCGACACGGTGCTGGCCGAGAACCCCGGCCGTTGGAGCATCCTCACGTTTCATCATCCGATCTATTCGTCGGCCAAGTCCCGCGACAACGTCAAGCTGCGAGCCGCCTGGCAACCGGTGATCGACAAGCACCAGGTCGATCTCGTGCTGCAAGGTCACGACCACACCTATGCCCGCTCGGGCCTGACCACGGCCGCAACGATCGCCGCTGCCGAGAAGAATGCCGCGACAAATGTCCCTCGCCGACAGGCAGGCGGCACCATCTACGTTGTCTCTGTCAGTGGTCCCAAGATGTACGACCTCGGCCGACCGGTGCGGATCGAGTTCCAACGTGTTGCTGAGGACATGCAGCTCTTCCAAGTCATCACCATCGACGGCGATGAACTTCGTTACGTCGCTCGCACGGCCACCAGCCAACTCTACGACGCCTTCACGCTCAAAAAACGCGACGGCCAACCGAACGAACTGATCGAACAAGTCCCCGACACGCCGCAGCGAGTTCGTAAGCCAACGACGGTGCCGTGACAATGACGTGTGGCATCGCGTATTGGAGATCGCTCACACAGCCCTGCACCATTTGTATCGTTTAACCGCGTGGGCAACGCCCCGCGCGTCGATGGTCAAAGCGGCGTCCAACGTCGCTCGACGCGCGGGGCGTTGCCCACGCGGTTAAACGATGTGATTGGGATCGCGAAAACAGTACCGACCAACATTCCAGATCACCCATCTCTCGGACACAGCCGCTCATGCCTGCCAGCAAATCACTCGACGAAAAGCTCCGTTCGATTCACGCCGATCCTTCCGGCTCGAAGGAGTTCATTATTGCAGACGCCAAGGACGCCGACATGGCGTTTGGGATGTCCGCGCCGGGAACGACGACCGCGCCATCTTCACGTCCGAAGAACGGTTCCGGCGGAGGCTCGCCCGAGAGTCACGCGAACGAGGTCCGGTTCAAAACGCTCGCCGAGTATCGCGATCAGATTCGGCAAGTCATCGACCAAGGGATCGTCGATATCGTGCTGATGTCGGCCAGCACGAGTGACCAACTCGCGGTGCAAGAAAAGCTGTTCGAGACCTCGCACATCACGCCGGCCGCGCGCGCCAACGATGCCAGCGATGTGCATCTGCCGCGCGGCGGGAAGGTTCATGCGGAACCGGCCCGTCCGTTTCGCACGGCTCATCTCGACCACATGCAGTGCGGGCACCTCGACTGTGCTCCGGAAGAACGAGTGATCGGCTCTAACCTCGGCTTGTACTCGGTGACGTTCCTCAACGATCAAACGCGCGACTTGGAAACGCTGCAACGCTACAAGGAATTTCGCGAAGAGGCCGAACGAGTCGGCTTCCGTCACTTTCTCGAAGTGTTCGACCCGAACGTGGCGAACGTCGTCCCGCCCGACACGCTGCCGGGGTTCATCAACGATCTGATCGCGCGCACGCTGGCCGGTGTGCCTCGCGCGGGACGGCCGGTGTTTTTGAAGATCGTCTACCACGGCCCGCAAGCGATGGAAGAGCTGGTTCAGTACGACCCGCATCTCGTCGTGGGCGTTCTCGGCGGCGCGGCGGGGACGACGCTCGATGCCTTTCAGTTGCTGCATCAGTCGAAAAAGTACGGTGGCCGCGCGGCGTTGTTCGGTCGCAAGATCAACAGCGCCGAGAACCAGCTTGCGTTTATCGAGTTCCTCCGTTTGATCGCCGATGGTGTGATCGAACCCGAAGAGGCGGTGCGTGCGTACCACAGCGTTCTCGCCAAACTGGGCGTTGCGCCGCACAGACCGCTCGACCTGGACCTGACTCTCCAAACGAACGTGATGAGTTATGGCGGCAGCGGCACGACGATCAGTATCCCCGCTGCAACACCGACGAGCGGCGCGGCTCCCAAGTCGAATACGCCACAAAGACCGACGCCACTCGACAAGCCCGATTTCGCCAAGATGTCGTCCGATGAACGGCTGACGTACCACCGCGAACGGTTGCGCCGCGCGTTGGGATGAGACTGATCGGATTGAGCAGGACTATCGCCTTTTCGGAGTAGGGTGGGACAAGCTCGCTTCGAGCGCCGGCCCACCATCGTGCAATCACTGGAAATCATGGTGGGCCAGCGCGGCGAAGCGCCACTGGTCCCACCCTACATTCTGCCCAGCTTCAAAAAGGCGATGGCCCTGGCGGATTGAGTTCGCATCTGGCGAAACGGAAACATGGAACATAGACTCCGCCCGCTGTCGAAAGGGAATTGAGTCATGACGTTTCCGACAGAAGTGGTGAGCCGGGTGGCGTAAGCCCCCGGACTCTTGTAATTGCCGCTAAGAATCCGGGGGCTGACGCCGCCCGGCTCACCTGATTTCGACTTTTGTCGGAAACGTCTATCTCGTCCCCTCGCCCCGGCTTTGCGGGAAGAGGGTTCGAGTGAGG
>JAYSQC010000473.1:0-1058 GCA_043721755.1 Schlesneria sp.
ATGGGACGTTGCGATACATGGCACGCTTCTCGATGATGTCGTACGCACGCGTGCTCGGAGAAAGCACGTCGGCTACGACGCGCGGTCGATCGATGACGGTCGCGTTGCCGGCCATCTCGACGCAGACGACGGTCGCATCGGGAGAATAAACCGTCGATGCATCGATTTGCACTTTCACATCGGAGCCGTGCGATCGGCACGGAGCTGGGAAGATTGCATCGAAGGCGGTCCCGAGATTGTGTGCGATGCGATCGTTATCGAGCGTCCCGCCCGCGAACGCGACGACGAAGCCATGATGCAGTTCGTGACGTTCGTGTTGTTTCGATTCCCAGAGGAGAAACGTCTCGGCGTCCAGCTCCGGGATGACGGGCTCGCGCATGCGTTTTCGGTTCGGCATGCCGTGGGCGTGCCCCGGTCGGGGAACGGTATCCCGACCTCGTCGTGCCGCACGACGATCCATGAAGCCGAAACCAGAAACCGGGCGCGGCACGCGCGTCGTGAACGGATTTCGCCAGCGGGCCACGGAGAGGTTTCACGAATCGAGGGGTTTAGCGACGCCGTCTTCGGGTTTTCGGTCACCTTGCTCGTTGTTTCGCTCGAAGTCCCGCGCACGTTCGACGAACTGCTGCACGTGCTGGCGGGATTTCCCTCGTTCGCACGGACGTTCGCGATGTTGGCGCAAATTTGGTACATCCAGAACAGATTCTTTCGCCGCTATGGTTTGGTCGACGGCCCGACGATCGTGCTCAATCTCGTTTTGCTCTTTACGGTCGTCTATTTTACGTACCCGCTGAAATTTCTCTTCGGTCCATCGAGGGTGGTTGTGGCGGTTCGCGACGATCAGATCGTCGCCATGTATGCCGTCTATTCGCTCGGATACGGGGCGGTATTCGCAATCTTTGGATTGCTGCACGTACACGCGTTACGAGTCGCACGTGACCTCGACCTCACGCCGCTCGAGATCTACGACACGCGGATGAGCGTGGCGCAATCGTCGTTTCAAATTGGCGTCGCGGCCACCTCGTTCGGGCTGGCTGCGTATGCCGCGGGGCACATCT
>JAYSQC010000474.1:0-9133 GCA_043721755.1 Schlesneria sp.
GGACGCGCGTATTGAGAAACCGGAAGCCGACGAGGCTCACAAACGTGCGACCGTTCCAAACATCGAGTTCCGTCCCGCGCGGCACTCGGCGCGCCAGCAAGGCCGGATCGACTTCGTAGTTCAGCATCACCAGATGCCGCCACTGGGCGGTGAGAAACGGTGCGGTGAGAAACGCGCCGGTCACAACGGACGAGGGATTCGTCGGCATCAACAAGTCTTTCCGGAAGTGGTGTCCGCAAGCAGGACGGGGATAAACAGGACGGGGATTTGTAGTCGGCCCGGCTCTGTTTTTCTGCGTCGAGGGCGGGTGACAAATCGGCTGGCGTAACCCAATTCGCTTAGGATCGGCGCATCAATTACTGTCGCAGAAACTGTAGTCTGGACGCCCTCGTCCGTGATTCCTGCTTGGAAAAAGACGGACGAGGGCGTCCATCCTACGGTTCTTCAACTGGCTGAGAGAGCCGATTCAAGAACCCCTCACCCCCGGACCACCGAAGCGGCGGTGCCCGCCGGGGCGAGGGGAGAAAACAATGGGAAGAACAAACATGAAGATCGCCGGCGTGCAGATGGACTTTCAGTTGATGGACGTGAGCGGAAACCTCGACCGCATGATCGCGAAGCTGCGCGAGGCTCGCGCGGCAGGGGCCACGCTCACGGTCTTTCCCGAATGTGCGGCGACGGGCTATTGCTTCACGAGCATTGAAGAGGCTCGTCCGTACGCGGAGCCAATCGACGGTCCGGCGACTCAACGGATGGTTCGCGCTTGTGCCGAACTGGGCGGGCATGTGGTGTTCGGGTTGCTCGAGGCGGACGGGGAGCGTGTCTTCAATGCCCTCGCGCTGGTTGGGCCGAACGGGGTGGTCGCGTCGTACCGGAAGATTCATCTGCCGTTTCTCGGCGTGGACATGTTCACCGATTTTGGAGACCGCCCGCTCGCCGTGCATGAGGTGGACGGAGTGAAGATCGGGATGAACATCTGCTACGACGGCGGCTTCCCCGAGACAGCGCGATGCCTCGCGCTGCTGGGTGCGGACCTGATCGTCCTCCCCACGAACTGGCCTCCCGGTGCCGAGACCGCCGCGGATTACGCGACCAACACGCGTGCGATGGAGAACACCGTGTACTACGCCGCGATCAATCGCATCGGCGTCGAACGCGGCACGCCGTTCATCGGTCGCAGCCGCATTTGCGATCCGCTTGGGAAGACACTCGCCACGGCCGACGGGATCGAAGAAGTGATCCTCTACGCCGACATCGACACCGCCCGCTCTCGCAACAAGCACCTGATTCGCCAAGCGGGATCAAACGAAGTGAACCGCATCGCCGACCGCCATCCCGAGATGTACGGCGAGATCATCAAGCCGCGCGACCTTCCGCGTCCGGGGCGATGATCTCCGGCCACGCGAGATATACTCCGCGCGGCCGAAGCTGACACTAACCCGAAGCGTAAGCGAGGAAGCAACACACATCCTCGTTTACACTTCTGGTTAGTGTGTTGCAGCGACAAATGTCTCACTTCGGGCCACGCGAGACAGAAACGCGAACAGCCGTCGAATCGTTCGACGGCTGTTCGCGTTATCCAGATTGTTCGTATCGAGTGAGCTGAGGAGTTCACACGCGAGCGGGCTTGGCTGCGGCGGTGTTCTGGCCAAGCATTTCAGACAACTCGCGAAGTTCGCCCAGTTCGTTTTTGCGTTCATCGTCGGTGATGTCGGACGAATCACGGATCTCCAACATGCGGCTGCTGCGGACGAAGCGCAAGCCACGCAGCAGGAGTTCGCGTTGACGGTCGGTCAGTTCCAATTGCAACAGGTCACTCATCGGATTGAGGTCCGCAGGACTAAGAAAAGGTGAAGGCCGAGTTATTGCCCAGCGGCAAAGGCGTTCACGCGGGGCAGATGTTAGCCGTGTGTCGAGTGGGTCTCAAGCATCTGCTGGGCAACGGATCGCAATCACATCGACCAGCACATGTGTCCGCGCCGCATCGACACCGTCGCCTCGATTCAGTCGAATACACATGGCGACTCGTGTGTTGCGGCGTCAGGCACGGAACTCCCGAGCAATTTGAGAGTCTCGCCCCCTGTTCTACCTCGCACGGCTTGAACTCGTTTAACCGCGTGGGCAACGCCCCGCGCGTCGAGCGACGTGGAAAGCTGTTTTGCCATACGACGCGCGGGGCGTTGCCCACGCGGTTAAACGACCGTGCGTCAATTTCGGCCGACGGGACCGGCAGTCTTTGCCGGTTCTCGACCTTGCCTTGTAATCCGCAGTGATGGCAGGGTTTGCGTGAACGTCAGGTTGACGACGACGCAGGATTGTCAGTGAACCGCCGCGACTTTCCCGCCTTTGCCGAGAACTCCTTCAGTCTCGAACCGTTATTGGTCGAATCATCCAGATGCGAGGCCGACTCGCGCGGGGTGAAGACCTCGCGCGGTCACAACGGCTTCGTTTAACCGCGTGGGCAACGCCCCGCGCGTCGTGCGGTAACACAACATTTCACGCCACTCAACGCGCGGGGCGTTGCCCAGCGCGGTTAGCAGCCTGTTGGAGAACGTAACTTGGACGCCCTCGTCCGAGCGATTTCTCGTTGAAAACGGACGGACGAGGGCGTCCATCCTACGTTTTTCAACAGGCGGTTAAACGAAGCGGTGCCGATTTCGACCGCGCGAGGTAGAGGCACGTCCGTCTGGGTCGAGCGAGTGAGCGAGTTTTTGACAGTACTCCTGAAGAGGCATTTGCGGATGGATCTTGTGGAACGAACCGTGAACTCAGTGAAGTCGGTGCCCATGTCGGAGGCGGGTGAAACGCTGGACCGTCTCGTGAGGGCGGCTTCGTTGGTTCGATCAAAGCTCGGCGAGTTTCTGGACCCGTTCGGACTGACGGAGGTCCGGTACTCGGTTTTGGTGGCATTGAACTCTGCCGGTGAGATGGGGCTATCGCAGTCGGAATTGGCCGAACGGCTGATGCAGTCCGAGTCGAACGTCAGCACACTGATCGAGCGGATGGCTCAAGATGATTTGGTCGAGCGGTCGCGATCTGATGCTGATCGGCGGAAGCGCGTTCTGCTACTCAGCCCGTCTGGTCTGCGGTTGGTGGAGCGTGTGGAAAACGCCAAGGGCAACTGGGCCTTGCGACAATTGCAGGGCGTGCCCGCCGATGATCGGGCGACGCTGGGATTGCTGCTCGGTCAATTGGTCGCGAGCCACGAAGGGCGTTCCGCTTTGAAGGGGGGGGCGTCAGTCTCCTCGCGCGGATCGGTCACTTCTCGCAATGACCGCACCTCATTTGATGATGTAGGTTCATCGGATTCACGGAGTTGGTCCGAGGCCGCTCACGATGAAGAGAATGCTGAGGGTGTTCACTCACCCCATCGCGCGCTGGAACAAATGCTGTCGGCGCTCGGGTTGGTGAATCAGTTAGTGAAGGAGGAATCGAGATGAAGTCGCCTCGCCACCGCATCGGGTTCGTCGTGCTCGCCGTCGTGGGAACGCTGCTGGGAAGCGGATGTTCTCGCCCATTCTGGCGTTCTCAGGCCGACTTCGACACGTACAACCTGCTCCAAAAGAAACAGATGGACTCGCGTTGGAGTCTGCCGCGGACCACGGTGGATGTTGATCCGCGCAGCCGGTTTTACGACCCATTCGATCCCGACTGCGCCCCGCTTCCGCCCGACGATCCGGCGGCGAATCAGTACATGGACGCGGTGCATGGGATGCGCGGCTACAAGAGTTGGCATGAGTTCGGTGAGTCGATGTCGGTGGAGAATCCGGCGTGGTTGGCGAACTTCGGTCTCGCGCCGGCGGCCCCTTACGTGGACTACGGTCTGTCCGACGGATTGACCACGGTCAGCGCGACATCTCCGGAAGGGATGAGTCGCGCGGCGACGACGGCGGCGGGGGAAATGGTGCCGACGATTCCAGACCTCTCGTTGGAGCAGGCCGTTGAACTCGCGAACATCAACAGTCGCGACTATCAGACGCAGATCGAGAACGCGTATCTCTCCGCCTTGCAGCTCACGCTCGATCAGTTTCAGTTCAACGTGCGGTATCTCGGGTTTGGTTCGCGCGAACCGTCGGGGACGTTCACCAACACACACTTGCCCGGAAGCGGTGTCGCTCGGATGGATCGGTCCAGCTTCAATTCGCGGTTCGGAATGAGCCAACTCTTACCGACGGGCGGTCAGTGGATCGTCGAGATGGCGAACAACACGCTGTGGTTGTTCTCGGGAGGCAATCAAACGCAGTCGGCTTCGGTGTTGTCGTACTCGTTGACGCAACCGCTGCTGCTCGGGGCCGGTCGCAAAATTGCGTTGAACCAACTCACCAGTAGCGAGCGCGAGGTGCTGTATGACCTGCGAACACTCGCGCGGTATCGAAAGCTGTTCTTCGCCGACACGGTGGCGGCGGGGCAAGGGAGCAACGCGGGCGGAGGTGGCGGCGCGACCATCGGTGGCGTGACCGTCGGTGGCCAGACGGCCTCGGCGTCGGGCGTCGGCTATCTCGGTCTGCTCCAACAGATGCAGCAGATTCGCAATCAGCGCGACAACATTCAGGGGCTGTACGTCCAGACGGAACGACAGCGCGAGTTGATCGCGCAAACGCCGTTTCGCCGGTTGGAACTGGGAGCCTTACCGCAGGGAATTGAGTTCCCCGCCACGCTGACTTCCAAGCTCGATTACTTGGCGGGGAGTCGCGTTCTGCGCTGGAAGGTGTCCGAACCGATGACGCCTGCCGAGCAGGAACAACTGCTGGCGCTCAACGAAGACGCCGAGTATCGCCTCGCCGTACGTGGTCTCTTCGACCAACTTCGTACCGGCGTCATCACGGCCGACATGCTGCAACTCGCCACTCGTCTGACTCAGCAGGAGAACCAGCTCCGCACGCTCGAACGCAATTTTCAAGACGCTTTGGACCGCTACAAACTGTTCCTCGGGCTGCCGACGGACATCTCGGTCACGCTCGACCGAACGATGCTCAATCAGTTCCAGCTCATCGACCCGCGCATCAACGAATTGGAACTGGAGGTCTTGGAGTTCGCGGACTTCACGGCATCGATCGACGACGAGGACCCGCCGCTCGCCGAACTGCGGTCGGCCGTGAAACGCCTTTCGACAATGATCGAGGAAGTGCGGGCCAGCGGCATCCAGTTGATCGAGTCCGATTTCCAAACCGTCTCGCAAAACACGCCGCAACGGCTGGCGAAGTTGAAGTTCGAGATGTCGCGCGATCTGGTTGAGTTCGCGTTGGAGCGAGACCGCGTGATCTTCCGCACGATTCGCGGAGCATTTGAGAAAGCCTCTGCCGAATTGAAGCAGATCGAAAAACGAGTGGCCGACGACAAAATCAGCCGCGAGGATCGTCAGACCGCATTGATCGCCATGCGAGAAGAACGCGAAGAGCTGTTTACGATTGTTCAGAATCTGCGGGTGGTGCAGGTTGGACTGCGGGCGGAACTGATCTCGCTGCCCGAATTTGAAGTGTCGCAGGAGACTGCGGTCGCGATGGCTCTCGACAACCGGCTCGATCTGATGAACGCCCGTGCCCGCGTGATGGATTCACGCCGCATCATGGAAGTCGCGGCGAACGATCTGGAAGCGGTTCTGAATCTTGTGGCTCAAGGTGACATCGGGACATCGGGTGCCGGCAATCGGCCACTCGATTTTCGAGCCGACCAAAGCTCGTTCCGACTGGGAGTGCAGATGACCGCGCCGATCAGCCAGGTCGGCGAGCGAAACGCCTACCGCGCGTCGCTCATCGGATACCAGCGGATCAAGCGCGAGTACATGCGGCTCGAAGATCAGGTGAAGTTTGAAGTCCGCACCGACTGGCGGCAGTTAAGTGTAGCCCGCCTGAATTTTGAGACGACTCGGAAGAATCTGCGCCAAGCGGCACTTCAACTCGATATTGTAGTGGAGAACGCCAAGAGTCCGAGTACACAGCAACAGGTCGGTCGCGGTGGCACCACTGCCAGTAACGGCAACACCGGTCTGAACCTGTTGAATGCGTTGAACTCGGTCCTGCAGGCTCAAAACGATCTCGTCCAAACGTGGGTCGATTACGAGCGCAACAGGATCAACATTCATCGCGACATGGATATCATGGTGATCGACGAACGCGGCCTGTGGGTCGATCCTGTCTACCAGGGTCTCTCAGGTGCTTCGACCTCCCACCCAATGAGTAAACCTGCCAATGTCCAACCTGCCGAACCAGCCTCTCTCCCAGAACCCGCCGCATTCCTCCCGCTCGAACGAGACCGATCCGCCGGGCGCGTCCGCCTCGTCGCCGGGTCGCGCACTCGCGCAGAAACGCAGTCCGTGGAGCGGGCGGATCATCGTGCTGGTGATCGTGATCGTCTGCCTGGGTGGTGGGATCGTCTACTGGCCCGCGATCCAAGCGCAGTGGGTGCCGCAACACTCCGCGACCGAGGGGTTGGTTTTGGAGTTCGCCAAGAAGGCCCCCTTTCAGATCACGGTGACGGAGAAGGGGACGCTCGACAGTATGAGGAACGCCTCGCTGACGAGTAAGGTCGAAGGCACGACGACGATCATCAGCATTGTTCCCGAGGGAACGCAGGTCAAAGAGGGCGACATCGTCTGCGAACTCGATGCCTCGACGCTCATTGACAAAGAGACCCAGCAAGAGATTCTGGTCGTGAAGGCCAAGGCTCTGCTGCAACAGGCCGACGAAGACCTCGGCATTCAGAAGACACAGAACGAGTCTGATGCCGCCGCCGTGCAGCTCAAGCTGGAACTAGCGAAGCTCGATTTGGAGAAGTTTGAGAAGGGCGAGTACCTCCAACAAGTCGCCGACATCAAAGCCGAACTCTCGACGGCCGAAGCGAATCTCACCCGCTCTCAAGAAAGCTGCGGGTTCATCCGGCGGCTCGTGCAGAAGGGCTACAAGAACCAGAACGACCTTGAGGCCGAAGAACTCAATCTCAAGGATGCCGGGTTCAAGATGGCCTCGGCGAAGACGAAACTCAACGTTCTGGAGTCCTTCACCCAGAAGCGAACGCTGGCCGAGCTGCGAGCCGGTGTGACCGAGTCTGGCCGCGAGATCGAGCGCATCAGACGCAAGGGCCAAGCGGCGCTGGCTCAGTATGAGGCTGAACACCGATCGCGCGAGCTGACGTTTGAGGTGGAGTCCAAGAAGCTCGATCGGCTCAAAACGCAGATTGCGGCCTGCAAAATCAAAGCACCTCAGGATGGACAGGTCGTCTACGCCAACACGCGCGATGGGCGATCAAGCGATCAAGTGCTGATCGAAGTCGGCGGCACGGTGCGCGAGCGTCAGCCAATCATCAATCTGCCCGACCTCGACTCGATGAAGGTCAACGCCCGCATCCACGAGTCGCGCATCTCGATGGTTCGCACGGGACTCCCCGCCAAGATCAAGGTCGATGCCTACGCTGACATCGACTTCTTCGGGGAGGTCGATTCTGTGGCGTCCGTCCCCAGTTCGACCAGCTCCTTCAGCCGCGACATCAAAGAGTACGAAGCGGTCATCAAAATCTTGGACGACCCCGAGAAGGTCAACAAGCTGCGACCGGGCCTCACTGCCACGATCGAAATCTTGGTCGAACGGCGCGACGACGTGCTGCAAATCCCAGTGCAATCCGTCGTCACCGTGGGAGCCGAGCAGTTCGCGTTCGTCGTCTCCGGCAACAGTGTCAGCCGCAAGCCAATCACGATCGGTCAGTCGAATGAACGAATGATCGAGGTGACGGAAGGTCTGAAGGAAGGCGATCAAGTCGTGATGAACCCGCGTTCGCACTTCAAAAAAGAGATCGATGTGCTGGAGGCCGAGCAGTCGGCGAAGCAGTCTAAGGTGAGCGAAGAGAACGCTCAGAAGGCGTCAGATCGGATGAAGGACAAGCCTTCGGGAGCCGGTTCGGCCGGTGGTCGCCCCGGCACCGACGAAGCCAAGTCGGGAAGCAGTCCCGAAGGGGGGCGACCTCCGGTCGTGGGTGGCTCGCCGCAGGGACGCCCCGCCGGTGAAGGTCGTCCTCAAGAGGGAGGCCGTCCACCGGGAGCACCTTCCGAGGGAGGTCGGCCCACGGTTGATCCCGTCGCGCGGTTCAAGGGTCTCGACAAGAACAGTGACGGCAAGGTCACGAAGGACGAGGCGGACGAACGGATGCAGTCGCGCTTCGACACCTTCGACACCGATGGCGACGGTGGCGTCACACAAGAGGAATTGACCGCCGCGATGGCCAAGTTTCGCGGTGGTGGACCTCGACCTCCCGCAGGTGATGCTGGCGGGAATTGATCCGGACATCGAACCGCCACACCAACCCGAAGCGTGAGCGAGGACGTGCAGTTCGACTCCTCACGCACGCTTCATCCCGACCTCGCTGATGCTTCGGGCAGTCCTCGCTCACGCTTCGGGTTGGTGTGGGAACGCCCGCCCCAAACGCTCTTCCTGCATTGAAACGGAACCATGTCCTACGCCGCGCGACTCATCGACCTGACAAAGTTCTATCACTTGGGTGAGAACGTGGTGCGAGCACTGCGAGGCGTCTCGGCCGATTTTCCGACCGGGGATTTCGTGGCCATCATGGGACAATCGGGCAGCGGTAAGAGCACGCTGCTGAATTTGCTGGGGGCACTCGATCGTCCCACAACCGGGAGCTACATCTTGTCGGGCTACGATGTCGCGAAGCTCAGCGACGACGAGTTGTCCGAGATTCGGAACCGGCTCATCGGGTTCATCTTTCAGTCCTACAACCTGATCCCGCAGTACACGGTCCTCGAAAATATTCAGGTGCCGCTGCACTATCGCAGCGGGCACCGCACAATCGGTTCGGCCGAGATCAACCGCTGCCTCGATCTCGCCGCAAAAGTGGGACTCAGCGATCGCCTCGACCATCGGCCATTCCAGTTGTCAGGCGGACAGCAGCAGCGCGTGGCCATCGCGCGGGCGCTCATCAACGATCCCGAGATCATTCTTGCTGATGAGCCAACCGGAAATCTGGACTCAGCCACCGAGAAGGAGATCATGGAATTGTTGACCGGCCTCAACCGCGAGGGCCGCACGATCATCATGGTGACGCACGAAACCAGCGTCGCGCGTCGTGCCCGGCACCAGATCGTGATGAAGGACGGAGTCATCGCCAGCGAAGGAATGTTCACCAC
>JAYSQC010000475.1:0-10086 GCA_043721755.1 Schlesneria sp.
ACGCCGCCCCGCTCGGAAAAGTCTCACTCCGGCCGCGCGGAGTCTAATAACCTGACCAAGCAGATAGGAGATTCGTTCGTGCCTCAGCGTGTGATCGTCATTGGTGGCGGGGTTATCGGGACCGCGTGTGCCTATTACCTCAACAAGTCCGGCTGGGACGTGACGATTGTTGAGCAGGGCCGCTTCGCGAGCGGGGCGTCTCACGCGAACTGCGGCTTCGTTTGTCCGAGTCATGTCTTGCCGCTGGCCGGTCCCGGCGTGATGGCCAAGACGGTGAAGGCGATGCTCAGCCCGAACTCGGCGTTTTCGATCAAGCCCCGGTTCGATCCCGCCTTGTGGAGCTGGCTGCTGCAGTTCGCTCGTCATTGCAACGAGCGAGACATGCTGGCGGCCGGCCGCACGATTCAGGAGTTGCTCAACACCTCGCGCCGTCTGTACGACGAACTGTTCGCCACCGAGTCGCTCGACGCCGAGTGGCAGACGCGCGGGCTGCTCTTCCCGTTCTTGACCCAAGCGGCGATGGACCACTACGCGCACACGGACGACTTGCTCGGCAAGCAGTTCGGGATGCGGGCCGTGCGTTACGACGGCGATGACGTGACGAAATTGGAACCGGCCTTGAAGCTCGGACTGGCGGGAGGCTGGCACTACGAGGGGGACGCGCATCTGCGGCCTGACAAACTGATGTCGTCATGGCGCAGGTTGCTCGAATCGCGCGGCGTCACCGTGCTGGAGCAGTGCGAGCTGACCAGCTTCTCGTCGGGCGAGGCATCGCGCGCATCTGCGGCCCTCACGTCGAAGGGCGAACTGCCCGCCGAAGCCTTCGTCGTCGCGACCGGTGCGTGGACGCCGCTGCTCAATCGAGAACTCGGCTGCAAGGTTCCCATTCAACCGGGCAAGGGTTATTCGCTCACGATGCCTCGCCCGAAAGTCTGCCCGACGATCCCGCTGATTTTTGAAGAACATCGTGTCGCCGTGACGCCGATGCAGTCCGGCTATCGCCTCGGCTCGATCATGGAGTTCGCGGGCTACGACCGGACGATCAACCCGCGCAAGATCGAGATGCTGCGCGCAGGGGCAAGCCACTACTTGCTCGAACCGACCGCCGAACCGGTCGTCGAACAATGGTACGGCTGGAGACCGATGACGCCCGACAGCCTGCCGATCATTCGTCGCAGCCCGGCCCGCAACAACGTCGTGATCGCCGCCGGCCACAACATGCTCGGCCTGTCGATGGCCCCTGCCACGGGACAGCGCGTCGCACAGATGCTCGGTCCCGGTTGAACCGGCCGGTGACGGTCCGGCTTCTGTGGTGCATTCGCTCCGCGAATGCGTTGGCATTTCCGACAGAAGTGGTGAGCCGGGCGGCGTCAGCCCAATGGCACTTACTTTGAGCGGCAAGGCGCTAGCCGCCGGTGTGATGGAGTTGAGTTTCCAAGCAAAGAACCGGCGGCTAGCGCCTTGCCGCTCAGTCGGCGAATGACAAAGTGAGTGCCATTGGGCGTAAGCCCCCGGATTCTTGTGAATGCACCACAGAAACCCCTCGCTTCCACCCTGTCTGTCACGGAGCCGCGAGGCGTTCCAGCTTCGCCCCGAGATACTTCACACCGACGTTGTTCTGGTCCACGATCAGCGTCAGCCGGTTGTTCGACTTCACCTGCCAGACCAGATCGATGATCCCCTTGTCGGTCGCCTCGCACGGCGAACTTGCCGAAGAGATTGTTGCCCTTGTTGCCACCGAGCTTCACACAACCGTCGTCGGTCAACGTCGCTTCCGCCTCAATCGCAAAGCCCGCTGGCAGCGTGAGCATCCAGCGCCCGACCACCCGAGCCGCCGTCGCATTGAGCCTCACCAAAAACCGCCCCGGACTGTCTTGAGGAACCGCCTCATCCGGCAACCCATCCGCCCCCGCAGGAGCCTCACGCACCGACGCGGGCCTCACCCCCACACCCTTCCCGTCCGACACCGCCCCAACTTCAAAGACTCATCCGCCAGCTTGAAAACTCCCAGGGACGGACTCAACCGCTGGATCAAGACGAAACTGAGCGGACCGCTCAATTCGCGATTCCCTTCAATCGTTCGTTGCCCATCCATCGGGTCCGACGCGCTGAATTCGATTTTCAACGTCAGGTTCGCCTGCCGACAAACGTCTCGCAGCCACTCTTCGATGTCGCGCGAACCCGCCTGAGTGACAACATGCCGATCTCGTGGCGCAATGCCCGCAATCGAACTCTGTTTGGCACGCGACGTTTGTTCGGCGCGGCTCACTTGACCCGGCCGATTCTCCGACCGCAAGTCTCCCGCTGCGGGCTTCTGTTCGTCGTCGCTTTGTTTTTCCTTCGAGAGACCATGTGTCGGCGGCTGTGCGGGATCGAGTGCCCCGTGCAATTCCGGAGCGGCTTTCGGTTCGACCGGCAACTGCGCCCGAATGGCCTCGACGCAGTGGGGCCACGCGGCTTGGGTCTCGGCCGGCAGTGTTAGAAAGGCGTGTCCGAGCTTGGTGAGGCCGAGAGCTTGTGCTGGTGGTTGGTTCGGTGGCGAACTGGCCACGTTTGCGTCTGCATTCTTTGAGAACACAAGACTGGCGAGCGGCACCGTCTTTCTAACCGGGTTTGGCGGTGGAATGAGAATGAACTCGTAGCCGTCCTTCAAAGCGTTGTTTGCGAGCAAAGCGTTGTTTGCGAGTCTCCAACCCGGCGGCAGGATTCTGCGCAACCGCATGAAGGTCGATTGCCATTCGGCGACCGTTCCGGGAGCCATGTCGAGCGTCAGCGTGTTCGACTCGGGAAGCCGCGTCACGCCGGGGTGCGCGAGAACGGTCATTTTCCAATCGTGAGTGGCGACCGCCATCGGCTTGTCGCTCCGTCCCACGAACCGAATCGTGTAACGCCCCGGTTTTTCAAACAGGTACATCAAATCGAGACGAGAGTCCGTCAACGACCAGACTTCTCCCGCTTCGATCTCTTCCTTCAATTCCGGAAGCCATCCGGAATTCAACGTCGGTTCCTGCCCACCATCAGGGCCGATGACTTCAAAGGTATCCGGATCCCAAGCTTGGTGACGTGCAACTGACTTCGCAGCATCCGACTCATTCTTAACGAAGAGCGTGATGAGCAGCGGCTTGCCGATGGCGTGGTCTGTCGTTCGCAGGGCGATCTGGGTTCGCAGGCCGTTCCGTACTTCGGTGCCCCATTTGTTGGATCGGACTTCGTTCGGCTTGAGCTGCGGACCATTGTTGATCGAAAGACTGTCGATCGCCCGGCGAGCCGCTTCTTGAACAGCAGCCGGTCCCGATTCGGCGAGTTGTTTGAGCTTCGCCAATGCGGTCGCAAGGGTGTTGTCGCGCAGCATCGACTCAATGGTCTGCCGGACGACGGACGGATCGGGGTCATCGAGCAATCGCAGATGCAGCGGTAATCGGGTCGCTCGATCAGGTGCTGGAATCACTGCTCGCGCAAGATTCAATCGCGTCTCGACGGAAACTTCGGCCAGCAGCTTCGTGAACACGGACTCGCATTCCGACAACTTGTGTCCGGCAACCAAGACATCGGCTGCCTCAGCGGCATCGAAGGCATTCTCACGGATATGAAGGGCCAGCTTCTCGATGACATCGGTCGCATCATGGGGCGTCAGTTGGATGATGAATGTCGCCGCGTCAAACCATTTCGACTTGAGGTCCGTCTCCATCCGTTCCTTCAATTGTTTGGCTGCCCGCTGCCGGACGGAATCGCCTCTCAGAAAGTAGAGCGCACTGGTGGCGCGGCTTCGTTCGTTTTCAGTTCCTTCCGCAAATGCGTCGTCGATCAGGATCGTCAGAGCCGTCTCCATGTCGGCAGCCACTTGCGTCAACATCTGTGCCGCTATGGACCGCTCTTCGCGCATCGTGCTGGTTAGAAAGGGACGCAGGATGTCGGCGTATTCGGGAATGGAGCGACTATTCACCAAGGTCCTCAACGCGATCCGCCGCAGGTCGGGATTGGTCTCGGCGAGACCCAGCCTGACCAACGTGGGCCGGGGAGTTGGCTCAAGCATCAACTCCCTCAACAATCGCTGTCGAAGTTTGTCCGACCCGTTGCGATAGGGTTCTTCCAATCGGAATGACTCCGAATCGCCTGTCCCTGCAAACAGTCGAGAGATGCTGCCGTCTGTGGCCTCGTCCTCGCGCACCATCCCGGCAAGGATGATTGGCAGAGTGCTGAAGTCGTCCTGCCCGATTTCCGCGAGTGCCCGATAGGCCACGCGGCGGAGAACGATGTCCTCGTGTTGCGTCAGCTTCTCCAATCTCGGCACAGCGTCCTTGGCCGAGTCCTTGAACTGCCCAATGACGCGGCACGCCTCGACTTGAATGGCAGGATCGGCGTCTGAAAGTCCGCTCAACACCTCGCGCATCGTTGGAAGATCGTCCGGCAGCAGCGGTTCGCCTCGACGCAACTCGTACCAGCGGACACTCGGGTACTTCTCTTTGAGACTCTTTAACAAAGCCGCTCCGTCTTCCGGTGGTGTACCGCCTCGGCGACGGACTTCATCGGGCGTTGTGACCAGTAAGTGATCGGCGGCAAACATGTATGTCAGGCCGAGGGGGGACAGTATTTGAGAGAGCGCGAATCGCAGTTCGTCACCCTGAAGGTTGAGCGTCACTTGATCGCGATTGGCCAAGTCCGTTTGTACGGCTTCATCAACGACAATCTTGATGGCGTGCAATTCTTCGAGATATCGCAGCGCGTCGCCCAACGAAGTCTCTGTAAAAAGGGCCTCAGTCTGCTCGTCCAACGCGGCGCGCGTTCGGCGTCGGTATGTCAGAGTTGGTTCATCCAAAAACGTCTCGACCGTCCCCGCTGCTTCCGTGGTGACAACCGCCTCTGCGGCAGAAGCAGCAGGGCCAACCACAACCGGCTGATCCGCCTGTGCCAAGGGACCTGTCCGGTCTGGCCCCTCCGATGCTGCGACGTTCGTCGAGGGCGAAGCCGCATCCCTCGGTTCCGCGTTCGCTGGAGTGAGTTGCCGTGATGCGAGTGACCAACCGATCAGGCACGCGATGGCGAGTGGGATCAGGCCGGCGAGCCACGCGGTTGTGCTGCGGTCTTGGGGTGGGGGCGCAAGGATCGCTCGAATGCGGGTGAGGAGGATATGGCGCGGGCTGCCGATGGAGACGGTGAGTGTGCTGGGAGTGGGGAGCGGTTGTGAGGCGCGGCCGCGTCGGGCAAAGCGATCTGTCTGGGCGAGGCTGAGTCGGCCGACGTGTTCCAAGGTTTCGGCGTAGCGCAGCGGGTTGTGCAGCGTGCGCACCACGAGTTCGTCGCAGCAGAGTTCTCGGTCGATCCGCAGTTCGCGCGACAGCCACCAGACGGCGGGGTGATAGAAGAGGAGCGTCTCGACCAGCCGTTGGATGAGGTTCACCCACAGATCGCCGCGACGGATGTGAGCGAGTTCGTGCGCGATGACCGCCTCGATCATGTCGGGTTGCAGTTCTGTGACCCACGCGACCGGCAGCAGGATCATCGGTTTGAGGAATCCGACCGCGACCGCCTCCGTCACGCGGTGGCTCAGATGGACGAGCGGCCTCGTCACTCGCAGCGCTTGTGAGAGCGAGTGAACTCGCTCAGCCAGCCACTCGGGAACCGGCTCGACACGCCGCCGCAGACGCCAGACGCCGAACCATCCCAACAGCAACCTCGCGCTGAGCAGTGCGACGCCGAGCAACCAGCCGCTCACGATCCAAGACTGAACCCGCGACCAGTTCGTTCGCACACGAGTCGCATCGCGTGTGAACGGTTCGATGGAGGCATCGCTCTGCGCTGGCATCAGGCTCGTTGCGAGTGCCTGATCTTCACGGCCAATGTCTGCTGTGGCGATGAGCGTCATCGGTTGCGAAAGAGGGGTCGGGTGTTCGGTTTTTCGGAATTGGCCGTCATCGTGTTCTTCGACGCTCAACAGTTCGTCTCGGCCAATTCCGAAAAACCGAACACCCGACCCCGGATCAATCGCGACCGCTTTGATCGCTGCGAGGTGATTCGGCGCAGGCCGCACGACGACAAACGTGACGACCGGACAAGCGACCATCACCGCGAGCGTGATCAGCCCGCAGGCATAGCGCACCGCAGGCCGTCGCACGCGCCCGAGCCACAACGTCAGCGCGAGCAGCAGCGCGACAGCAGCTCCCTGCCAGACAAAGTGAACCAACACCCAAGCCAACCGCTGAGTCACCTGTTCCGGCAGACCGATCAGCGGTAGAGAAGCGAGTAGAGCGTGCATCAGAAAGCTCCCGTCGTCAGTTGTGTTGAGGGAAGGATGGCATTGTTCTGTCGTTGCCGTGCCATCACGCCTGATGTGCTCAGAGCAACTTCAGGCGTGAAAGTCGCCTTCATCGCTCCGCGTGAAGAAAGCCGATGGGAGTGGCACCCTCGCATCAACAATCGGGACCGAACTCGCAAACGGCTGTCTTCACGCGGAGCGATGAAGGCGACTTGGGGCGAGGGGAGCAGGGCGGTTCACTTTTGCTTGAACTCATCGATCAACTTCCGAATCTCAGCGAGTTCATCGGGAGACGGCTGCGACTGTTCGAGCAGCCGTGCGACGAGAGCCGTCGTCGAACCGGAGAAGACTCGGTCCAACAGATGGCCGAGCATCTTCCCTTCGGTCTGCTCGGGCTGCTGTTTCGCGGTGTAACGAAACGCCCGGCCCTCCGCTTTGCGCGTGACCAGCTTCTTCTCGGTCATCACGCCCAGCAGGCTCATCACGGACGTGTACGCCCGCTCCTGCGGAACCAACTCCAAGACTTCCCTCACCGTCGAGGGACCGCGCTCCCACAGGATGCGCAGGATTTCCAGTTCCCCCGGCGTCGGATGCGGCTGCTTCGGTCGAGCCATCTGTCGCCCCCCTCCTCACGCACGATCACGTTTCAACTCGCAACGGAGTTCCAACCGAGAGGTAATCTACTGGATAAGCAGTAGATGTCAACTGGTAAACCCGTAGTGAGTCTCGCCGCGCGGCGAACATCATTGATGTCCGAGAGTGAGCGGTCGGTCGCGTGGTCGGTTGGGACAAGCTCAGTTCGAGCGCCGGCCCACCACTCCGGACTCCGCCTCACGCCGACTTCTGTTCGGGTCGCTCACCCTCGACCAGATACTTCGACCTCGATCCACTTCCCTCGCCGAAGGCCGCGTAGAGGATCAAGCCCCACGCGGCAGCTTGGGCGAGGGATGCGGGAATGGCGTGCAAATAGAAGAACATCCACATTTGTGAGACTGTCGGTTCGAGACACGCCAACAGACTCGGCACAAACCTAATTGCCAACTCGACGACATTGGGCACTCCGAAAAACGCGAACACGTTCAACCCGATCGCCGTTCCCACCAACCAACCTTCGCGGGGCTTGGTGAAGAGCCTGCGAAGACTGGCCACGCCTCCGATGAGCATCACCACTGAGACAGGTGATGTGCATGCGAGGGAAGTGAGGGGATAGAGAACGGTCCAACCGAATGGGTCACTCATGTCTTGCCTTGATTCATCGTCCTGCCACAGTTCGTCTGGGTCCGTCCTCATTGGAATCAGGAGTCGATGGTTCGTTCCTGCCTGTCGCTCTCGCTGAATACGGCCCAAATCGCCATCCCCCAAATCGTGGCGTGAACCACCGAGTTGGGCGTCTCAAGAATCAACCTTCGTAGAATCCACGACCTGTCGTTTGGATTGCTGATGTTGTGTTCTCCAGTAATGCCCGCCCAGCAGCAGATCACGTCGAACACGCAGCAGCCAAGTGTCAGCCAGATCAATTCGGCCAGCAATACGTACCCAAGCAGTCTCGCCATGCGTGGCCGGCGTTGCCGTTGTCGGTAACAAATCACCAGCCCCACGATGAGCGTCACCAACATCGGCACCATGACAGCCGCCCGAGTCAGCCAGAAGCCAACATTGAACCTGTCGTCATTCATCGACTTCCTTCCGGTTGTAGTCTTGTGTTCGCGCGTCTCTGCCAAATCACTCATCAACGACGGCCATTCTAGCTATCGAGCATTCGCACAAACAAACCAGCCCTTCCACGCGGGGCGTTTTGAAAAGTCCCCTCACGCGGACTACCATGCTGCCCGCTCGAAACCATTCTGACCGACTGCCGGTCATTGCATTTGCTCGTTGGAGTTTGCCTCGCATGAAGACCGCCGTGATGGATCGTTCGTATCAGTTGCCGCCGCTCGGGCTGAACCCGTCCTCGACCGCTCAGGGGACGACGCCGGGAAGCTTTGCTCTTCGACCCGCGATCAAGCCGGGTCGCGAGGGGGCGCTCACGTTCGCCTCGCCCGATACGCCGGGGATGCCCGCGCCGTCGGAGAAGACCGCGTGGGATTTTTTGCCTGCAGGCTGGGTGACGATGATGGTCTCTCCAGATGCAAAGGCGAGATTCGATTGCGGAGACGGAAACAAGGCGGTTCAGTTCCGACATGCAGATGGTTCGTTGCGATGTGTGGGGCACCCGGTTGGCTTCACGCCGATCACGCAGCTTGAGTCTGCTCGCCTCGGCATCATCACGCCGCAGATGGCTCGCGTCGCCGAGCGGGAGCCGCACCTCACCGCCGAGCAAGTTCGGGACGAAGTTGCGGCGGGACGCATGGTGATCCCGGCCAACAAACGGCATCTTCAGTACCAGCTCGACCCGATGGCGATCGGGCGCGCCTCGAAGACCAAGATCAATGCCAACATGGGGGCCTCACCGGTTTCATCGAGCACCGACGAAGAGGTCGACAAGCTGAAGTGGGCCGAGCGGTGGGGAGCCGACACCGTCATGGACCTCTCGACCGGCGGAGACCTCGACGCCTGCCGCGAGGCCATCGTCCGCAACAGCACCGTGCCGATCGGAACCGTCCCGATCTACTCGATGATCATCGGCCGCCGCATCGAACAGCTTTCGCCCGAGATCATCCTCGCGTCGCTCAAGGAACAGGCCGCGCAGGGAGTCGATTACTTCACGATCCACGCCGGCGTCCAGCGCGAGCATCTGCCGTTCATCAACAAACGGCTGATTGGCATCGTCAGTCGCGGCGGTTCTTTGTTGGCCAAGTGGATGCTGGTCCACAACAAACAGAACCCGATGTACGACCACTGGGAGGCGATCTGCGACGTGATGCGCGAGTACGACGTGACGTTCTCCATCGGCGACGGACTCCGCCCCGGTGGCCTCGCCGACGCGACCGATCAAGCGCAACTGGCCGAACTCGTGACGCTCGGCGAACTGACCGAGCGAGCCTGGCGGAAGGGCGTGCAGGTCATGGTCGAAGGACCAGGCCACGTCCCGTTCGATCAGATTGAGTTCAACATGAAGCTGCAACGGCGGCTGTGCCACGGGGCACCCTTCTACGTCCTCGGCCCGCTCGTGACAGACATCTTCCCCGGCTACGACCACATCACAAGCTGCATCGGAGCGACCGCGGCGGGCTATCACGGCGCGGCGATGCTCTGCTACGTGACCCCCAAGGAACACCTCGGCCTCCCCAAGAAGGACGACGTGAAGCAGGGCTGCATCGCCTACAAGATCGCCGCCCACGCGGCCGATGTCGCACTGGGCATCCCCGGCTCGCGAGACCGCGACGACGAACTGACCAAAGCCCGCGCAGCCCTCAACTGGCAGAAGCACTTTGATCTCAGCTTCGACCCCGACACGGCGCGGGCCTATCACGACGAGGACCTCGACGTCGACACCGACTTCTGCGCCATGTGCGGCCACGACTGGTGCAGCGTCCGCATCAGCAAGGAGATCGTCGAATTCACCTCGGGCAAGGACGAGAACTACCAGTGGGAGAAGGCCAAAGTCTCCGCCGCCCTCACCCCCGAACAGCAAGACATCCTGAGCAAACGCGGCGTCCTCAGCCCCGACGAAATCCATCGCCTCGCCGCCAAGACAAAGAAGACGATGACCGCTGAAGCAGAAGCCAAAGCCTCCTGCCACAGCGACTACGTCGATCCCGACACCGCCCGCGAACTTCAAGAGCAGCGTGGCGATCTTGTCGAGCTGACCGTGCCGTAACAGCCGGTAGGGTGCGTGGAGTCTTCGGAACGCACCGTTGATGATCACAATGCCCGGTGCGTTCCGAAGACTC
>JAYSQC010000476.1:0-4385 GCA_043721755.1 Schlesneria sp.
CGCACGAAGAACGACTGCGCATCCTCATCTTCAATCGGCAGGCTGAGCCAGCCATGACGGACGGCGATGCGCAGCGTCGGGCGATCCACGGGGAAGACCTTCAGTTGCGCGGCGAACAGCAATAGCTCATCGACCGTCGCGGGGCCGAGGCCCCGGATAGCTCGCAACGACTCGCGATAGAACGCCACTCCTTTGGCCCATTCGGGTGAGAGTTCCTCACCGAACTGTTCGATCCACCACGCGGCGATGGTTCGCACCAGCGACGCCTTCTGTGGCCCGCGCGGGACCGGCGCGAGAACCTCGACCAACGAACCGGCGGCCGTTTGCATCGTCGTCTGTGGAGAAGCGATCGGCGACGACTTCAAAATCTCCGTCAAAGCGTCACTCGAACGATGATCGCTTCCCACGCCAAACAACACGCGCAGGAAGAGCGTCCACGTCGAATCGCCCTCCGGCAACTCGACCCGCTCGTATGCGGACCTCATCAACTCCGTTGCTCGTTCCAATCTCGCAGGATCACTCATGAGAAAACCTTTCTGGCAGACTCCGGCGGGCGGCGAGTAGACTCCGGCCCGCTCAACATCGTCGATCTTGTTTAACCACCAGCCAAAGGCGAGCGCGTTTGGGAGCGACCAACGCGCTCGCCTTTGGCTGGCGGTTAAACGAATCCAACGCCTCGCTTCAACGAAGGAGCTTCGCCATGAACTTCATCACTCGCAAACCTTTCGACCCGTCCCTGCACAAGCTGACGGACGAAAGCATCTATCGCAACCGTGGTCTCCATCGCCGCGAGTTTCTCGCATCACTCGGTCGCAGTTCGCTGGGCCTCGGCGCGGCGGGACTGCTGCTCGGTGGAGCGCTTCCCGGTTGCGGCGAACACAAACCGGATGAGCAGAAGCTCAAGGCGGCTGCTCAGGTGGACATCCCGAAAGCGTCCCAAAGCCATTACCCGGCGAAGCGGAACCCCGCCTTCGAGTACGGTCGCGATGAGACCGACCCACAGGCGGCCGCGATCTACACGAACTTCTACGAGTTCTCGACCAGCAAGCAAACGTACCTCTATGTCGAAGACTTCCAGCCGACGCCTTGGGAAGTCACGGTGGACGGACTCTGTGCCAAACCGATGACCTTCAGTCTCGACGACCTGCACGCCAAGTTCGATCTCGAAGAGCGAGCCTACCGCCATCGCTGCGTCGAGACGTGGGCGATGTGCGTCCCGTGGACCGGCTTTCCATTGGCGAAGCTCATTGAAATGGTCGAGCCAACCGCCGAGGCCAAGTTCGTGAAGTTCGACTCCTTCGAGCGTCCGACCGAAGCCCCCAACATGGCCGACAGTTCCTTCCCGTGGCCGTACACCGAAGGCCTCACGCTGGCCGAAGCCACCAACGAACTGGCATTCCTCGCGACCGGCATCTACGGCGAACCGCTCCCCAAGCAGCACGGTGCTCCAGTGCGACTCGTCCTGCCTTGGAAGTACGGCTTCAAAAGCAGCAAGTCGATCGTCCGCATCACACTCACCGGCAAACAACCCGGCACGTTCTGGAACATCGTCAACCCGCGCGAGTACGGCTTTGAAGCCAACGTCGAACCCGCAGTCGCTCACCCCCGCTGGAGCCAGTCGAGCGAATGGATGCTCGGCACCCGAGAACGCCACCCCACGATCAAGTTCAACGGCTACGGCGACTACGTGGCGAAGCTGTACGGGTGATTCAGATTTGCGAGTCGCAATTGTGAGATTCAAACTATGGGCTACTACGTGTATGTCTACATCGACCCTCGCAACCATGAAGAGTTTTACTTTGGCAAGGGCACCGGAACTCGTAAAAACGCGCATTTGTCGGACCCATCAGATAACGATAAGACACGACGAATAGCTGCAATTACGGAGGCAGGACTCAAGCCTATCATTCGAGTGATTGCTCGCGATCTAACAGAGCATGATGCTCTACTCATTGAAAAGACGCTGCTTTGGAAGCTCGGGAAAAACCTGACGAATGTCTCGTCCGGGCATTACGAAAACAACTTTAGACCACACGACAAGCTGCACCTTGAACTGTCTGGCTTCGATTATCAGTGTGGCGTGTATTACTACAACGTTGGAGAGGGAACGCACCGAAACTGGGATGACTACAGACGGCTAGGATTTATCTCTGCCGGACAAGGAATTCGTTGGCGGGACGCGATTCTCGGTTTTCAGTGCGGCGATCTCGTTGCAGCGTACCTGAAAGATCACGGTTACGTGGGGATAGGCATCATCACGGCAAAGGCTCGACCTATCCGCGAGGTCTCAATTGACGGTCTTCCAATGGTTAACCAGCAGCTTCAAGCCAATGCAATGTTTGCAAACATCGATTCCGATGACCTCTGCGAATATGTCGCATTGGTGAAATGGGTAGTCACTGTTGATCGCAACCAAGCCAAGTGGCAGAAAAAAGCGGGCATCTACACAACAACACACGTCCGCGCTTCGCTTGACGCACAACCGACGACTGTCAAGTTCCTCGATAAGGAGTTTCAACTGTCAATCGAAGAGTTTGTGAAGTAGCCCTTTGTCCGCCAGATTGAGGTTGATGTCTGGTTTATCCCTCCGACACCCCCACGATCACCACTCGCAGCGGAACCTTAATCGCGGCGTTGCCCGACTTGCCGTCAGCGGTAAGGCTCAGAATCCAGAAGTGCTTGCCGCTGTCGTGCGTCAACGTGGGAGTCTTCTCATCGGCCTTCGGCGGCAGCAGTGAGAAGATGGCCGGATGATTTGAGCCAGCCGTCTTCGCACTCAGCTTGTGCAGCACCTCGGACATCTTGAGCAACGCCGGATCGGTGTCCAACTTGGCGGGGATCGCGAGCAAAAAATCGGCGAGATCACTCGTCCCGACATGGTTGCCATCGACCGGCTGCTGTCCGTACCGCAGCGTGTAAACGCCCGCCGCCACATCCTGGCCACGGAAGTCGGTGAACTCAGACTTCTTGACAATCTCAATCGCGCCAACAAGTTGCCCCGGCGTGAGCGGGTACTTCACCGACAGCGACGGCTTGAAGTCGGCCTTCGCGTCCAACTGCTTGACCAGCCAGACTGAACCGATCACCGCGCCACCCACTGCGATCTGCTGACCACTCGGATTCAAAGCCGCCGCCACCTTGTCGGCCACTCCCGCTGGAACCTTTTCAACAGCGGTGAGCTTGCCGTCGTCGGCCGCCATGATCGCCGCAGTCAACAGAGTGAAACAAAAAACAGCAGCCAAGGTCCAACGATTCATCAACGTCTCTCCAAAACTAAATGATCGAGTCAGGAATCAAATCAATGGCATCGTTTAACCGCGTGGGCAACGCCCCGCGTGTCGTGCGGGGAAACAGGCTCAAACGTCGCTCGACGCGCGGGGCGTTGCCCACGCGGTTAAACGACGGAGTTGTCACCGGCGGAACGTCGCCAAGAACGCATTGCGTTGGCCGTGCGTCGTCCACGTTCGATCAAAATCCTTACCCGTGTAGCTGAGGGTGTTCGAGTAGGCCGGGCTGATGTCGCTGACCTTGGTGAGCGGTTGATAGAAGATCGCCTCGTTCGAGCAGACGCAGTCTCCCTTTTTGAGGCCGCGTGTTTCGATCTTCGCCACGTCGCCCGCGCTAAATGTTCCCTTGCCCGAGAGATGGTCGTTCTCCAGCTTGATGGGAGCTTTGACGATCTGCTTCACGTCACTGGTGAATTCCTTCGCCGTGTGCTTGGCGAACGCCACGAGCGCGTCGTGCTGAGCCTTCGTCGCACGCTCATCGACCAGAATGATCGACGCCATTTTCCCGGCGTGCATGTGGAAGAACTCGCTCGCCCCCATCGTCTTCTCCGAGATGACAACGATCGCCACGCCGAGTCCATCGAGTGCGACGCCGTTCCAGCCACCCTCATCGACCTTCCACGCCATGACCGCCTCTTTCCCGGCGAGGTCCATCTCGGCATTGGCGAAACAGGGACCGGTGTAGACATCGCAGGTCCGGGCCTCGATGTACTCACCCGAAATCTGAGCGGCTTGAATCGACGCAGCGGTGGCCAGCACCAAGACCAGCGTAAGGGGCGCGATGAAACGCATGAGAGGACTCCTCAATGGAAGGTAAACCGTGAACGAACCAGCATCAACGCGAGCGATTGTGGTCGAGGCATCCGGAACCGTCAATGAGGGCTTCGGACTGAGGGACTAAACTCGCGCGGCTCTAACTGGCTCGTTTCACCGCGTGGGCAACGCCCCGCGCGTCGAGCGACGTTTGAGCCTGTCTCACCATCAACGCGCGGGGCGTTGCCCACGCGGTTAAACGATGCCGCCTTTTTGATTTTTGACTCGATCATTCAGCTCTGGAGAGACATTGATGAACCGTTGGACCTTGGCCGCCGCTTCGTG
>JAYSQC010000477.1:0-15426 GCA_043721755.1 Schlesneria sp.
CGTCGCGGACTTTCTGAAATCTCTGGACACGGGGTCGCAGTTCCACTGCCAGCTTATCACTCACGAAGATCCCGCCGTGCTGGCGACCGATGACAACTACACCTACGTCATCATGCCGTTATCGCGAGACAGGTGATGTTGGTCCGAGTCCGTCTCCGACGAGTCCCCTCAACCGATGGCCTACGACCCTCAACCGCTCTCCTTTGCTCTGGCCGAACTGATCGCGCTGAGGGGCTTCGCGCGAGTGCGAGGCGACGAGGAACTCCAAGCCGCTTGGAAGACTGTCGCGGGAGTAGACCTCGCGAAACAGGCGCGGCCGATGCAAATTGTCAAAGGGACGTTGTCGGTCTCCGTCGAGGGGGCCGCGCTGCTGAATGAATTGGTGTCGTTTCAGTCGACCGAACTGCTCGGCCGGTTGAAGCAACAGTTTCCGCATCTGAACGTGAAACGTTTGAAGTTTCGATTGAGCGGGATGTGATTCGCTGAAGACCCCTCACCCTAACCCTCTCCCCGCAGAGCCGGGGCGAGGGGACAAAGCAAAGACAAACGCGGCCGCGAGACGCACACGCTCCGGCGGCGAACTGATTGCTCCGGCGGTTGAACTCGTCGCCGTTGCGAAGGAACTGGACAAGCTCTCTGAGTTGGTCGAGGCTGTGAAAAAAGTGCCCGAGACGACGCCGCAACTCAAGCGGGCGCGATACGCCATGCTCGTGCTGATGTCGATCGCGGCGAACGACTTCGATACGGCCGGTGCCGTGCTGAAGGAGATGACTCCCCCGCGCAGTCCCGGACTGCCGGACGATCTCGCGCTGAACGACCGCTGGCCCGAGCTGATCGCCGCGTGGGAGGCGGCCCGCGTTCCCGAACTCCGCCCGGCTTCGGTCGCGCTGTACGAGAACCTCGTCGATTCGATCAACCGCAAGGGGATCGGCCACGAGTGGGACGTGAAGGTTCGCGCCGGGCGGCAGTACGCGAAGATGATGCTCGACAAGAAGGAAGACCTGCCGCTGGCATCGGCCGTCTCGCCCAAGGGCCAGTGGGCGCAGGGGACGCTCGTGCGCGCCACCTCGCGCGGCAGCGGCCTGATCCCGCGCTGGCGGTTCGAGGGGCACACGGCTCAGCATCTCGGCGGTTACGGCAACGATCTGCTCTATTTCCAGTCGCCGCTGCGCGGCAAGTTCACCGTCGAAGCGGATCTCTCCACGTTCGGCTGGCGCGAAGCCCGCGCGATGTACGGTGCCGTCTGGGCCGGGCCGCAATACACGCACGAGGCGGCCGAGATCGGCAACCTCACCACGAACTGGGTCGGACCGAAGTTCCCGACCAAACTGGAACCGCTCGGCGATTGGTATCGGCTCACACTGGAGATCACTCCCGACAAGGCGGTCTACAACGTCAACGGCCGCGCGATCCACGAAACGACGCTGGGCGACCACTGCGATCCGTGGCTGGCCATTCACAGCTTCGGCCAGTACGCCGCCGAAGTCCGTTCGCTGCGCATCGTCGGCCAGCCCGAGATCCCCGACGAACTGCTGCTCTCCAAGCGAGACGACTTGCAGGGCTGGTTCGGCGATGTCTACGGCGATTCGATGCTGGTCGAGAACGCCATGTGGCGGAAGAACGGCGACGAGATCGTCGGTCAAAAAGTCGCCGGTTTGGAAGGCCGCGCGAAAGAAAGCCTGCTCCAGTACCACCGGCCGATGCTCGAAGAGGGTGAGATCACCTGCGACTTCTTCCATGTGCCGGGACAGACGCACGTGCATCCGGCTCTCGGTCGGATGGTCCTGCTGCTCGATCCCGATGGCGTGAAAGTTCACTGGCTGACCGATGCGCAGTTCGAGCGGAGTGGCCTCGCGCCGGACAACGTCTTCGTCGAGAAAGAGCATCGTCGCGGCCCGGCCAAGCTGCCGCTGAAGGCCAATGAATGGAACAAGCTCAGGCTGGAATTGAAGACTGTAGGACGGGCACTCTTGCCCGTCGCGCCGACCGCGGAAGACAACGTGCGAGGAACCGACACGGAGGAAGAGAGGACGGGCAGGAGTGCCCATCCTACGACGCTGATCCTGTCGCTGAACGGCGAACCGGTCTACGAGCGGCCGCTCGAAGCGAGCAACCTCCGCACGTTCGGCCTGTTCCACTACGCGGGCGACACCGACGTGCGCGTGAAGAATGTCGTCTATCGCGGCCACTGGCCGAAGACGCTGCCGTCCGTGCAGGAACAGGAGTTCGCTCCCGGTCCCTTCACGCTCGCCAACTTTGCCGAGGGCGAGTTGAAGACGTTCCTCGACTGGGATTGCCGCCAGCCCAAGCCGGAGTCGGTGAAGCCACTCGGTTGGGGTGGGCTTAACAAAACCGAACGGACCCCCGAGGGCCTGCGGCTCATCCGACCGCAGGGTGTCGAGAAACCGCAGGAACTGCTCGGCTTCTTCATCGATGAGAAATTGAACGGCGATTTCGAGGCGACTCTGGAATACCGGGCCTTCGATTCTCAAACCGCCGTCACTGACTGGCAGGTGCCGCGCATCGATCTCACCATTTCCATCGGGGGTGAATTCGGGTCGCCGCAACAGATCGCGGTTCCGCATCTGTGCGCCCGCCGCCACCACGACGGACGGCTCGACCTGCTGCACGGATGTTCCGACCGCCAGGGGGACAAGGTGGAGTGGTCGGGAAGTCCGGCCGTGGGCGAGGCTCCCTCCGGACGGCTGCGCATCACCCGCAAAGGGACCACCGTGTACTACCTGCTCGCACCGGAAGGGACGGAAGACTGGCAACTGATCTCGTCGCGCAGCATCGACCGGTCGTACGTCCACTCGGTGTCGTTTACGGCCCGCACGGAAGACCTCGTGGCGTCGTCGTTCTCGTGCGTCTTCACACGGCTCACGGTGCGCGGTCAGTTCCAGGGAACCCAGCCGTCGATCGGCGGCAACAAGGTGTCCGAACTGAACTGGAAGGGCGACGGGCCTCAACCCGCGTGGCTCCAGAAGTGGTCGGGCGAACTGCCGAACAAGTTTGAGCCAGTCGAAGGGGGCGTCAAAATCACTCGCCCCGAAGACCCGAAGCAGAAGACCAGCCCCGTCGGCTTCAACTGGAGCGGGTCGCTGACGGGAGACTTTGAAGCGACACTCAGTTATCGCGATTTTGAATCGAAGAGCGACAAATCGGACTACCAGAGTCCGCGCGTGGAAATTCACATCCCGATCGGCGGTGCCAACGACTCACCGCAGAACACGCACACGGCGGCCTCGGGACACCGCCGCCCGGCCGATGGCAAGGAGATCATCACCGGTGGCGTGGGTGAGCTTCAACCCGACGGCAAGAAGGCGTGGAAAACCGACCAGGCGGCGACCAAGCGCACCGCCGGACGGCTGCGCATGATTCGCAACGGGTCGATGATCCACCACTTCGCCGCCGAGGCGGGTAGCGACAACTTCATCATCACCGGCAGCCGCCCCGCCAGCGATGCCGAAGTGAAGTCGATGTCGTTCACGCTCCGCTCCGAAAGCCAGGCGTCGTCCGCGTCCGTCGTCTTCACCGAAATCACCATCCGGGCGGACAAGATCGAGGGGATGAAGTGACGTGAGGCTTTTGCACTTAGAGCCTATCCGAAAACTCTCCCCTCGCCCCGGCTTTGCGGGGAGAGGGGCCGGGGGTGAGGGGTTCTTGGATAGGCTCTTACTCCGAAGGAGTTTCGTCACATAGCCCAGGGTTGCGAGCGAAGCGGCCCTGGGAAAAAGGAAAAAGAAAAAGAAAAAAGTTCTAACGGCCCGTGTACCCCAACGGGGTTCCATCATCGAAGTGACTCGAAGGACGCAACCCTTTCAGGGTAGATGGCCCCGGTGTTCCCTCTCCCAGGGTAGCCCGCCTGTGCGGGCAACCCTGGGCTATGTGACGCAACTCCTTCGGAGTAAAGACCGGGTGAGTGAACGACATCTCCACCGTTGGCTTCATCTGGCTTCAGGACACTTTCATCGCACTTGATTGACGGTCGGTGGTGAGTCTGGCAGCGTCGCGGGCAGCCTGTGTCAGCCGACATTCCAAATCCTTCGCGCCATCACAGTCTCCAACCACACTCGTCCGAAAGGCACCGCATGAACATTGAACCCCGTCCCACTTGGTTGGAGCGATTGCGAGCCATCCCGCGCGGCGTGTGGGGGCTCGGGCTGATCTTGCTCGCGCTGGTCACGCCGCTGCTAGTGCGAACGTGGTTCCTGTCGCAGGTGCCCGACATCGGCGATCCCTTCGACGTGGCCGCGTTCTGCCAGAGCATGGCTGTCCCGCCCGAGCAGGACGTTCTTAAGATCCATCGCGTCGCGGCGCGGCTGTATGACGACGAGTACTTCGCGCGACGGACTAATTCTGTGCCACTGACCGGAACCTGGAGGGGGTCGTCCCCCACATGGGACGTGATTGAGTCCGTCGGCACGCAAGGTTGGGGAGCGGCCGAAGACTTTGTGAAGGAGTGGGTGGCCATGCACGAGCCGAGCCTGAGCGAATGGAAGCGGGCCACCGAACTGAATGGCATCCGGTTCGATGCCACCGAGGGCTGGCACTGGTGGTTTGACAGCGCATTCAACGAACTTTTCCACGAAATCGATGCTTTGGCCTGCCTGCGCGGCCGGCGGTGCGAGGCGGAACACGACTATGCCGCAGCCTTCCAGTGGTATCGTGCCCGCCTTCGCTTTCACCGGCAATACGGATTCGAATACGAGGCCCACTTCTGTGAGTCGGATATGTTGGAACTGGCCCGCTGGGCAGCATTGCCCGAAGTCACATCCGAACAATTACATGGCGCGCTGACGCAACTGCGACGCGATTGGGTTTCGGTCAAGCCGGTCTCAGTGGCCATCAAGATCGAGTACCTTCGCGCGATGAATTCGCTGCGCACACGCGACGGTTTAACCACGGCAATCCGCTATTCTTCCGGAAACCAATCACCGGTGAACGAGCGCGAGGCCCGCGAGGCCGTCCTGTGGCAGCTTGGCCATTGGGTCGGTGGCGAACCGGAACGAACGCGACGCCTCTATCAGCATCTGGTGGCCAATCAGTTGCGAGCAATCGACCTGCCCGTACCGACGCGACCGGCGCGTCACCGCCCCACTTCGACCCTGATTTACAGCGACGATCCGGTTGTCGCGCTCCCTTCCGGACATCTGACCGCCGCACGGCTCGCCGAGGCAATCCGAATGTCGGCCATCAGCCACAATTTGGAATCGGCTGCGATGCAGTGGGCCCTGTTGCGGAACGGCGATTCGCACGAGTGGTTGGAAGGATCGCGTGCGACTCCGGGATTGGTGGAACTCGCACTGGCACTTCAGGCTTACCGACGAGACCACGGAACGTTCCCCGCAAAGCTGGAAGACCTTGTTCCGGGCGACATCGATGCCGTTCCCGTCGATCCCTGTGACCGCAAGGGACTCAAGATTCGCTACCGACTCGACAGCCCGGTCAAAGCCCTCCTGTGGAGCGTCGGCGGTAACGGCATCGACGACAATGGAATCTCTCGTCAATTCGACACGATCTTGGAAGTCCGCGCCCCCGCAGATGCGGGCAAAGACCGAACGCCAGAGTCCGCCAAGGACTGATGGGCCGATAATCCGTGAATCATGGCAAACACCCACACAACGACATTGCAGCGCGTGTTGACCCTGCTGACGGGGCTGCTAATTCTCAAGGTCACCGTGGCCGTGATGCTGGGGTATGTCGATTACTTCCCGCCGAATTTTGATTCTGATTTCCTGCGAGGACGAGAACGTTACTTCTTCGGTGCGTACCAATGGGCGTTCTATACGCACATTGCGTCCGGTCCCGTCTCGCTGTTTCTGGGAGTGACCCTGATCAGCGAGCGGTTCCGGATTCACTATCCGAAGTGGCACCGGTTTCTGGGTCGCGTTCAAGTCGCGAACGTCTTGTTGCTGGTAACTCCCAGCGGATTGTGGATGGCCTACTACACGGCGACAGGCACCGTCGCGGGCATCGGGTTCGCGTTGCTGGCCGTTCTGACGGGAACGTGTGTCGCACTCGGCTGGAGAGCGGCAGTGAAGCGGCGGTTCCAAGTTCATCGACGCTGGATGTGGCGATGTTTTTTACTGCTCTGCTCGGCCGTGGTGCTCCGACTGGTCGTCGGTTTGGGAACCGTGGTCGGAGTTCAATCACCGTGGTTCGATCCGCTGGTGTCTTGGGCGAGCTGGCTTGTGCCGCTGGGTTTTTTTGAACTGAGCCGCCTGATCACCGGACGAACCAATCCTCAACGGGCGACACCGGCGTTGAAGCCATCCGCCGGATAGTCTGGCGCAGCATCAGGGATCGACCGGCTCGTTATTCAAAGTGACGTTCGGGTCACTCTGCGGCTCCTACTTTTTTGTTACATGCGAGCGACTTGACAACATGGGGGGGGTACACAGACTCGGAAGCATTCCCGTTGGGGTTTGTTTCGCTTCTCACTCTCACTGAAGAAAGTAGTCACATGATGTCGCTGGTACGCTCGATGAAAGTCTGTTTCACTGTTCTCATAGTTTTTGGATTAACCTCGGTCGGATGGGCCGGGATTGTGACGGTAGTTCAGTGGACATCGATCCAAAATGACATGCTGGAAGCGAGTGTGTTCGAGTTGGTACCTGCACCACCGAGTGTGCCACCTACACCACCGACGGAAAAGCTTGCTGCATCGAAGGCACCGATGACAGACACTCAAGGAACTATGAACTACATCTACGGCGATCATATTCGGTGCAACAACATTGCAGTCGGTGAAGATGCGAAATACTACGTCAAGCGGAAGGTGGCGGGGGCATACACGTTGTTGGTCTCCAGCAATACCATCGCGGCGCACTGAGCAGCACTTTGCAATCATGATTTGGGCGGAAATGAGTTCCATGAAGTTTCAGCAACAGCCGACTGTCACACATATCCGGCGTGGCGTCACCGTGATCGAGTTGCTCACGGTGATTGCCATCGTCGGGTTGCTGTTGAGCCTGATTGCGCCTGCGGTCATGGTAATTCGCGAACGTGCCCGCCACGTTGAATGCTTGAGCCGCCTCAAACAGATTGGAATCGCACTTCACTCGTTTGAAGTGGCGCGCGGATATTTTCCAACGACGAGTGAACCGTTTCCTGGTTACCTTGATGGGTTGCAGCGGCTGGTTCCGAATATGGAGAATTCGATCACAACTCTCATCTGTCCGGCCGATCAACGCGCCAGCGAGGCACGCCGGTTCGAGTTTGAGAGCTATCATCAAAATGACGGAACCCGATTTCGTCGGTTTGATCGCAATGGGTTCACATCCGATCGGGACTCACAGCCGCTCCCGAATATCCTCCATGACACAAAGGCCGCCGAGATCACAGACGGCCTTTCGCACACTGCGGCTGTGTCAGAACAACTGATTGCAAACCCCAGTGATGCCCAACTTTCCGAAGCTGAATTGAGGGCGGACCCCCACCGGTATTTTTGGTACACATCGCGCACCTATCCGAGCGAGGTGGCATTGGCGACGGCATGTGACGCTGATCGCCAATCGCCATATCCCCTCCCCTTCGTCACCGTGTCGGTTGGCCGATTGGGCTACGATCACATCCTGCCTCCCAACCAGATTGGATGCATCAACGGGCCATACTCTGGCCCGCTCAGTGTTGGGAACGCATGGGAAGCGGCTCTCCCCGCCAGCAGCCAGCACCGAGGTTATGTAAACGTACTCATCGCCGATGGTGCCGTACGAAGCGTGGCAGACCATGTCGATGTGACGGTATGGCGAGCACTTGGCACACGCGCCGGAGCGGAATCGGTGGGATTGGAGTAGTAACGATATGACTGTCTCTCGCACTTCGATCGGGTGGGCAGCAGCCTTGATTGCGATCCCGGTACTCATGGGCTACCTGTGGCTGTCGCAACCAAAAGACCCGTTGAAATACTTCAATCCGGGAATCGTCAAATCGCTCTCGGTGACGGTCAAAAGTGGGCCGTTCCCAGCCGAAGTTCGGAACGACGAATTGATCCCGATCAACATTCAGTTCCTCCGACCGAACCTCCCGACAAGTCGCGAGTACGCGGGAATGATTTTCCTTCGCAACGTCGGGGCATCGTACCCCAAAACGGCGGTGCTCCCAGTAACAGTGATCCGCGTCAGAACCGAGGGCGAACCCCGTGAAGGTTTGACAATTCAACGCAACGACCAGCTCATTGATGTCACCCCTCCGCCACGCCCAAAAGACGATCCAAATTGCCATTATTTTGCGATGCTCAACCCCGCGTCGCTCCCGAAACACGTGAACCCAATTCAACCGATTGAACTGCACCTGTGGATCTATGAGAGAGATTCCGGTGGCCTCCCCGGTGGGGCACCTGCCCCAAGCGTCTTAATCTACAAGACAACATTTGGAGTGACAGCTTCAACTGTGTCTAAATGAGTGGCGGCACGGGGCCTTCGGGCAGGCGACGGATTGGCTCCTCGACGAAGTGCAGGTTGTTGACTTGGAGCCAGTGGAGCGGCGGGGTGGCCGGGGCAGGAGCGTCTTCGCGATGCCCCGGAGTCTGTAGTTGGTCACTGTTTCCGTGGCTTCGCCCAAAGCGGCTCCAGCCACGGCCACACACCTCAACCGACTCTGCCGCGTGAGACGATTCGATCACGAGACCGATCGTAAAGACCTCCACGGTGATTCCTCCTTCGCGTCGGGAAACAGCAGCAGTTGTGAGGCCCCGCCGTCGTCGGTGAGGGCCGCGTGAGTATCGAGTCGTCTGTCGCCCCGGATGTGGACGGGAACGATTCCTCTTTCATACAGCACTCGCGCGACGAGCAAAAAACGGTGGCAGACGGTCGGGTCTTCCTCGCTGCACATCAGCGCGACGCGGTACTTCTGGATCCCCTTCTCGACCCGCTCGATCCCGCCGAGAAAGCGCGGGATGCGGGCGAGCGCCGAGTACAGGACATGCCCCTCGTCGTCGTAGCAGTCTTGTTCCGGCGGGCGGCCCCCGAGTTCCTCGCCCAGAAACAAGTACTGCCGTCCGGCGGCGGCGACCTCGCGCTGCAACGCCTCACGGTTGAACTGCGGGCTGTACTGCGAATAGGGCTGCGTTCGGACATCGACCAGCACATCGATCTCATGCCGCCGCAGCAGCGAACAAAAAAGCTCGGCCGTGTGATTGGAATGCCCGATCGTGAAGAGACGACGTTCGGGGACAACAAGGTCGGACACGAGACACCTTTCCTACCACACGTCACTACTTTGCGACGCCGCTCCATCGAACAGCGTGAAGGGGGCGAAGTATATCGTGGCCGTCCATCAATCCCACCGTTTGGCTGCCGTCGTGCGGACGACTTTGGATTTCCGCTCGCCATCAGCGTCTGTCAAACAAAGATTGGCAGAACAATGGGGGCAGAACGATGAGGAAACGGAATTCGTTTTTCTCGGCATCGTTCTGCCCCCATTGTTCTGCTGGTTCGTATTCCGACAGTTGTTGAAGTGTCGATTCTTACTCGTTTCCCAAGTCGTGATTCGTGGGCTACCGTGACGCCTCGAAATCTTCCCCTTCGAGGAGCCCTCGTCATGCGGTCCTGCCTGCGAATCATTGGCCTGTTGTCCGTCATCGCCCTGAGTCACTCGACCGCCTTCGCGCAGAAGGCCGCGTTGAATGAGAGCATTCAGCGGCGCGAGGCGGCGACGTGGGAGATCGCCCTCAAGATTTGGGAGTTCGCCGAGCCGGGCTACCAAGAGACGCGATCGGCCAAGCTGCTGGCCGACACGCTCGAACAGGCGGGCTTCGTGGTGCAGCGCGGTGTCGCCGACATCCCGACCGCGTTCACCGCGACCTTCGGTGAGGGGAAGCCGGTCATCGGGATCATGGGCGAGTACGACGCCCTGCCCGGCTTGTCTCAGCAGGCGATTCCCGAGCAACTGCCGCGCGAGGGAGCGACCTACGGACACGGCTGCGGGCATCATCTGTTTGGCGCGGCGTCGATGTCGGCTGCCCTCGCCATCGCCGAACAGATCAAGGCGGGACATCTGAAGGGGACCGTCCGCTTCTACGGCTGCCCGGCGGAAGAGGGTGGCAGCGGCAAGACGTTCATGGTGCGAGCCGGCTTGTTCGACGACTGCGATGCGGCCCTGCACTGGCACCCGGCAGGACGCAACACGGCGGGCGATGCGTCGTGTCTCGCGCGCGCCGCCGTGAAGTTTCGCTTTCGAGGGAAGAGTGCTCACGCCGCCGGTTCGCCCGAACAGGGCCGGTCGGCTCTCGATGCGGTTGAACTCACCTGCCACGCCGCCGAACTGATGAGAGAACACACGCCCGACTTCACACGCATCCACCACGTCATCACGGCGGGAGGTGGTGCCCCCAACGTCGTCCCCGATTTCGCCGAAGTCTTCTTCTATGTGCGGCATCCCAAGGCGGAAGTGGTTCGAGAACTCTATCCGCGCCTCGTGAAGTGTGCTCAAGCCGGAGCACTCGCCACCGAGACGAAGCTCGAAGAACTGTACCTCGGCGGAACGATGGAGATCCTGCCGAACGACACACTCGCGCAAGTGGCCCTCGCCAATCTGGGGCCGTTGAACGACATCAAGTACTCCGCAGAGGACATCGAGTTCGCTCAACGACTCGAATCGTCACTGACCAAGCCGCAACCGCTCGACTCGATCCGCCAAGTCTTCAATACGAGCCACGAGGTGGGCAAAGGTTCCACCGATGTCGGCGATGTCTCGTGGGTCGTCCCGACGGCGGGCTTCACGACAGCCTGCTACGTCCCCGGTACACCGGCTCATTCGTGGCAAGCGGTCGCCGCAGGCGGAACGACGATCGGCAAGAAAGGGATGCAACTCGCCGCGCGCACCATGGCGGCCACCGCGTTTGATCTGTTCCAACAGCCGGGAACTCTGACCGCAGCCAAGACCGAACACACGAAGCGCCTCAACGGCAGAAAGTACGAACCGCTGCTCCTCCCCAATCAAAAGCCCCCGCTCGACTATCGCAACGCCCCGAATGTCCCTTGAGACATCAGGCGAGCGGCAAGAAAAAGCAGACCCATCGAAGCCTGACGCGCAAGCGAAGGATGCTCGATATCCTAGGCTTCGCTTGCGCGTCAGGCTTCGATTGTCGGTATGACAACGACTGCCGCTCGCCTAACGGAGCGACGATCCGGCCCCGTCAGCCCCAAACGGCGTCTCTACCTGACGCGGCCAAGAGTGAGACCTTTCGGAGCGAGGCGGCGTTTCGCGGCGCTGAGTGACTGTGCGGGGCGTCAGTCGATCACAATCAGGTCGCGGGTGACGCGGGAGAGCCGTTCGCAGCCATCGTGGGTGACAAGGACGTTGTCGATGATGCGGGCACCGAGCTGTTCCTCACCGATGAAGACGGGAGGTTCGACTGTCACCACCATGCCCGCTTGGAGTGTGTACGAGCTGCCGCCAATCAGGTGGATCGGTTCGGCCCACGAGGGAGGCGAGCCGGGAGCGAGTCCGTAGCCTGACAGATGGACTCGCGCGTGATCGAGTCCGGCGTCGGCGATCACTTGTTTCGCGGCTTCGTGTGGGACGACCGCCGGGACACCGGCGCGAATCTCGGCGAGGCAGGCGTCGCTGGCGCGCCGCACAAGGTCGTGCAGTTCGAGCATTCGCGCCGTTGGCTCGCCCAGCACGAACTGCCTGCCGATCGTCGCGGTGTAGCGTTTGAAGGTCGCGCCGTATTCGATGTTGCCGAAGTCGCCGCGTTGCAACCGGCGGTCGGTCGGTGCGCCGTGGCTAAAACACGAGCGAGGCCCCGAGACGAGATTGATCGGGCTGGCGACGAGTCCGCTGCCCGAGGTCAGCAGCTCGTGATAGACCTCGCCCGCGAGGTCGAGTTCGCTGCGACCGGCTTGGAGAGCCGAGGTGAAGCGCATCATCGCTTTGTCGGCGATGCCGCTGGCTGCGCGGATGTAACTCAACTCGGTCGGCGACTTCACCAGCGTGAGGTCGTGAACCAGATTGGTTCGTTCAACAACGCGGTCGTCGAAGAGCCGCCTGATCCGGACGTAGTGATGCGGGTGCAGATAATATCCCGGCACCTCCATGCCCACGCGCGCGCCGTTCACCCCAAGTGACTCGGCCACCTTGGCGAGGGCTGCGATCGGGTCTTCCGGTTCGCCTCCACCCCACGTGTGAAGTTCGTCCACGAGGGCGTCGCTCAAGAACTCGTTTCGTTCTCCGCTGCGAGTCAGCACGACGACCGGTCCCGGCTTGGCCGAGATCAACAGGGACTGAAACTCCTGATAGCTCTTCGCATCCGAACCGGTCAGCCAACGGATCGTGACCGGGTGAAAGAGCAGCATCCAATCCAGCTCCGCCGCGCCGATGGCCTCGCGCGCCCGAGTCCGTCGCTGGGAGAATTCTTCGGCGGTGAAATCGTGCTTCGACATGGCGAGGCCTTCGTGTCGGTCGCGGTCAATGATGAGACATCTGAGCGGGGCGGCGTAAGCCCCCTGGTTCTTGGGCGTAAGCCCTCTTTGAAGGAACCGGGGGGCTGACGCCCAATGGCACTCACTTGGTGAAACGCAGGGCCTGATTGTCGTCTTTCGCTCCGCGAAAGAACGCTCTTTCGCGGAGCGAAAGGCGACACTGATGCGGTCCATTTCACAAAATGAGTGCCATTGGAAATTTGAACGCCCGACCCCAATTCAACCCGCCGCACGGCGCGCGGGGCGTTGCCCTCGCGGTTAAACGAGCTATTCGTGACTCGTGTTCGCTGTGGGAGGCAGCTTGATGAGGAACCAGACCAGTCCGCCGAGGCCGCTGATGGCGCAGGCGACCGTGATTGCTCCGGGCCAGCCGAGTGTTTGAGCCAGGAACGGCGTGAGGACCGGCGAGATGAACCCGCCCACGTTGCCGCCGGTGTTCATGAAAGCTCCCGAAAATCCGCGAGCCTCGCCACCGATGTCGGTCGCCGTCGTCCAGAAGACTCCTTCACACATGCCCAGCGTCCCCATCGAGATCGCGAGGCATGTGGCCACGCTCCAGAGGTCAGTCATGTTCACTGCGGCCAGCGCGAAGAGTGCCCCCAGTCCCATGCCGGTCATCACGACGCAGCGCCGGCCTCGCAACGACCCGAACAGTTTGCAGAGCGTATCCGTACTCAGACCGCCGATCGCCATCCCTGCTCCCATCGCGAGAAAGATGTAGAACGAGACTCGCCGCGACTCGATGGCGGGCACTTTCAGCACCGTCGTGAAGTAGTAGTCCATCCAATAGAAGAAGAGGTACTGGAAGTAACCGTAAGCCGCGTAGCTGAGCGTGAGCAGCCAGAGATCGCGTTGTCCCAGCAGCCTCCATTCGGCACGCGAGTCCGACGGAGTGAACTCCGCTGAGACCGTTCGCTGCGGAGCGGGAAGCGAGGGCGAGACGACTCCGTTCCAAATCAGTCCGAAGCCCAAGAGCGTCGCGCCACTGATAACGAACGCGAGCGGCCAGCCGAACGTATCCATCAGCCAACCAAACACCGGGTAGCTGAACGCGATGCCGATCAAGGCCCCTGCCGTCCTCATGCCGTTCGCCGTGGCGCGATGTCGTGCGGACATCAACTCCGAGGCGACATGCGCCGCCCCCGGATGGAGCGGTGCGCTGCAGGCTCCCGTCAGGCCGCGAATCAGCAGCAGGCCGAACCACAGACTGGCCGATGTCAGCGTGATCCAGCCGAGTGTTCCCGTCACCGCGACGAGCGTCCCCATCGAGAGGCCGAGCAACGTCAGCGACTTCGCCGAACCGATGCGGTCGATCAACCAACCTCCCGGCAACATGGCGATCGTGTAGACGATGAGGAACGACGTGTAGACCCAACCCATCTGGACCTCGGTCATCCCCAACTGCTTGATGAAGACCTCGCCCCCCGCCACCGCGAGGCCCTCGCGATTGAAGTGCGCCAGCGCCGTGAAGCCCATCAGCATGAACACGATTCGCCAGCGAGCCGACGACGAGAGGAGACTTGAAGCACGCGAACTTGTGACCGTTGTGGCTGCCATGACCTTGTGTTCCTGAACGATGCAAGTTCGCTGAATGTGGCCAATGTGATGCGACTACGGCCAGCCCTGACCGCTCGCCATGCGCTGAGACATACACTAAGTTTTTCCCGGCGCACTCGATATCCCGCCGCGACTCTCTAACAAAAAGAATCTCCATCGTGAAGATCACCGAAGTCATTTGCCAATTGTTGCGAGTCCCCAGCGTGGAGGCCAAAACGGCGAGCAGCCAAGACGCGGTGCTCGTTCGCATTCGGACTGATGACGGGCTGGAGGGGATCGGCGAGGCGGACTCACAACCCGAAGTGGTGAAGGCAATCATCGACGCGCCGTTCAGTCACAACATCGCCTGCGGACTGCGACAGTTGTTGATCGGTGAGAACCCGCTCGAAACCGAGCGGCTGTGGCAAAAGATGTATCGCCGCACGATGTACTTCGGCCGGTCGTCAGTCACGATCACCGCGATGGCGGCGATCGACATGGCTCTGTGGGACTTGAAGGGGAAGCGGTACGGCCAGCCGATTCATCGCTTGCTCGGCGGCAAGCAGCACGACCGGATCAAGGCGTATGCGTCGATTCTGTTCGGCCGCGACGGAGCGGAAACGAAGGCGATCGCCGAACGCTGGCGCGAGGCCGGATACCGCGCGATCAAGTTCGGTTGGGAGCCGATGGGACAGACCGAAGCTCTCGACATCGAGTTGGTCCGATCGGCTCGCGACGGGATCGGCGACGGGACATTGCTGATCGATGCGGGCTGCGTTTGGGATGCGCGAACCGCTCTACAGCGAGCCAACTCGTTCGAGCAATATCAACTCGGCTGGCTCGAAGAGCCGCTGCGGCCCGACGATGTAGAAGGCTACCGTTGGCTGCGTGATCGTTCGCCAATCCCGATTGCCGGCGGCGAAGAAGAGTGCGGTCGCGAAGCGTGGCGGCCGCTGATCGAAGCGCGGGCACTCGATGTCTATCAAGTCGATCTCGCCCGCAACGGCTTCACCGACGCGGACTACATCAAGCAGCGCGTCCAGGAGATTGGGGCGAGGCTGTGCAACCACTGCTACACCAGCCCCGTCACCGTCGCGGCGAGTCTCCACTGGCTGTCCACCTGCCGCGATGCCTTCCTGTTTGAAGACTGCGTCGATGACTCGCCGCTCCGCCACGAACTGACCCACGAGCGAGTCCAAGCCATCGACGGTTGGATCACTCCGCCAGACGGTCCCGGCTTGGGCGTCACCTTGAATGAAGACTTCATCGCGTCGCACCTGATCGGCGAATCGGGACGCAGCACCTAGTGGTCGGACAACTTGAGATTGCGGAGTTGTTCCACAACGAGCCCGCCGCGCCAGCGAGGGCAAACCGTTGTCGAAAGTGAAGCCCTCGCTGGCGCGGCGGGCTAGTAATGAACCCCTCAAGACAAAGGTGTTCGACCACTATACTTCGCGCGGCC
>JAYSQC010000478.1:0-20818 GCA_043721755.1 Schlesneria sp.
CCCACCAGGAGATGACGAGTGACGTCATCGAGGATTGCGTTCATCTCCAGCTTTCCGACAGTCGAGCGTTTTGAGTATCTCAAGGCATCACCCGTCTGATCGCCTCCATTCCCTGAAAGTGGGCAGACGCCGCCCGGCCAGGGCCATCGCCTTTTTCAAATTGGGGTGCCACGGTCACGGAGCTTCGACGTGGCCGTGCGAGGACGTGAAGGTTGACTCCCAATCGCACGGCCACGTCGAAGCTCCGTGACCGTGGCACCCCATCTCCCAGATTCAACAAGGCGATGGCCCTGCGCAATCGCCGTCGTGAGTTGTTCAACGCGGGCCGGGTTCTGTATCGTCTGCGGCCCACATCGGCTGCGAGACACGAGACCGCAGCGGCGGCGAGTCGTGGTGATCGAGAGCGGCCTGCCGCCGAGCCGACTTCGAGAACGCAAGGGGATCACATGGCGCGGTGTTTGGTTACGGGCGGTGCCGGTTTCATCGGCAGCCATCTCACGGAGCGGTTGCTGGAACTGGGGCACGACGTTGTCGTTCTCGACAATCTTTCGACGGGCCGCGCGGCGAATCTCGCTCACTTGGAAAGTCATGCGCGGCTGACGATTCGTGTCGGCTCGATCACCGATCCGGTGTTGTTGGCGGAAGTCACCACTGGAACTGAAGTGATCTATCACATGGCAGCGGCCGTCGGGGTGAAACTCGTCGCTGACGACCCCGTGCGAACGATCGAGACCAACATCTATCCGACCGAAGTGCTGCTGCGATTGGCGGCGCAAGGCAAGCAACGTGTGTTTCTCGCCTCGACCAGCGAGGTCTATGGCAAGAACCCTAAAGAGCGTTGGACGGAAGAGGACGACCTGCACTTTGGTCCCACGTCGCGACCGCGTTGGGCTTACGGATGCTCGAAGGCGATCGACGAATTTTTAGCTCTCGCCTATCACCGCAAGTTTGGGCTGAAAGTGGCCATTGGTCGGTTCTTCAATGTCGTCGGGCCGCGACAAGTCGGTCACTATGGCATGGTGATTCCGAGATTTGTGGACCAGGCGCTGAGCGGTGGCCCCGTGGTGGTCTATGACGACGGCGAGCAAGTCCGCTGCTTCGGCCACGTACGTGAGGTCGTGGATGCCGTGATCGGTTTGGTTGAAACACCTGCTGCTTACGGTTCGGTCTTTAACATTGGCAGTGATGAACCGGTCTCCATTCGCGGGCTGGCGGAAGAGATCATTCGGAGAGTTGATCCTCAACTCCGCGTTGAATACCTGCCGTATCGTGACGCTTATGGAGACGACTTCGAGGACGTGCGGCGTCGCGTTCCCGACGTTTCCAAACTGGCGACGGCTCTTGGCCGAAAGCCCTCAATGAAGCTCGGCGAGATTCTGGATGACATCATCTGTTGGAAGCGGTCTCAGTGCGTCGGTGGTCGTGTTCAGTCGTAAGGCGTATGGCGCGAGAGTCGCGCTGGCTTCCCTGTCGAGGACTGTCCTGCTGTGGAGGCGAGGAGGCACCTGTTGTTGCCGCCTCATGACTCATTGGCCACTGTCCTGTGGCCATGTCAGTTCGACTGTCTGAGTTGTGCAGATGTAGGGTGGGCTGTGCCCACCATTCTGCAACCGTTTGTGGTTGTACACAGCCACCCTACGAGAAGTCCGGCAGTCGAACTCATCGTGCCGTTTGAAAAATACGTAACCAACGCCGTCGCTGCACCAATTCTCACCATGAAACATCTTTCCCCTGTCTCCCGATTGTTGCTCTTGGTGCCAACGTTCTGGGTGGCGCTGGCCGCTCCGCTTCTCGCCCAGAACGAGTGGGAAGTGAACCCTGAAAGCGAATTGGCTTTGGAGCGAGGGATCGCGTGGCTGGCGCGGACTCAGGGTTCGCAGGGGAACTGGGAGTCGAACGATCTTGGGCTGGTCGGGCTTGGGGCGCTGGCCTTCATGTCGGCCGGGCACATGCCGGGGCGGGGCAAGTACGGCGAGAACGTTGATCGGGCGCTCAAGTACATCGTCAAGAATGCCAAGCCGTCGGGGTTGCTCAACATCGCCGATGCTCAACGCGATCTCTACAACCACGGGCTGACGGCCTTCGTGCTCGGTCAGGCGTATGGGATGACTGATGACCCGGCGATCGGCAAGACGCTCGACAAGTCGCTCAAGCTGATCGCCAACACGCAGTGCGACGACGGTGGCTGGGACTACCGGGCCAAACGGCAGCCGCACGGTCACGACCTGAGCCTCGTCGTGATGCAGGCCAAGGCGCTGCGGAGTGCCGTCGATAGCGGGTTTGAAGTGCGCGGCGATGTCATCAAGCTGGCGATTCAATCGGTGCGCGACCACTACAAGGCGGAGAACGGGACGCGCGGCTTGGACGAACGTGCAAAGGAGGGGCCGGGGCAGTTCACCTACGACGGCAATCGAGTCACGGTGGCGATGTCGGCCTGCGGCGTGGTCTGCCTGCAAGAGTTCGGCCAGTACGATGACTGGCGGATCGCGAAGAACCTCGACTACATCTCGAAAGAGGTCTCACGACTCAAGCCGGTTAAGGGGAACGGCGAAGTTCCGTTCGACGCCTACACGCTCTACTACGTCGGTCAGGCGCTCTATCAGTCGGGCGGAGACAGTTGGCGCACGAATTACCCGCTCTTGCGAGACCACCTCATCGCCTCGCAGCTACGCAAACCGGAGAACGCCGCTGAGGATGGTTCGTGGCGCGACACCCGCTGGGTCCACGGCAAACAAGGCCACCTCTACGGCACCGCCGTAAGCTGCTTCATCCTCGGCATCCCCAACCGCTACCTCCCCATTCTGCAAGAGGGGAAGATCGAGGGCCTGCGAGAGAAGCTGGGACAGAAGTGATTTGGACTACGAATGACACTGTTGGGCACGGATAGGAAGCGATGACTCTCTGCGAAAGTTGCCAGCGAGTCAGAAGGAGAAAGGAAACAGACGTGATTGAGCAAGTCCGTGCCTTGGGTTTGCAGGAGCTTGAAGCGGGAGTGTCGAAATTGCCCCCCGGCGAGCTTCAAGCCTTCTCACTTTGGTTCAAAGAGTTCCGTGCTTCGGCTTGGAATGATCCGAACGGAATCGACTCGTCAGGCGAAGCAGGACGGGATGACGAGGAACTCTCGGCGGAAGACATGGCTGACTTGCCTCCTCTTTCCCAAGAGTGGATCGACGAAATCAACCGCCGTTCGCGGGAGATTGACGAGGGGACCGCTGTTCTGATTCCCCATGACACTGTCATGCAAAACCTGAGAAAGATGATCAAGGTTGAACCGTGACAAATGTCATTTATCACGAAGGAGCTTTCACAGACTTGCAGGTGGCAATCGGATACTTCGAAACCGAAGCCCGTCCGGGAACAACAAAAAAGTTTTTGACTCAACTCGATCGTGCAGTCGTGGCAATCAAACAGTTTCCCCAAAGTTGCCCGATCTTGGACAAACGACATCACCGCCAACGTGTTTTCAAATTCCCCTATGAACTGATTTACCGAATGGATGGTGACGACATCGTGATTGTTGCCGTCTCACATTCTTCACGAGCCCCAATGTACTGGCGAGATCGTTTCTGAATGAAGCCGGAGTTCTAACCAACTGCACTCGGCTGCAGGATGCCGCCGTCACGAGCCTGATTGCTTCACATGATCCTTTTCGACTTTTATTTCGTACCCATCCGTGGTCGAACCTCTTGAGTTTTGAAACCTGATGCTGAGTTTCGACGCCAGTCTGTTTGCGATTGCCGGAGCCGTGGCGGCTGCCGGGCCGATCATCATTCATCTGCTCAACCGTCGCCGGTTTCGGACGGTCAGTTGGGCGGCGATGGATTTTCTGCGCGAGGCCCTCGAACGCAACCGCAAGATTCTGCACATCCGCGATATTTTGTTGTTGGCTCTGCGCGTGTTGGCCGTCGTGCTGTTTGGCCTCGTGCTGGCGCGGCCCTTCTTCAAGGGATCGGCTGCTGGAGCGATGTGGCACGGTGTGCTGTTGGCCTTCTGTCTGCTGATCGTGTTCGGATCGGCCATCGGTTGGGCCACGTCGCCGAAGGGGCGCGGGAAGGCGCTCGGGTTTGGGCTGCTCGGCGGGTTGCTGGCCTCGATCTTCCCGCTGCTGGGGATGTTGCGAGAAGCACGCTCGACCGGAGAGTCGGTGGCCAGCGCGCGTGCTCCCGTACATGCCATCGTCGTTGTGGACAACAGCCGCAGCCTAGGAGTCGAAGCGCTCGGCGGGACGCTGCTCGATCGAGCGAAGGGGAAGGGGGCCGAGTTCATCGACTCGCTGCCGCCCGAGAGCCGCATCACGGTGATTCCGCTCGCCGGTTCCGAAGACCCGTTCACGTTGGATGCTTATCGCAACAAGGAGGACGCCCGGCGGGTTCTCGACCGCGTGAAGCTGGTCGATGTCGAAGGGAGCATCCGCGCGGGACTCGAACAGGCCGAACTCGCCTGCCAGCAGGCAGCCGATCTGCCATCGAAGCGTGTCGTGGTGCTGACCGATCTTCAGGCGAACGCCTGGCAGGCGGGAGTCCCCACCGATCTGCTGCAACGTCTCTCAGGCTTGCAGATCGTCAACGTGGCGACGGCCCCGGCGAGCAACGTCTGGGTGTCGGACTTTCACGTTGAGGACGGCCTCGCCAGCGCTGAGGTTCCCTGCCGGCTGCTCGCGCGCGTCGAGGCCAGCGGATCCACCGACAGCGGCTCGGACACGTCGTTTGAAGTCCAAGTCAAACTGCTCATCGACGGAACCGAAGTCGCCAGCCAAGCCGTCGAACTGTCGCCCGGCCAGGCGCGCGAGATCGAGTTCTCGCATCTGTTCGATGTTCTTGCCGACCCGCTCAAACCGAGTTCCGTCGTCGCGACGCTGGCCATTCAGTCCGAGTTGCAATCGACCGACCAACTCCCCGCCGACAACACGCAGCAGATCGTCGTCCCGATCGTCGCGTCGCTGCCGGTCGTGTTCGTCGATCAGTACGGCGACGAAGAGAATCTGGAAAAGAACAAGATCGGCGAGACCTACGCCCTGCGGCACCTGCTGGCTCCGCGTTCAAGCAGCGACAAGTCGCAACGCCGCCTGATTCACGTCGAGCACGTGCGGCCCGAAGGCTTGACGCAGGAGTTGCTCGAAACCGCGCGGCTCGTCGTGATCGCCGGCATCGAGAAACCGGCTGAGGCTCTCGTCCCGCTGCTCCGCGATTACGTGCAGCAGGGCGGTCGGCTGGTCATTCTTGCCGGAGCCAACTTCGATCCCGTGGCCTGGCAGGAACGGGCGTGGCTCGACGGACAAGGGCTGCTGCCCGCGCCGCTCGATCCGAAGCCGCACGGCGTCACGCCCGAAGAGGCCCCGCAGCAGGTGCTGCCGTTCTACGCCGCCTTCTCCTCGATGCAGCACGACTTTTTTCTCGTCGAGGGTGAATCCTCGCAGTCGCTGTCGTCGCTGTTTGAAACGACACCATTCTTCAAGGCAGTGCAGGCCGATCTGAGTAAGAGTCTCCTCGAAACGCTCGCCAAGTCGGACGCCAAACGGTTCGCCGACGAGAAGGCGTTCCTCGACGGCTACGCGGCTCGCGAAGCCGCCCGCGCGGCGGACAAATCTCCGGCGGTGGCTCACAACGCCAACGAAGAACGGACGTTGCGCGAGATCGAACCAGCGTGGTGGCGCTGGCGTTCACCGCTGCCACTGGTTGACAGGTCACTCGCGCCGGAGGAGTTGGCCAAGCGGAGTCAACCGCGAGTCCTTGCCACGTTCGACACCAAAGCCCTGCCGTTCGCGATCGAGCGTCGCACCGGAGCCGGTCGCGTCGTGATGTTCACCAGCGGTGTCACCTCCAACTGGAACCTGATGCGCGGTTCGGGAGCGATGTACCTGTACCACCGCGCGTTCTGCCAGTTGATGGAGGGCACGCTGCCCGCGCGGAATTATTTGGCTGGACAAAAGATCACGCTGCCGGTCGAGCGTCGCGCCGACACGCGACTCACCGTCGTTCGCCCCTCGGGTTCGCGCGAGCCACTCAACATCGACGCCCTCGGTCCGAACGTCTCCGGCGTGACGGTGCGCCGTCCGGTACTGGCGGGAACGTACACGATCTCGGCCGAGCAAACCGAAACGCTGGCCCCCGGCTCGGCCTCGAACCGACTCGACGACATCCCGCTGGCCGTGAATGGCGCGGCGAGCGAATCGAACCTCACGGCGGTCTCGGTCGCCGACCTGCAACAAAAGCTGGGCCACGATCACGCGCGAGTCCTCACCGCCGACGAACCGATCCGCGTTGAAGGCGGCACGCGCCGCGGACAAGACCTGTGGAAGTTGCTTTGTTGGTGCGTGCTCGGTTGCCTGCTGCTGGAGCAACTCGTGCTGGCTTGGCCGATTTTCGGGAAGAAGAATTGAAGAGTGGGACCACGAAATACGCGAAAGACACGAAATGAAGAGCAGGCGAAGGCGAAGACTTGGGAACCACGAATAGCACGAATCTAAAGGCAGAGGAAAAAGAGGAGGAGACAGGCAGAAGAATGTCAGAAGCAGTGCGGTACAGGTCTGGTCTTCTTTCGCTTCTCCCCACTCTGATCTCTTCTCTTCTCACTTCAGATTCGTGCTATTCGTGAGATTCGTGGTTCAAACTCTTCCGCTTCCTTTTCGTGCCTTTCGAGTATTTCGTGGTTCAAAATCCTGATTGGACTGACTGATGAACTGGACGACGATGATTGGTCGCTTGCTGGGCTACGACGATGTGTCGCGGATCGACGCGGCGCGGGTGTCGTTTGGTTCGGCGTGGGCGCATTCGTCGCCGGCGCTTGTGGCGTTTGGTTGCGTCGGGTTGGTGGCGCTGTCGTTCTGGTTCTATCTCCGCTGGCAGGCGCGGGGACATCGGCCGACTCGCTTCGCGCTGGCGACTCTGCGCGCGGTGGCCCTCTGTTTGTTGCTGTTGATTCTCTCCGACCCGACACTCGAACTGACGTTTGTCAGTCAGCCGAAGCCGGTGCTGTGGGTGGTGCTCGACGGGAGCGACAGCATGTCGATCCCCGACGAACTGCCCGAGGACGAACGCACGAGTCTCGCGAAGGTGGTCGATCTGAGCGGCTATCAGGCGACGCACGCTCCGAAGGAGGGCGAGCGGCCCGCGCGAGCCGACTATGCGCGGGCGCTGCTGGCGAAGAAGGACAAGAACCTCGTCGAACGGCTCACGAAAACTTTTCGGTTGCGTTCGTTTGTTTTCGGAGACGGGGAGGGCGTGCAGTCGCTGAACTCGAACCAGGCGCGCGGCGACTCGGAAGATAAAACGTCGGTCTCCGGAAAAACGCTCGCCGATGAGTGGCAGACGACGGGGACTGTGACGGCGCTGGGAGACGCCTTTGAAGATCTGGCCCGCAAGCACGCGACCGACAACCTCGCGGGAGTCCTCGTCCTCAGCGATTTCGATCAGAACGCGGGGACGGCTCCGCTCGCGGCGGCCAAGAAACTAGGCGTGCCCGTGTTCACGGTCGGCATCGGGCCGCTGACGGCAGTCGATCTGAGCGTCGATCTGCTCGCCCCGCCCACGATGAAGAAGGCCGAATCGTCCACGATCAGCGTCACGGTTCGGCAGCGCGAGTTGGAGAACGCTTCGGTCCACGTGAAATTGTTCGCTCACCAACCGGGCGAGCAGACGAGCGGCGAAGCGGTGCGAACGCTCGTCGGAGAGAAGACCGTCACGATCACCGGCTCCAGCGCACCGGTCGAGTTCCCGTACACGCCCGAAGCGACCGGCCGGTTCCTGTTCACCGCCGAGGTCGATCCCGTCGAAGGGGAAGTCGTCACGCAGAACAACAAAGCCGAACGCGAAGTCAAAATCATCGACGACTTCCTGCGGCTGATGTATGTCGAGTACGAGCCGACGTGGGAATGGCGCTTCGTCAAAGAGGTCTTTCACCGCGACAAGCTGGTCGGCGCGCGCGGCTTTCGGACGTTTATCCGCTCGGCCGATCCGATTGTGCGCGAGACGAACGAACTCTTTCTGCCCAACCTCACGCTGCCGCGCAGTCAGTTCTTCGAGAACGATGTGATTTTCTTGGGCGACATGCCGGCGACCGCGCTCAGCACGCGTTTCTGTGAGATGACCAAGGAATTTGTGAGCCAGTTCGGCGGGGGCCTCGTCGTGATGGCCGGGCCGCGGTTTGGACCGGGTCAACTGGCCGAGACACCTCTGGCCGACATGCTGCCCGTCGTCGTCGATCCTGATGCGAAGCGGCGCGATGACAAGGAGTTTCGCCTCACCCTGACACCGGTCGCCGCACAGTTCGACTTCATGCGGCTCGGGCAGACCGATCAGGAGAACCTCAAGGGTTGGAACAACCTCGGCAAGCTGCCGTGGTATCAGCCGGTCCGGCGGATCGAGGCCAAGGGGACTCAGGTTCTCGCCGAGCATCCGACGGACATGTGCGTTGACGGCAAGACGCCTCAACCGTTGATCGCCGTGCGGCAGTATGGTCGCGGCGAAGTCGTGTACGTCGGCTTCAACGAGATGTGGCGGCTGCGGCGCATCTACGGTGAGGAGTACTACCGCCAGTTCTGGGGCCAGCTCATTCATCGCCTCGGCCTGAGTCATGCCCTCGGCAGTCACAAGCGGTTCGTGGTGAGGACCGATCGCCAGCAGTACCGCTCGGACGATCAGGTGTTCATCACGGTCGAAGCCTACGACAAGGAGTTCCATCCGCTCGACGAGAAGGACATCCCCGATCGGCGTCTGACGGCGGAGTTGATCCGCCCGGATCGCGACTCCGACGGCAGCCGCTCGCAGATATTCAGCGTTCCGCAACTGAGGCCCGGCGTGTTCGAGACGCGCGTGCCGGTCTTCAGCGGGGGCGAGTACCGTCTGCGGGTCAGCGACCCGATCGCGAATGAAGTCGCCGAGATCAACTTCGACGTGGCCAACGTCTCGGTCGAGCGACGCAACCCGGTGAGAAATGTTTCATTACAAAAAAACATCGCCGCCGAAACGGGCGGCAAGGCGTATGAACTGCTCGACGTGGACCGCTTCCCTGACGACTTCGCCCCGCCGCGCCTGAGGGAAACCAGCGTGGAAATTTTTCCACTCTGGAGCACCTGGCTGACGTTCGCGTCGGTGATCAGCTTGCTAATGGTGGAATGGTTCGTGAGGAAACTGGTGAACTTGGCGTGAGGAATGTTTTTTGTATTCAGCCTCGGAGAGGCGGCATACGGTAGCCCACGGCGTCAGCCGTGGGTTAGGCAACCCAAATGGAGACAAAGCCCCGGAGGGGCGACATCTCTTCAAAAGACATTGAAATCTGTGTGATCGTGGACGAAGGAATCCTCTGGACAAATCTAATCAACTGCCTGTGACAATATCTCGCCCCTCCGGGGCTTGTGTCCTGAAACAACATCAATCCCACGGCTGACGCCGTGGGCTACCGTATGCCGCCCCTCCGGGGCTGAGAGCCAACGCGAACCTGAGAACCAATGCAAACCAAACTCGCCACACTTCGATCTCAACTGGGCCGCCTGCGGCAGAAACGGGCCGCTGTGCGGTGGGGGAGCGCGCTGTGCGGACCGCTCGCCGTGGCGCTGTGGCTGCTCGTCGCGGCGTTTCTGTGCGACTGGTCGTTCAACCTGCCGGTGGGCCTGCGTGCCGTGTCGTTGCTGGCGTGGATCGCGGGTGGAACATGGGCGGTCAAACGGTTCGCGTGGCCGCTCGTGAAGGTGCGCGAGTCCGAACAGGATGTTGCGCTGATTGTCGAACAGCACCACAAGATCGACAGCGATCTGGTCGCGGCGATTCAGTTCGAGGGGCCTCACGCGCCGACTTGGGGTTCGGCGCGGCTGCAACAGGCGGTCGTCGATTACGTCGCCGAGTTCAGTCCGTCGCTCAACGTGTTTGAAGGTTTTTCGTACCGCCCGCTGCCGCAACGCGCGACGGTTCTGGGCATCACGCTGGTCGTGGTCTTGGGCGCGGCACTCGCCTTCCCCGGACATGCCACCGCGTTCTGGAATCGCTTCCTGCTCGGTTCGGCTCACTATCCGACGAAGACACAGATTCAGTCGATCGCCGTGAACGGCCAGCCGGTTCCGGTGTTCCATTCGATGGAGACGCCGCGCGTGCGCGTTCCCTACGGCCAGAAAATTGAAGTCGCGGTGACGTGCGGTGGCGAGGTGCCTCGTGCGGGCTTCGTGCAGTTGTCGGGAGTGAATACCGACGCCGTGAACCGTGTCGATCTGAATGCGACCGCGCCGGAAGCCGCCACGTTTGCGGGGGAGATCTCGCATGTCGCCGATTCGTTTCGCGTGCGTTTTCATTTCGGCGATGCCGTGTCGGATCAGGCCGAAGTGGTCATCGTGCCGCTGCCGCTGGTGGACCTCGCGTGGGAGATTGAGCCGCCGAAGTACGCGGCATCGGCGATGAAGCCGGGTGAAACCGACGGCGGCTCGCGCCAGTTGGCGGTCATCGAGGGTTCGGTCGCGAAGTTGAAGCTGGTCTGCTCGAACAAGCCGCTCAAGTCGGCGAGCCTCACCGTGGGCACGGGCGGCTCGCCTGTGCCGCTTGTCAAAGTCGCGAAGACCGTCGTAGGCGGGCTGCCCGCGACCACGACAGAGTGGACTCTTCCACCCGGTACACCGTTCGATTCGATTCGCGAGCCGCTCAAGTACGACGTACAGGTCATCGACGAGGACGGTCTGTCACTGGAGTCGCCGATCTCGGGACAGATTCGTCTCAAGCCGGATCGGTTGCCACGCGTGGTGGCCACCGCCGTGACGAGGTTCGTGTTGCCGACCGCGTTGCCCAAGCTGGACTACGCCGCCGGAGACGACTTTGGCGTGGCGAAGATTGTGGCGGTCATTCACATCTCGCGCGAAGACGGTCGCACGTCGCAGCATGAAGTGGTGTCGAAGACGATCGCGGCGGCGGATCAGCCGCAGACGATCCTGCGCGGACAGGTGGCCGTCCCGCTGTCGCCCTACGAGTTGATGAAGGGGGACGAAGTGAAGGTCACGCTGGAGGTGACCGATTGGCGTGGCGACCTCACCGGCCAGAAGGGACTCGGTGAACCGATCACGTTCAGCGTGACCGACCTCAACGGTATCCTCGTCCAGACGGGCGACGAAGATAAAAAGACGGCCAAACAGTTGGACGAAATCCTGCGGCGTGAGCTGGGGATTGGCGGCGAGAAGAAGTGACGGATTGGGAACCACGAAATACTCGAAAGGCACGAAAGAAGAAGGAACAATTCAGGTGAGCCGGGCGGCGTCAGCCCACTGGCACTCACTTTGAGCGAATTTCAAAATGACGTTCTGGGCGACGTAGCTGAATTCGTAAGAATTCAGCCAGCTTTGACGATCATCTGAAGTCTGACGACTTCAGCTACATCCCAAAGTGAGTGCCAGCGGGCTGACGCCGCCCGGCTCACCTGTTCCGATTTTCGTGCCTTTCGTGTGTTTCGTGGTTCAAACAGATTTGGTTGGCGTCGAACCGAGTGGATCAATTGTTCGAGGAGATCGATCATGACCGCGACCTTTGGGCGAGTTGTTGTGCTGGTCGGCTGGATGTGCTTGATGGGCGGGCCGGTGATGGCTCAGGTACTCGAGCCCGAGGCTCTTCAGCGGAAGCAGGAGGACCAGCAGCGGGCGCGGACGATGACGCGCGATCTGCTTGGGGGAGTGCTCGACGTGCAGCTTCGGCAGCTCGACGAGAACGGCCTCTCCGGCGAGGAAATCTACCGCGACATCAAGCTGATGCGTGGGAGCCTCAACCATCTCGTGGACAACGAAATGTCGAAGATCGTCGATCTGCTGGCCGAAGCGCAGCGGATGCCGCAAGACAAGCGGGAGGCGGCGTTCGTCGAGGCTCGTCTACAGATCCGAACCGTCGTCCGGCAGCTTGCCATCGAGCGGCAGAACCTGATGAAGCGGCTGAAAATTGCCGAGTTGGCCGAGCAAGTGCGGCGACTGATTCGGATTCAGACCACCGTGCAAGTCGCCACGAAATCGCTCCCCGCCGAGCCGAAGACGCGGCAGGAGGCGCTGACGCTCAAGGCGATCGAAGACCAGCGCGACGTGAAGGAACTGTTCCTGCATCTGGTCGATACGCTGGTGGACATGAAGTCGTGGAGCGGTCTGCTGGCGGCGACGGCGGCCGACGGGTTGCGGATTTTGAAGGCGGGCGATGTGGGCAAGCACCTCGATGGCGCGGGAAGTACGCTCCAATCGGTGAAGTATGACTTGGCGGTCGAGCATCAGGACAAAGTCATCAAGGGTTTACGCGACCTGCTGAAAGTGATCGAGCGGACGCAGGGAGCGCTCAACTCCGAGAAGATGCAGACGATCGACAAGGTCCGCGCTCTCGCAGAGAAGCAGAAGGCGCTGAAGGAAGAAACCAAGAAACTCGACGAAACTCAGAAGCCGTCGCAGGAACTGGTCGAAGCGCAGGCGAAGCTCCAGCAGGAGATTGCTTCTCTTCAGGAGTTCATCAAGGAAAACGTGAAGGCTGAGGCGTTGATCGAACAGGCGGAAACGGCGGCTCTCGATGCGGCGGCCGATCTGCTCGACAACAAGCCCGAGGACGCACAGGCCGACCAGAACAAGGTGCTTGGAAACCTGGCCGCGCTGGAGAAGGCCCTCAAGGATCAGGCCAAGTCCGATTCGCAGGCCAAGTCGGCGGCGGAGCTGACTCAGGCGGTGAAGGCGCTGGAGGAGACAAAGCAGGCGCTGGCCGAGGCTCAGAAGAAGCAGGACGCCGCCGAAACGAAGGCCGAGCAGAACGCTCAAGCTGCCGCGCCGGAAGAGAAGGCGGTCGCGGAGACGGTTCAGGCCGCAGCCGACAAGCACGAGCTTCCGCCCGCCGTGGAAGAGGCTCTCGCCGAAGCGACTGCTGCCGCGAAGGAGGCCGAGAAGAATCTCGCCGAAGCCAAGCCCGAGAAGGCCACGGCTCTCGAAGAAAAGGCGCTCGACAAGGCTCAGGATGCGCTCGAACGGGCGAGGGACACGGTCGATGCGGCGATCGCCGACACGAAGCGACAGGAAGCGGCCGTGAAAATCGGTGAACTCGCGCGGGCTGCCGAAGTGCTCGAACGAGCCGCTGCGGAAGAGAAGGCCATCGCGGCGGAGGCGACCGAACTCGCCGAGGCCGTTGCTCAGAAGGATGCGACCGCCGAAGAGAAGGCTGAGACGGCAAAGGACGCAAAGGAACTGGCCGAACGTCAGGCCGATGTGAAGGAGATCGCAGAAAAGATCGCCGAGGCGTTGGCTCAGACGGCACCCGAAGCGGCGAAGGACGCCGCCGAGGGAGCGGCCGAGGCAATGGAGTCGGGTGCGGACTTGCAGGCCGTCGCCGATCAGAAGGCTGCCGATCCACAAGCCGCTGCGATGGACGCGGCCAATGACGCGAAAGAGTCCGCTCAGAAGTTGGCCGAGGCTGCGAAGGGGATTCGCAAGGAGATCGCCGCAACCGCGAAGGAACTCGCCAAGGCGAGTGAAGCTCAGGCGAAGGAGTTGACCGACGCGCGCGAAGCGGTGGAAAAGGCGATCGACGCGATCCCGGACAACGAGAAGACAGCCAAGCTCGAAGCGGCCAAGGACAAGTTGCAAGAGGCGATGCAGGAACAGGCCAAGGCGCAGGGCAAGCCCGAAGCGGCTGAGGCGATGGAACTCGCGAACCAGATCGCCGAGGCGATGGAAGCTCAGGACGCGGCCGATGCCGCCGCCGACGCGGCCGAATCGGGAGAAGGCTCCGAACTGAAGGCCGCGACCAAGCAGGAGGAAGTGGCCGAGAAGGCTCAAGCCGCCGCCGAAACCGCCGCCAAACGGCCCGAAGCTGCGAAGGCCAAGGCCGAGGGGAAACCCGACGCGCTGGCGAAGGCGTTGGAGCAGGCTCAACAAGCCGCTGCCGAAGCGGCCAAGCAACAACTCGACGGCGACAAGGCTGCGGCCGAGGCGTCGCGCGACGCGGCCGAAGCGGCACTCGACAAGGCGATGGAACTCGCTCAGGCGGAAGCGACCGCCGCGATGGAAGCGGCTCCGACCGCGAAGCCCGATGCGAAGGCTCAAGCCAAGGCGGCTGATGCCGCTGAAGCGGCTCAGGAGATGGCGGCCGAAGTCACCCCCGAAGCGGGACAGGCTCTCGAACCGGCGGCGAGTGCGACAGAAGATGCACAGCAAGCTTTCGCAACGAACCCCGAAGGGGCTCCGGCGGCTCAGGCCAAGGCGGCCGAAGCCTTGAAGGATGCAGGCAAAAAACTCGACGAAGCGATCAAGAACGCGGCGACCGAACAGGCCAAAGCCTTGGCCGAACAGGGGAAGCAAGCCGAGGCACTGGCCGATCAGGTTGCGAAGGCCGATCCCGCTGCTGCCGAAGCCGTCGATGCCGCCGCTGAAGCGGCCGAGATGGGAGCCGCAGCGGGCGACTCGCCGCAGCAACTCGAAGCGGCCGCGAACACCGCCGAGATGGCGCTCGAACGAGCCGCTGCTGACCTCGCCGCGAAGGAACAAGAGGTCAAGCGAGACCAGGCGATCGCCGAGTCGATCGCGAATCTCGCTACCGATCAGCAGGCCGCTGCTGAGATGATCGCCGACCAGGGGGCGAAGCTTGAACAACTTGCAGGCGAAGCGGGTGACACGCCGACTCCGGCGGAACAGTCGGCCGCGCAGAAGTTGAACGAAGCGCAGAACGCCTTCGCCGATGCTCAAGAGGCTACTGGACAGGGAGCGGTTGAACTGTCGGGTCAAACCGAAGTCGCCAACCAACCACTGCGTGAAGCGCTGGAAATGGCCTCGAATCTGCCGGCGGTGGAAGCCGCAGCCATGCTGGCCGAAGCGTTGGCTGCGGGTGAGCCTCTTCCCGAAGGAGCTGCCGAAGGACAACCGCTGCCTGCCGAGGGGCAGCCCCCTGGTGAAGGCCAGCCGGTACCGGCGGAAGGTGGTCAACCGGGCGAAGGTCAACCGATGCCGGGACAGCCTGGACAAGGAAAACCCGCCGCGAATCCCGGGCAACTCGGCACGGGCTTCGTCCCGCAGTCGCCAAAAGTGACTGCGCAGATGATCGCCGGTGAGAAGGCTCAACAGGCGATGCAGCAGGCGCTCAGTCAGGCTCAGTTGCCGCTGGCTCAACAGAGGCCGAATGGTCAACCCGCTCAACCAGGCCAACCGAGTCAGCCGCAACCGTCGGAGAGTCAGGAAGGTCAGCCGCAGCCCGGCCAGCCATCGAACTCATCCAAACTGGCGAAGAAGGACGGCGCTCCGACCACCAACCAAAAGGTGAAAGACGGCAAGATCGAGAAGCAGCCGGAAGGGACCGATGTGGCCGACAACAAATCGACGAAGGGCCGCGAACCGGAGGAGGGTGTGCTGGCGAGACAACTCAAGGACGAACCCTGGTTTGCCAAGCTGCCGCCGGAACTTCGCAAGTCGATCCGCGCGGGAGCCGGTCAGAAACCGCCGCGTGCTTATGAGGAGCGGTTGCGGAAATACTTTGAAAGCGTGGATTGAATGTGCAGGCGGGTGACTGACCTGCCCGCGAGTTTCACTTCCTGAAAAACCGTCACAGGCAGATCAGCCGCTGCCCAGACGGGGAGACAGAGCGATGAGCGCGATTGTTGAACATCCGCCGATCACGGCGGACGACTTGCTGGCCCTGCGAGACGGCAAGCGGTTCGAGCTGGTTCACGGCGAACTGGTGGAGAAAGACATGGGTTGGGAATCGGAATGGATCGGCACCAATCTCCTTTGGTTTCTTGGTGGCTACTGTCGTCAGCATGGCGGCTGGGTGAATGGATCGAGTGCGGGTTATCGCTGCTTCGGCGAGTCGATCCCTGACGATCCCGATCGAGTGCGTAAGCCGGATGTCTCGTACATCGCCTCCGGTCGCATTGCGGCGGGACGACTTCCGACCGGCCATTGCGAAGTCGTGCCCGATTTGGTGGTCGAGGTCAATTCTCCCAACGACCGTGATTCGGTGGTCGAAGCCAAGGTGGACGAATACCTCCAAGCGGGCGTTCGGTTGGTGTGGGTCATCGATCCGCAATCCGAATCAGTCCGCGTTCACCGGCTGGATGGGACGGTGCGCGATCTTGGCCTCGACGACAAACTTGACGGCGAAGATGTCGCTCCCGGTTTTCACTGTGCGGACCGCGAGTTGTTTGCGACGCCGTCAGCGGGAGCGAAGACGAAAGCCCCCTCACCCTAACCCTCTCCCCCGAAGACGGGGGCGAGGGGACAAGGCAGTAGCCAAGAGAAGACACAAAGCCAACAAACTCTGACCATCAACCTTCAACAAACGACCTTCAACCTTTCGAGACCAACCCATGACGACCGACAATCTTTCTCCCGACGATGTGGCTGCCGTGCAGAAGTGCGAGCAGGCGTACAACAAGCTCCGCGACGAACTGGCCAAGGTGATCGTCGGCCAGAATGAGGTGATCGAGCAAGTGCTGATCGCGGTCTTCTCCCGCGGGCATGCGCTGCTGGAAGGGGTGCCTGGACTGGCGAAGACGCTACTCGTGAGTTCGCTCGCGCAGGCGCTGCACCTGTCGTTCAAACGCATTCAATTCACGCCCGACCTGATGCCGAGCGATGTCACCGGGACCGACGTGATTCAGGAGAACATGGAAACTCACAACCGCGAGTACAAGTTTCTCCCCGGCCCGCTGTTCGCGAACATGATCCTCGCGGACGAGATCAACCGCACGCCCCCCAAGACGCAGGCGGCGATGCTCGAAGCGATGCAGGAGCGGCAGGTGTCGGCGGGCGGCAAGATTCACAAGCTGCCCGATCCCTTCTTCGTGCTGGCGACTCAGAACCCGCTCGAACAGGAGGGGACGTATCCGCTGCCCGAAGCCCAGCTCGACCGGTTCCTGCTGCACATTCGCGTCGATTATCCGACGGCGGCCGATGAATGGGAAATCGCCCGCCGCGTGACGACCGGCCAGATGGGGACCATCGAAACCTCGATGCACGGCGACGACATCATCACGTATCAAAAGCTGGTCCAGCGCGTGCCGGTCAGCGATCAGGTGCTGGGCTATGCGCACGCGCTGGTCCGCGCGTCGCGACCGGGAGCGGTGGAAGCTCCCGACTTCGTCAACAAGTGGGTCAACTGGGGAGCCGGCCCGCGCGGCGTGCTGACTCTCGTCACCTGTGCCAAGGCGCGAGCGATCCTCTACGGTCGCTATCACGCGACCGTCGGCGACGTGCAAGCCGTGGCCAAGGGCGCGCTCCGCCATCGCATCGCGCCGAACTACGCGGCTCAAGCGGCCGACGTGAACAGCGAGAAGCTGATCGGCATGTTGATGGAGAAGACTCCAGCGGACAAGAAGTATGTGCAGCCAGCGTGAAGTCGGTTGGCGTTGTGTTCACGACAAGTTGCGGGGACATCGATGCCCCGCCTCAGCAACTTGTCGTGAAGAAACGGACGGACGAGGGCGTCCATCCTACGGGCTGCGAAGTGTTCTCGGCGGTTCGGTTGCTCAGTAAGCTCTATCCGTGCGAATCAGCGGTGACGACGAATTGTCGTCGCGCGAGGCAAAACGTTCGAGGAGGTTCCCATGAGTATCGCGACGTTGCCCCCCACACGGAGGCCGGTCGTCTATCCGGAAAGTGACGGGAAGCCGATGGCGGAGAACACGGAGCAATTCGACTACATCACGCTGATCAAGCTGGGCTTGGAGGCTATGCTTGCAGAGCGGCCGGATGTCTTCATCGCGGGAGATTTGTTCTGGTATCCCGAAGAGGGGAATAACAAGGTCGTCACCGCGCCGGATGTGTTGGTCGCGTTCGGGCGTCCCAAGGGGAGGCGAGGTTCGTACCTCCAGTGGGTCGAGGGTGACATCGCTCCTCAAGTCGTCTTCGAGATCATGTCGCCCAGCAACACCAAGACGGAGATGGACCAGAAGCTCGCGTGGTACGGCCGTCACGGCGTGGAGGAGTACTACGTTTACGATCCGGACGACGGTGAACTGAAGGGCTATCAGCGTTCGGCCGGAAGCCTCGCACGCATCCCCAAGATGCGCGGGTGGATCAGCCCTCGGTTGGCAACGCGGTTCGAGTTAGATGGCAAGTCGCTGGAGTTGTACGGGCCGGATGGGCGTCGGTTTCAGCCCTATGTCGATGTTGTCCAACAACTCCGCTGGTCCGAAACGCACAGTGTTGAATTGAAAGAAGCGGCTGACTTGGCGAGCCAGCAGGCGAAGGCCGAGTGGCAGCGGGCCGAGGCCGAGCGTGAGCGGGCGGATGCCGTGAGTCGGCAGAACGAACTTCTCGCGGCCAAGCTACGTGAACTGGGGATTGATCCCGCCAACTTGTGATGGCCGACAGCAACTTCATGACTGGAACTGATCGTGACTGCGAGCGTCCTCTCCCGTTATCTCAACCCCGAAGTTTTGAGCCGCGTCGCCGACCGGACTGTCGAGCCGCGCGGGCTCGTGCTTGGCAATTTGGCCGGGGCGCACAAGTCGCCGCTGTCGGGGTTTGCCGTCGAGTTTGCCGGGCACCGTGATTACGTGGTCGGCGACGATCCGAAGCACATCGACTGGCGGCTGTATTACAAGCGGGATCGGCTCTCGATCAAGCAGTATGAGATGGAGACGAACTTCGTCTGCCACCTGCTGCTCGATGTCAGTGCGTCGATGCGGTACGGGGACGATCGACAGCAGAAGCTGCTCTATGCGGCTCAGGCCGCGACGACGCTGGGCTATTCGATCGTGAATCAGAGCGACAAGGTGTCGCTCGCCACGTTCGATGACCGCGTGCGGGGCTACATTCCACCGAGCAATTCGTTGTCGCAGATTCACCGGATGACGCACCATCTCGATGAACTCGAACCGGTCGAGAAAACGAACATGGCCGAGTGCCTGACCGAGCTGACAGGGCGGATGGGCCGCCGTGAGATCGTGATGATTTTCAGCGACTTCTTTACGGACATGGAGGCTCTCGAAGGTGCCCTGCAACGGATGCGTTACCACCGCCACGAAGTCGTGCTGTTCCACGTCCTGCATCACCACGAGCGGACGTTCGAGTTCGAGGGGATGGTGAAGTTCCTCGGTCTCGAAGAAGTGAGCGAATACCTGACGCAGACCGAGGACATCCGCCGAGGCTATCTCGACGCCGTGAGCCGGTACGAGACGGCTCTCGATGACATCTGCCGGCGTAACAAGATTGAGCGAGTCCCCATCGATACGAGCCATGACTTGGGCGAAGTGCTGGTCGGTCACCTCAATCAACGGACTCGGGTACGCGGCATCAGGTAGGCGTCGATCGCGTGTCCGCATGCGTTGCGAGCATGGCTGCGGTTCGGACCGCTTCAATGAAACCATCCGCTCGTGCGTGGCCTTGCCAAGCGATGTCGAACGCGGTGCCGTGACTGGGGCTGGTACGAACGATGGGCAGACCGAGCGTCACGTTGACCGCTCGCTCAAAGCCGATCAGCTTGAGGGCGATGTGGCCCTGATCGTGATACATCGCGGCGACGCCGTCGAACTCACCGTGGACCGCGCGGCGGAGCAGTGCGTCGGCGGGAATCGGCCCCGACGCGAGGACTCCCGCAAGACGCGCGGCTTCGACGGCGGGGGCGATCAGTGTGGCTTCCTCATCGCCAAACAAGCCCTCTTCCCCCGCGTGAGGATTCAAAGCGCAGACACCCACACGCGGCGAGACACAGCCGACTCGTTTCAAGAAGCGGTCGATCAGATGGATCGTTTCTTCGATGTGCGGAGTCGTCAGCAAACCGGGGACGCTCTTGATCGACGTGTGCAATGTGACGTGGGCGACACCCAATCCAAACGGGCCTCGCAACGGTTCACCCGGCGGGAGGTAGAGCATCATCGCGAACTCGCGCACGCCGCATTCGTCGGCCAGGATTTCTGTGTGGCCGGGGTAATTGAGACCCGCCGCGTGGAGCGCCGCCTTGTTGAGCGGCGCGGTCGTGATCGCATCGATCTCGCCGCGCAAGGCGGCTCGGGTGGCGGCGACCAAATAGTCATAAGCCGCTCGTCCCGCGCGGGCATCAATGCGACCGATGGGGACATGAGCCGCGTCGTCGTTCGAGGGGTTCCAGCAGTCGATGCAATTCGGGATCGTTGCTGAGACTTCACCGCGCTTGCCTCGGTGGAAATCAGGTCTTTGCGCTACGTCGGTGTTTATGTGGCAATCATCAGTAGTGCAAAGACCTGATTCCACCGGGACAAGCCCGATGGGGCGAGTTTCAAAACAGAGGCTAGTTTTGAAATGCACTCGGACGGACGAGGCGTCCATCCTACGAGGGAGCTGCAATCGCTCGCCGCTCGCCAAGGTCTCAACCCACTCCGCGTGCGAATGAAGCACTCGATCAACACTCACACAGGAGCAGCAACGTGGGCAGGTCAACTCGCAACTGGGTTCGGATCGGCATGGTCGGGCTGCTGATGGTCTCGGCCAGAATCGCATGGGCGGCTGAGCCGACATCCGTGATTCACGTCTGGTCGGGAAAGGCACCGGGTGAGATGACGGATCTCGGGCCAGAGGTGGTTCAACCACCGAAGCCCGGTGAAGAACCGCCCACCACGCGCGTGACCAACATCAGTTCGCCCACGATGTCAGTGTTCTTGTCACCGGTTGAGAAGCGGAACGGAACTTCGGTCGTGATCTGTCCTGGCGGCGGCTATCGCATCTTGGCGTGGGACAAGGAAGGGACCGAAGTGGCGGCCTGGTTGAACACGCTCGGTGTGTCGGCCTTCGTGCTGAAGTACCGCACGCCGACGGCCGATCGTCAGCCGTCGTGGCTCGCCCCGGCTCAGGATGTGCAGGTCGGCCGGGACCGCCGCCTTCTTCAGCGCCAGAAACAATTGGACGCTGTTCTCGCACGAGACTCCGTCG
>JAYSQC010000479.1:0-10353 GCA_043721755.1 Schlesneria sp.
TGCGATCAGCCGCAGGGCGCTAGCCCCGGTTTGGATGACACAAACCGGGGCTAGCGCCCTGCGGCTGATCGGGAAGTTATTGCGACCCCGTTCCTAAAGTAAGTGCCATTGGGCTGACGCCGCCCCGCTCAGAGGTCTCATCACTGACCGCGTGAGGTGTAAGTCGAAATCATGGATGGCTCCGTCACGCGATGCGTGTCGGGCGGCCTTGTCTGACGATGATTTCGGAGCCCTCGGCGACGAAGGCGGAAGTGGGGGCACTCGACAGGATGTTCACAAACTCGGGGCCGTAGAGCGTGGCCACGTCGCCGTTGAAGTGGCTCGCGGTGGCGGGCCAGACACGCCAGGCAGGGTGTTCCACGCGGTATTCGAGCGTTGAGCCATCGCGCTGCGCGGCGTAGCCCCAGTAGTGTTCGGTGATGAACTCCGCTTCGGACCCTGCGATGAGCGGACTGGGTTCGCCCTCAACCTGTGCCCTAAGTTCGCTCCAGCGGCCCGCCCACTTCCACGAGTAACTCATCGACCCGCGCGCGGCGTTGGAATCCGAAGGCCGCTCGATCTCGCTCCGCATTGGCAGCGCGACGTACTGTTCGTTGTAAGCCCACCGCGCGACGAGGGCGATGGCCGTGCGCGGCACGATCTCTTTGACGAAGACCACGCCGCGCCGCCATTCGTCGCCTGAGCGGTGTCGCACATAGAACCGCAGGTTGACCTCATCGAAATTCGTATGAAACGGGATGCGCCACCCGAGGACGCGCGTGTCGAGAAACCGGAAGCCAACGAGGCTCACAAACGTGCGACCGTTCCAAACATCGAGTTCCGTTCCGCGCGGTACGCGGCTCGTCAGCAGGGCCGGATCGACTTCGTAGTTCAGCATCACCAAATGCCGCCACTGCGCGGTGAGAAACGGTGCGGTGAGAAACGCGCCGGTCGCAACGGACGAGGGATTCGTCAGCATGAAGAGGTCTTTCCGAAAGTGGCGTTCGCGAACAACACGGAGATTTGTAGTCGGCCCGGCTCTGTATTCCGGCGTCGTTTACAGGTTACAAAAGAGACTGTGCGATCAACCTCGTTTAACCGCAACGCCAACGGCGTACGCGCAAACGAGAACCACCAGTAGTTCGAGGGTTAAAATATGACAACACAAGTGAAAATCGTAGGCGTTCATCCCATCGAAGCAGATGAACCGGTTCACCTCATCGAACTTCTCGTTGAAGGCGACATCATGGAATTCGATATCGACGAGGTGACACAGGAAGTCACGGACCAGCCCCAGAGAAACTGGCAAGCCCCTTACGATCACCATTTGCTTGAGGAGTCGGAACGAAAGGTTCGCTATGCCTTTTTCTTTCACTACCTAGACTTCGGGAAGCCGCTGCTTTCGTCGGCTGGATCGCTGCCGTTACCAAAACCGACGACGGTGCCAGCACATTTGCAAGACTTCGAGTACGAGTCGCCGTGAACGCGGCCGCCGAAATTTTACAGGAGAAGACGATGTCCAAGTTTGTACTCGCCCTGGACCAAGGAACGACCTCCAGCCGGTCGATGGTGATCGGGCGTGATGGTCGAGCGATCGCGTCGGCGCAGCAGGAGTTTCCGCAAATTTACCCGCAGCCGGGGCATGTCGAGCACGATGCCGAGGCGATCTGGGCGACGCAACTTCAGACGGCGAAGGACTGTCTCGCAAAGGCCAAGCTCAGCGCGAGTGACATCGCGGCGATCGGCGTCACCAACCAGCGTGAGACGACGGTCATCTGGGATCGTGCGACGGGCCGTCCGGTGGCGAATGCCATCGTTTGGCAAAGCCGCATCACGGCGGACATCTGCGCGAAACTGAAGACCGACGGCACCGAGCCTCTCTTTCGGAGCAAGACGGGACTGGTGCTGGATGCCTATTTCTCGGGGACGAAAATCAAGCACTTGCTCGACACGATCCCCGGTTTGAGGACTCGGGCCGAGCGGGGCGACGTGTTGTTCGGAACGATCGACACGTTCCTGTTGTGGCGGCTGTCGGGAGGCAAACTGCATGTGACTGATCCGAGCAACGCCAGCCGGACGCTGCTGTTCAACATTCACACCGGTCAGTGGGACGACGAGTTGTTGCGGTTGCTCGACGTGCCGCGTGCGATGCTCCCCGAAGTGCGGTCTTCGAGCGAAGTTTATGGTGAGACCGATGCGAGTCTGTTCGGCGGTTCGATCCCGTTGGCGGGCGATGCGGGTGACCAGCAAGCGGCGACGTTCGGGCAGTGTTGTTTTCAAGTGGGTTCCGCGAAGAACACGTACGGCACCGGCTGCTTCCTGCTGATGAACACCGGTTCGCAACCCGTCGCGTCGCAATCGGGATTGTTGACGACGGTCGCGTGGAAGATCGGCAATGAGACCACGTACGCGCTGGAAGGCTCGGTCTTCATCGCGGGTGCGGCGGTGCAGTGGCTGCGGGATGGACTCGGCCTGATTGCGAAGGCGTCCGAGATTGAAGCTCTCGCGGCGACGGTTCCCGATAACGGCGGCGTTTACTTTGTGCCGGCCCTGTCGGGACTCGGGGCACCGTACTGGGATCCTCACGCGCGTGGAACGATTGTGGGACTGACTCGCGGAACGACAAAGGCCCACCTTGCGCGCGCCACCTTGGAAGCGATGGCCTGTCAGACGCGCGATGTGCTCGATGCCATGCAGCGCGACTCAGGAGTCCCACTTGCGGAACTGCAAGTGGACGGCGGTGCCTCGGCCAACAATCTGTTGATGCAGATTCAAGCGGACTTGTTGCCCGCTCGCGTCCGTCGCCCGGTCGTGCAGGAGACGACCGCGTTGGGAGCGGCGTACCTCGCGGGACTGGCCGTCGGCTATTGGTCGGATCGCGAAGACCTGCGCCGCAACTGGCAACTTGACCGAGAGTTCACTCCGACGATGGACGCCATCCCACGCGAACGGCTCTACGCCGACTGGCAACGGGCGGTCGAACGATCGCGCGCTTGGAGCGCCTGACACGCAGATTTGCCGTCTCAATTGCTACCACCAACACGACACGCATAGTCGCAACAGGGGTTGCCGCTGATTCACTCTTCGTGGACTCCGCCAGCGTTACAGATCGGCGATTCATGGGCTAATCTTTGCCCATCCGATGAATGATGTGGTGTCGAGCTTCGGCAGAAAAGTGCCGCCCTCGTGGGGTGAGCCTCCAGCTCTCTCGCCCGCATGATTCATGAGGAACCACGAAATACTCGAAAGAAACGAAATTGAAGAGAGTTGCGATCAGAGCATCTCCAGTGGTCGGACAACATGAGATTGCGGGGTTGTTCAACAACGAGCCCGACGCGCAAGCGAGGGCAAACCGTTGTCGAAAGTGAAGCCCTCGCTTGCGCGTCGGGCTCGTGCGTCGTCAACGCTAAGAATTGGGGTTGGGTGGCCGGGGCTGGACTGAGGCTTTACGAAGGAAGCCCCGGGGTTTCGCGAAGACGCTCCAACCCCGGCCACCCGACCACCAACCCCCAAACTTAGTGTTGACGAAGCACTAGCCCCGATTTGGATGACACAAACCGGGGCTAGCGCCCTGCGGCTGATCGGGAAGTGATTGCGCTCCCGTTCCTAAGCTTGAAAACGGAGCTTGAGTAGCAGACGCCGCGTCTGTAGATTGTCGTCCGTCCAACCCGCCCCGACCGCCTACCGATTTTTAGGACGGAGAAACCACGATGGCACGCACGCCACAAGACGTTACCGACGCCGAACTGTCCATTCTGCAGGTTCTTTGGGAGCAGCCGACCGCGACGGTTCGCGATCTGGTCGGACGGTTGTATCCCGAGGTGTCGCTGTCGCTCACTGCGACGGTGCAGAAGCTGCTGGAGCGGCTCGAAGCCAAGAACTGTGTGAAGCGGAACCGCAAAGCGTGGCCGCACCAATTCTCGGCGGCGATCGAACGCGATGAATTGATCGTCCGGCGGTTGCAGAACACGGCGGACAAGCTGTGTGCGGGCGAGATTCATCCGCTGCTGACCAGTCTCGTGAAAGCGCGCGGGCTGACCGCTGAGGATCGCCGGTCGCTGCGTGGGCTGTTGGACGAGTTGGATCAGGACCAGAAGAAGTAGAAGCGGCCTGAGAGCCGAAGTCGGTGCGTTACGAAGACTCCAGCGAGGGATTCGCCTCAGACCAAAGTCACCTTCATCGCCCCATGTGAAGATAGCCGAGTCCGTGAAAGGGTCGATTGACGGCTCCGCGTTTTACTCGCGCACGGCTGTCTTCACGCGGAGCGATGAAGGCTACTTTGAAGGTAAGAACGAGAACGTTGACTCAATGAGTCAACGTTCAAACTCGAAGAAGTCCACGCATCCTACGGCGAGCGAGCAGAGCCAAAGACAGCAGTTTTGTAAGGGGCCGTTTTCCATGACCGTGCTGTCGCAACAAGCTCGTGATGCGACGCTGTTGGTTGCCGCACTGTTGCTGCCGATGCAACCGTTCGTGTTCGGCTCGGCCAGCGTCTCGAACTTGCGTGGCCCGCCCCGCCTCTCGCCCACTGTCGTTGGTACCAGTTCGTTTCCGTCACTTAGGAACGGGGTCGCAATCACTTCCCGATCAGCCGCAGGGCGCTAGTGGTTCGCCAATTTTAAGTTGTTCGGTTGCGTTGTTTAACCGCGTTGCCCACGCGGTTAAACGAGGTCAACCCCTCAAGATCAAGTTGGCGGACCACTAGCCCCGGTTTGGAGGACACAAACCGGGGCTAGCGCCCGAATTGGTGTTGGCGCTGGAAGCTCAGAAAGGGACCGATGGCTACCTTTGGCACTACGCGGTCGCGTCGTTCACGGACTATGGCCTGAGCCTGCAACTCGACAGCAAGGAAGCGTGGACTGCCGCTCCTTAACGGCAACGGCGACGGCCGTGGTACCGAAGTCCAGATCGACTTCCTCACCCCCGAACAGGGTGGCCGGGCCAAACCGAAGAAATCGAACGCCCCTACGAAGCTCACCACCAGTGATGGCGGATTGGCCAAAACCATCGCGTTGCCATGAGCGAAGACGGAACGCTGAAGTCCGGCTTAGCTTTGTTAGCCGGACTTCTTTTTGAAACGACACACTCCACAGAGAAGTCCGGCTTTCAGAAAAGCCGGACTTCCGTCGTCGTCGAGGCATCGGGCAGGGCTGGCAGTGCCGTGACGCGGCTGATAGTAAAGGGGGCATCGCGTACTAAACGCCACGAAGCCCAGATGTCCACTTTTCAGAGACCGCTCCCGCATCATGCCTCAGTTTCGCTTGGCCGTGGCCACACGGTGTTTTCGTCAATCGCTGCCCGCTTCGCTCCAAACGGCTTCCGAACTGCAGGTGCAAGGGGTGCAGTTCGACCTCAGTAGCGAAGTCACTTCGTCGGGATTGACCGAGTCGGGGCGGAGGCAATTCCTGCATCGGTTGGGGGAACTCAACCTGCTCGTGGCGGGAGCCGTTTTCCCGATGACACATCCGTTGACCGACGGCCGGGAACTCGATCGCCGGGTCACAGCGCTCCGAGACGCGATGACATTTGCGTACGCGATCAAGGCTCAAACGCTGTGCTGTCGCGTCGGTCGCATTCCGACAGATCGCGAATCTAAAGAGCGGCAACTGCTCGTGGAAATTCTCACGGACTTGGCTCGCCACGGGAATCACGTCGGGACGGTGCTGTGCCTCACGCCGACGGATGACTCGGCGGAAGATCTCGTGGCGCTCGTCGATGAAATCAAATCGGGACCGCTCGGCATCGACTTCGATCCGGCTCACTTCGCGATGACCGGCCGCTCGTCCACCGAGGCACTCCGCAAGCTGCACGCGGTGGTCTCGCACGTTCAACTCCGCGATGGCCTCCGCGATTTCAGCGGTGGCAGTCAGGAAGCGGCCGTCGGACAAGGCACGATCGACTGGCCGGAAGTCTTCGCCTTACTAAGTGAGATGGACTATCGCGGCTGGGTCACGGCCGTACGAACTCAGGGAGACGACCGGCCCGGCGATGTCGCCCGCGCCGTGAAGTTTCTGAGAGAGTTGTTGCCCGGGGTTTGATCGCGGCCTGCTGCTCGGCGAAACGATTAAAGGGCATTTCAAAACTAGCCCGACGCGCAAGCGAGGGCTTCGCCATCATCGAATGCCCAGCCCTCGCTTGCGCGTCGGGCTAGTTGTTCGAGGCAAAAACAGGTTTTGAAAACCCCTCTAAGAACAGTTCGGATCGGTGAACCAGTCGCTGTCGCCTTTCGCTCCGCGAAAGGACGTTCTTTCGCGGAGCGAAAGACGACAAAGCCAGTCCCGACAGCCACCAACTCGGAACCCTTGCCTCGTGAACTCAGCCGCTGCCAACACTGAAACCGTCCCCGTCCTGACCGTCAGCGCACTGACGTTCGTTCTGAAGGAGGTTGTCGAGGCCTCGTTTCCGCACGTCTGGGTCAGCGGTGAGATCTCGAACTTCACGCGCGCCGGTTCGGGTCACTGCTACTTCACGCTGAAGGATGACTCAGCACAGTTGAAGGCGGTGATGTGGCGCGGCACCGCGCAGCGATTGCGATTCGATTTGAAGGACGGCTTGCAGGTGATCGCCGCCGGGCGGATCGAGGTCTACGAGGCACGCGGCGTCTATCAGATCGTGGTCGATCAGCTTCAACCCAAGGGGATCGGACCGCTCGAACTGGCGTTCCGGCAGCTCCAGCAGAAGCTTGCACAGGAAGGTTTGTTTGATCCCGTCCGCAAGCGATCGCTGCCACGGTTCCCGCGCCGCATCGCCCTCATCACGAGTCCCACCGGAGCCGCCGTGCAAGACATGACGCAGGTCATCACGCGACGTTGGCCGAAGGCACACATCGTCATCGTTCCGGTGGTCGTGCAGGGACCGCAGGCCGCTCCGCAGATCGCGGCCGCGCTGCGGAAAGTTCACCTGATCCCCGAGGTCGATGTCTGCATCTGCGGTCGTGGTGGCGGAAGCCTCGAAGACTTGTGGGCCTTCAACGAAGAGGTCGTCGCGCGAGCGATTCACGCCTGCAAGATTCCGGTCATCAGCGCGGTCGGGCACGAGATCGACGTGACGATCGCGGACCTCGTCGCCGACAAACGGGCACTCACGCCGAGCGAAGCGGGTGAGCTGGTCGTGCCGCTCGAAAGCGAAGTCCGCGCAGAACTGAAGCAGCTTCACCAGCGACTCAAATCGTCATTGAAGCGGCAGGCGCAGCAGGCCCGCTTGAGATTGGATGCGATTGCCAACCGACGCTGCTTCGCCCGGCCGCTCGATCGCGTTCGCGACCTGTCGCTCAAGCTGGATGAACTCGACGCGCGAATGAAGCGCGGCGTGAAACAGTCGATCACCACTTCTCGCCAAAAGTTGGAAACGCTCGCGGCGTCGCTGAGTGCCCTCAGCCCGTTGGCGGTGCTGGAGCGAGGCTACTCGCTCACGAAGACGCTCGCAGGCGGAGACCTTGTGAGAAGCGCGGGCCAACTTCGCCAAGGCGACCGCATCTCGACGTTGCTCGCGCGAGGGAGCGTTGTCAGCGAGGTGGTGTCGGTGGAATTGGATGACGATTGACGGCGAGTCCCGGACGTTCACTCAGGAATGGGTGCGCAATAGCTTCCCGGTCTCCATTCCTGTTCCCTCCCCTCGGCGGGGAGGGTTAGGGAGGGGGGCGATAAGCGAGCGACGGTCGATCTGCCAATCCTCCCCCCTCCCCGGCCCTCCCCGCCGAGGGGAGGGAGAATGAAAGTTCCAATTGCGTGACCCGTTCACTCAAGCCAGTCTCCAACGTTTGCGCAGCAGCCATTCGCCGGTGAGCAGCGTGACCAGCAGTGACAACACTTCCCAGCGGTTCCACAGCGGGATCGGGTCTTCGGTTTGCAGCGGGACGGGGATGCCGCGCGGGATTTCCGAGGGCAGTTGATCGACATCCTCCAGCGTGTAGAAGCGGCCGTGAGACTGCTTCGCGGCGAGCTGCAAGTCGGACTTGTCCATGCCGCGCCGTTGCAGTTCGCGCTGCGGTGCCTCGACACGGAAGTCGGTCGCTGGCGGTGCCTCTTTGAAGGCGGGCTGAGTGATCGAGGCGTGGTACGTTCCCTCGGCCAGTCGCGGAAGCTGAGCTTCAAACAGCGTCGGTGCTTCGCGCAGTCGAGTCAGTGTGACCGACTGACGGCCTTCACCTTTGCGGTCGATCACCACAGTCACACCGCTCGCGTCCGTCGGGAGAAACTTCTCATCGACGAAGCGGACTCGCACCGTGACCGGTTGCCCTCGCTGATAAACCAGTTGATCGACGCTCAGTTCGGCCGTGCGATCCTTGCCAATCAAGCGGCCTCGACTGAGATAACGAACGGCCTGAATCCAGTAGCGGCCGTAGTGCAGGTCGCCCGTGCGGAATCGCCACCGCCACGTTTCGTCGGTGGCGTGGAACAGCACCTTGCCACCGCCGACTTGCTGCATCGTGATCACCGGCAGACGACCGTTTGTCCCCGACTTGAGCGGATGTTCGGCGAACACGCGGACGCCGGGCTTGATCTTCGGAATCTCGACCAACCAAAAGAGATTAGGTAGCCCATTCCAAATTCGCAGACTGTCGGCTTCCGTGTCACCAAGTCGAAACAGGCTGTTCCCCTTCTGGCCTTCGATCGTTAGTGCCGGATGAAAACTGTCAGACGCTGAAACCTCGGTAGCGGGTGGCTTCACCTCGGCGACACTGAACGGCAACAGAACTTCCAGCGGCGTCCCTCCGAACGCGAGCGGGTTCGATTGCGGCCCCGCAATGAAAACCACGCTGCCTCCTTTCTCACGCACAAAGTCGCGCACGCTCTCCATCACGGCGGGACCGAGTAGCGTCGGGGAGACATCTCCCAAGATAAGGACATCGAACCGCGCGAGGTCTTCGCGTTTGACCGGGAAGTGTTGAATGGCCGTTCGGTCCTCCTGCGCGTATTCGAGGTCGGCGTCCTGAAGCAGCGTGCTCAACTCGATCGACTTGTCTCGTTCGAGCAGTTGCTTCAAGTAACGGAACTCGTAGCGCGGCAGACCGTCCGCAAGCAGCACGCGAATCTTTTCTTCGCGCACGCTGACGTGTCGCGTTTCGAGGTTGTTCAGCTTATTGGTTTCATCACTCAACGGGACGACTTCGAGAGCAAAGTCGAATTCGCCCGCCGTCGGTGATGAGTACGACAGCTCGACCTTGACGGTCTGTCCGTCGGCGGGGGCCGTGATTTCTTGCGAGGTCAGTGGCGTCGAGTTCCCTTCTTGGCGGAGCCTCAGCGTCAGCTTGCGACCGGCGTATCCGAAGCTCTTCACTTTCGCCGCGAACAGCATCGGGTCGCCGACGAACGCAACTTCATCGACGAGCGTGTCGAACAGTTGCACGTCCTTCGCCGCGTCGTCACTTCCCAAGCCAACGACGTGAAGTTGAATCCCCTTGCGGCGCACGGCATCGGCGATCGTCGAGAGCTTGTCGGCGTCGGAAACGCTGGCGACTCCATCGGTGAAGAGAATCAGCGCGGCTGGCGGTGTCCCGCGAAGGTCGCTCAAAACCTTCTTCACGGCGGGAGCGGGGCGTGTCTGATCGCCATCAGCGTGCAGGGCCAAGATCTCTGCGAGAACGGCATCGAGCGGCGGTTCCGCTCCGGCGGGCAACACCATTGAAGAGGGTTGTTCAGCGAGATCGATTTGCTCCAACGGTGAAGCGGTGTCCGCAAACCGATAGAGCCGCACTTGGTGCTCGCGTTCCAGTTCAGTCAGAAACTGTCCGCCGTTACGAGTCAGAACTTCTTGAGCCAGCGCGAGGCGATGTCCGTCGCGGCCCGGTGTCTGCACGAGTCCGCTCGCCATCCGCGCGGCCTGCGAACCCGAAGGATATTGGTCTCGCAGCGACATGCTGGCGGAGACATCGACCATGACCGCGACGCTCGGCAGCCCCGTTCGTTCGACGGTCAGGCTGAGTTCCGTCAGCATCGCCACGACAAGCGAGAAGACCGCCAACCGCAGCACGACCAACACGCCACGCTGTCGGCCGCTCAAGCTCGCGCCATCACGCAGATAGACCCACACAACGAGGGTCAACAATCCAACCGAACCGATGGCGATCAGCCACGCGGGACCGGGGACTAGCCAATCTAAACGCCACGCGGTCCCCTCACCGGGAACGGGAGCCTTCAGCCCGAGATACCAAGCCAGAAATTGTTGCAGTCGAAGCATCGTGCCAAGCGCCTTGCTCGTCTGTTGATCGGGTAGGACGGGCACTCTGGCCCGTCGCAATTTTGCGGACGAAGACGGGCAGGAGTGCCGCCCTAGCAGCCCGTTGAAAAACGTAGGATGGACGCCCTCGTCCGTCCGTTTTCAACTCGAAATCACTCGGACGAGGGCGTCCAAGTTACGTTCTTCAACAGGCTG
>JAYSQC010000480.1:0-7437 GCA_043721755.1 Schlesneria sp.
CAACAACGAACGCAACGGCGGACCTCGCAGGAAAGTTCTCATTCTCAATGACACGACGGCACAGTAAACGATGCACAGAGCTTGGCCGAGTCGCAAGCCTTGTCTCCTCCCGCATCACGGCTCTTTCCCGTCAGGGGTTGACGAGTCGTGTGGGATGGGACGGAGTTTAACTGAGGATGTTTTTTTGAACGGAGGCTCTTGCGGTGCTGACCGCCCTTCGGGGGGATTTGCGCGACTACTTGGCACAAGTTCCTGATCCCCGAGGGCGGCTGTATTGATACCTCGCGCGGTCAGTGATGAGACCTCTGAGCGGGGCGGCGTCAGCCCAATGGCACTCACTTTGTCGGCAAAGTAGCAGGCACATTCCATGTGCCGTCCGCATTTCTCAGGCTGACGGCACATGGAATGTGCCTACTACTTTTGAAAGCGAGTGCCATTGGGCGTAAGCCCCCGGACCGTTGTAATTGCAGCTAAGAATCCGGGGGCTTACGCCGCCCGGCTCACCTGATTTCGACTTTTGTCGGAAACGTCCGTGAAGCCCTCGCTTGCGCGTCGGACTGGTTTGAAATGCGCACTACTAGGGTCTCAGACTCCGCCACCCAAACGGGAGACGGTCGTCTTGAAGTGTGATCCGGTCACTTTGCGAACTTGCTCGGGTTGAGGGGCAACTTGCTGGCACGGTGCTTCATCCGGCGCGACGCCTCGCACCACTTCCATGATGTTCGTGCGAGCCGCCTGAAACGCGGCACAGAGGACATCCGCCGCCGCTCGGGTTTTCATCGTCGCACCGCAGGTGTAGACATCCGCCGCCGCATAGCCATGCTCGGGCCAAGTGTGAATCGAAAGATGGGACTCCGCCAACACGGCCACGCCGGTGACTCCCTGTGGGCTGAATGCGTGAACAAAGATGTTCAGCAGCGTGGCGTTGGCAGCCTTGACGGCATCGAGCATCGCGGCCTTCACGTGCGCCGCGTCGTCAATGGAATTATTACAGCCCCACAATTCGATGATGAGATGTCGGCCCAAGCAATCCTGCTCCATCAAAACCCTCGCTCTTTCTTTCACTCGAAAACGAACCCGCCATTACGGCTGTCGTTCAAAGGAACGACGCCGAATTGTGGGGGGAGACACTCAGCCGCAAGGCGACTGCATAAAACCGGTGGCAGGAAGCGAACCCAAGTCGCTTCACGGGGAACGGGCGGGCTGATGCAACCGGGTGCATCGGCGGGACGGCCCTTCGTGGCCAACAGAGTTGTTGCGAGACGCAATGGATCTCGCAACGCGAATTCGCGACGGAGCGCGAAGGGGCGGGGATGATGCCAAGAACAGGGGGCACTTTCAAACCAAGGGCCTCGCGTGGCGGGAGTTTCGCTCCGGATGTTCGGCCGATTCAGCACTGTCGTTGCGATCAGCCCAAGTGGTTGTGATTGCGAGTTCGGTCAGTCCGGACAGTCCATTAGCCCGGATGATTCACCACGAAAAACACGAAAGTGAAGAGGGGGGACGAGAGTACTGAATCTCAAGTGACCGTCACGGCACGACGCGCGATGTCTGAGGTACTCTGACCACAACTCTCTTCCATTTCGTGTCTTTCGAGTATTTCGTGGTTCCTCATGAATCATCCGGGCTAGGCGAACGGCAAGAAATGGTTGACCCGACGACACCAACCCGAAGTGTGAACGAGGGCGAAGTCTATCGACGCCCACGTTCACACTTCGGGTTGGTGCAGGTCAGACAACTCTTGTCGATCGCCTTACGCCAACGGAGTCTCGTGAGATTTGTCCTCGCGATACCACTCGCCAACGAGCCGCTCCAATTCAGCCTCGGCAGCGTCCCGCTTCGCGACACCGTGATTGTTTTGGATGTCGTTCGACGTGGAAGGCCACGCGCGGGCGAGTTGACTGAGTTTCGCATCGACTTCCGGAAGATGAGCTTGAGGCAACGGAAACTGTTTCAGGACGGTGCCGCTGATGTCGAGGTTCGCGCCGCGATGTTTGGCGTGCAATTCAAACCAACGTTGTGCGAGGCGTGAGTTCAAAATCGCGGACAGTGCGGAGAGCGACGGCGTCGATTCACCCGCTGGAAAAGTCCCTCGCGACGAGGATCGCTCCGCGATGATGTTCAGCGAAAACCCCACAAACGTTGGGCGTTCAGCAAACACGAAGCGAGGAACGTGCCCCATCTGTACGCACAGGACTCGCGGCGAGGTGAACAACCGCTCTTCTCGCGGCCAATGGAGCTGCCACCATGCAATGCTGCCGGATCGCACTTCACGCCGCCGTTCGAGCATCTCGCGAAACGGAGCGAGGTGCGCAGCGAGACCGGACAACGCTGCCAGCGCGGGAGCCGTCTGTCTCGTCAGGTACAGCAACCAATGGGATGGTTGCGACGCAAGGGCGAACCGTCCGATGGATGCCAGTGCGAAGTAGGGCTTCAACAAGGATTGCTCGTCGGCCGACAGTCGCATCGCCGCGATTTCCATGTCTGTCAGCACGAACACCCCGCGCCCCGCGAGCGACATGTCTCCCAACTCGGCGGCAAGTCCCTTCGTCACAAACGGCGGGTTCTCAGCAATCCCCTGCCGAACATCGAAGACATCTCCCAACAACGGCCCTCCGTCAAGCAGGCCGTCGTCCGCGCGGATCGGCTCGACCCGCAACAGTCCGCCGCGCCAGAGATCACTTTGCGGAACGGAGCGACTCCAAATTGAAACTCCACGGACAGCGAGTGCGTCTGCCAGTTGTTCTGTTGGCGTGTTTGTCAGATCGACGATTCGGCAGTCGGTGTTCGGATCAAGAACCTTTCTCGCGCGGAAGACCATGTGCCGCCCACTGACATCGCGGAACAGTTTTGTCTTGCCGAACAACAGCACTTCGTCCAGCGTGGTCTCGGCCAACATTCTCGCCGCAAGCGGTTTGGCGGCCGTCGAGCCGGTCCAGTAGCTGTTCACGATGTAGCAGATCGTTCCGCCCGGCTTCAGCAGGTTCAGGCCGCGATGCAAAAAGTAATGCCAGAGATCCATACGAGGTCGCCGCCAACGCCGTCCCAACGGCGAAGCGGCGATGAGATCGAAATCGGCTTTCGCGTTGAGTTCTCTCCTGTACGGGGGGTTCCCGATGACGAGATCGAAGCCCCCTTCTGCCGCCACATGTGGAAATGCCTCCGCCCAATCGATGATCGGCGTGGGCGGTGGCCCAGTCGCATCGGTCTCCGCCGCTGACATCGACCAGTCCGGCCCGAGGAGCGCGTTTCCGCAAACGAAGTTCCGCTCCACGCCCCGCCGCACCTCGTCGTTTGTCGCGGCGGTGCTGTCAGAGCCGCGTTTGATCCAGTCCCCGACTCGCTCGCGCAGTAGAGTGATCGCGGCCGGATCGGCATCGACGCCAAACAGACACTCACGCACAAGTTCCAGCCGATTTGAGGCCACTCGCTCCAGCAACTCCAGAGTCGCCAACACAAACGCTCCGTCACCACATGCCGGGTCAATGACTCGCCGCGTTGCACCACGCAATCCCGACCAGCCCTCTTCAAAACACCGCTCCACGACAGCGCGAGCCAGCCATTCCGGCGTGTAATAGCTGCCGATGGCACGACGATGAGAGGCGGCAGACGAATTCATAACAGCCCGTTGAAAGACTTGTAGGGCAGTCTTGTAACCTGCCCGACCCCGGTTTCCACGCGACAGGCACAACTTGGAATCTATACCGCACGCGGTTGAAGCTGACACTCACCCGCAGCGTAAGCGAGGAGGCAACACCAGTCCTCGCTTACGCTTCGGGTTAGTGTGAAATGTGCCATCCTCACCCGCCTGCGGTATAGTGCGGTTACATCTCGGGTGTAGCGGCAAAAGTAGCTGAAGTCGTGAGACTTCAGTTTGGAACTCTCACGAGTTCCGCGACACCAAACTTGGAGCCGCTCTAAGCCCATCATCCCACTCGCCGCGCCGCGGCTTTCCCGGCCTGTTCCGTGACAAATCACGGCGGAAACGACCGAAAGTCGCGGACTTCCCTGTTGTGAACTCCCCCGCTATCATCCCGCGTTCGTTTACGAGGCACCCGGCGTTGGAGTCGGTCAGCCGACGGAATCAGCCCTAAAAACTTTGAGTAATCCTGATGGGAGGACTGTGTGGTCAAGTTGCGGTTGCGGGATAACGAGTCAGTCAACGATGCGGTCAAGCGGTTTCGAAAGTTGGTCGAGCACTCCGGAATCAAGAAGGAGATGCGTCGCCGTGAGTTCTATGAGAAGCCGAGTGAGACCAGCCGTCGTACTCGCCGCCGCGCGGAGCGCCGGGCCAAGATCCAACGCATGGTTGGAACCACCGGTGCCGCCTGACACGGCAATCACTTGATTGCTCACCCGTCGGCCTCAATTGGAGATCGACTTGAGTTTGCAGGCCGGCTTGCCCGGCCTGCGTCATTCTTTGAGGCATTCTCTTCGCGTGTTTGCAATCACTTCAGACATACGGCGACACTCGCCCAAAGCATGATCGAGGAACTTAGGAACTGGCACGCAATCACTTCCCGTGAGCGGCTGGGCGCTAGCCGCCGGTGAGTTGGAACTACCGGCGGCTAGCGCCTTGCCGCTCACAGAATCACTCTGCCAAACCGGGAAGTGATTGCGAGCCAGTTTCTTATTGAGTCTTCATGCACTCATGTGGACCAGACAACCGTGGACCAGACAACTTGCAAATCACTCAACTCAGTTCGATACTCCGCCTCGTCAAACTGGAATCGTCAGCTCAGTCAAGAGACTTGCGCGCCCGTAGCTCAGCTGGATAGAGCAACGGATTTCTAATCCGTCGGTCGGAGGTTCGAATCCTCCCGGGCGTAATTGACTTTTCGCTGCTTCACGTGAGACTTGGCACGGAATGTGGCACGGAATTCAAAAAAACACCCCCCGATTGCGCCAACAATCGAGGGTGTTCCGCGAACCTTTCAGCTCGCTCGGGAATGTCAAACTTCTTGGGTTGAAAGGTTCAGCAATGGCTCGTCATGCGCATCCTTGGTATCGAAAGTCTCGCAAGGCTTGGTTCGTCGTAACGGACGGCAAGCAGGTCAACCTCGGACCTGAAAAGGCAGAGGCATTTCGGCTGTTCCACGAGTTGCAAGCAAAGCCGAAGACGGCTCGGCCTGTCGTTTCTGCCGACGACTTCATCGAGACCATCGCGGTCCTCTTTGTCGATTGGTGCAGCAAGCATCGAGCGATTGAGACTGCCAAGTGGTATCGGGAACGAATTCAGTCTTTTCTGGACCACGTTGGCGATCTGCGTGTCTGTGACCTCAAGCCGTTCCATTTGGACCAATGGTGTGATTCGCACGCGCGATGGTCGGACGGCACAAAACGAGGTGCCTTGATCGCCGTTCAGCGTTGCCTGAGTTGGGCGGTCAAGAAGGGGCACATTCCTCACTCGCCCATTGCCCACATCGACAAACCCCAAGGAGGAAAACGGGACTACCTCATCACTGCGGACGAGTACGCTTTGGCTCTCAAGAATGCTCCAAGTTCTGCGTTCAGGGACTTGATGACAATATCTTGGGAGTCAGGGTGTCGGCCGCAGGAATCCCTGATCGTTGAAGCCAAGCACGTCGATCTCAAGAATTCTCGCTGGATTTTTGAGGTTAAGAACAGCAAAGGTAAGAAGCGTCAACGTGTCGTTTACTTAAGCGATACCGCGCTCCATCTCACGACACGTCAAATGGCCGCCTACCCACAAGGGCCGCTCTTTCGAACGGATGATGGCAAGCCTTGGACGCCGCATTCGGTCAATTGCCAGTTCACGCGATTGCAAGACCGGTTAGGACGACAGGCCGTTGCTCAAAAAGAGTTTGTTCTCGACGAAACTCAAATTCGACAAATTGCTCGAACGCTCAAGCCCACTCGGATGGAGAAGGGCGTTTCTCATCGAAAATCAGATCGAGAGCTGGCCAACGAGGCGAAGCAGAAATACTTGTCGCGACTGGCGCGGCAGCACGCTCCCAAGTTGTGCCTGTATCTCTTTCGTCATGCTTGGATGACACGATTGCTGATGGCCGGTGTCGATCCGATTACCGTATCCATACTGGCTGGCCATGTGGATACGTCCATGCTGGCGAGGAATTATCAGCATCTTGCTCATGACGCTGGACACCTTCTGGTGAAGGCAAGAATGGCCAAGTAGGTGTGTCGATCTTCTTGCGGTTAAACCAAATCTGACGCCATCCAAGTCGATGGCGTCAGATTTGTAGATTCCTCAATCGCAAGCGTGGACCACCGAGCAGTGTTTGGTTGGACGATCGGGCTTCTCGTTTCGTCGCATTCAAAAAACCGGCAATCTGTTCTTCACTTACTCGAATCGCTCCGTCAATTCGGTAGTGAGACAAAAGTCCGCTTTCGACCAAGCGGTAAACTTTACTTGCAGAGATGGCCAATCGCTTTGCGACCTCTTTCACGCGGAGCATTTGAAATCCTCACTTTCAGCAGTTGGTTTTCTCGTTCGCGTGGTAGGAGGTGCTATCGCTCCGGCTGCTGCTCGATGACTTGTTCTTTGGCGGGGGCGTTTCGGGCGGCGTAGCTATCGAGAACCGACTCAAAACTCTGTTCGCCGCGAACGTCCTCGGTGACCATTTGCTGAGTCGGATTGGCGATCGTGCCAGGCTCCTCGTGAGTTTGAGTGACTCCGTTGAACGGATTGAGGACGGCGTTTTGGAGGTCTTTGAGACCTCGACGCCATTCGGCGGAGAGGACGCTGGAGGTACTGGCGGCCATGAGTGTCACTTCGCTTTCTGTTCAGTCGTTGGGATGGAAACGGTTCAGATTGAAGATGCTCAGAAGTCTTTGCGGAGGCCGCGCATTCGTTCCGACATGGCTTGTTGTTCGATTTGCATATCTCGCATGGCGGTGACTTGGCGGCTGATGGCGTATTGGTTCAGGCAGCGGACGATGGTTAGCGAGACGATTCCCGCCATGACGAACAGGCCGACTGTGGGTGAGAGCGGGCAGAGCAGCAAGCCGATCAGCAGGCACAGGGATGGCTCTTGGTTCTTGGCTTGCGATTCGGACTTCGTGAACGGGACTCGCATCGCGAGCCACGGCCAGCCGGAGTACTCGCTGTGTTCTCGGTGGCCGCGAGCGTAGAGGATTCCAGTTCGCAACCGTTGACAGACGAGTGCGATGAGCCATGCGTACAGAAACCACAACATGGTGATGTCGCCTGACTCGCCCATGACGAGCAACATCATCAGGATGGCGAACAGTCCGCTGAAGCCGGGGACGTTGGTCCCGAAGCTGTGACGGATGAACATCGTGATGCACGTCGCATGAGCATTGGCCAGCAGGTAGAGCCAGTTCACGCCATTGCGAAAGTCGTGATCGAAGCCGCTCGGTTCGGGTTGTTGAGACATGATTACTCCTGAAGAAAGGTTCGATGAATCCAGTTCTCGCCAGTTGAGAACGGCAGTC
>JAYSQC010000481.1:0-45085 GCA_043721755.1 Schlesneria sp.
AACTTGAGATTGCGGGGTTGTTCCACAACGAGCCCGACGCGCCAGCGAGGGCCAACCGTTGTCGAAAGTGAAGCCCTCGCTGGCGCGTCGGGCGAGTGATGAACCCCTCAAGACAAAGTTGTTCGACCACGAGGCTGACATAGCATCGCCCCTTTGGGGCTGAAATCCCCAACAGCGCAACTTCAAAACTGGCGCGTCGGGCTGGTGAAGGAATCACTCGCGCCCCAACTGATAGATCGCCAAGATCACGTCTTCGACGGACTTGAGCTTCGTCTTGCCCGCCGAGACCGCGTCGATTTTCTCGCGCGCTTCCACTGCGTTGTAGCCCAGACTGAGCAGCGCCTCAAACGCCTCGTGCAGGACACCTCGCTCGGCCGACTTGGGTTCGGCAGGAAATTCCTTCGCCACCATCAGTGCGAACTTGGCCATCTTGCGACGCAGCTTGGCGACGATTCGTTCGCTCATCGCGGGGCCGATGCCGGGGAGCAGGCTCAGCTCCTTGAGATTCTGTTCCTCAATGGCCTCGGCCACTTCACGCACGGGCCGGACCATCGCCCGCAATGTTTTCTTGACGCCCATGCCATCGACCGAACAGACCATCTCGAAGAACTCCAACTCCACATCGGCCAGGAACCCGATCATTCTCGGGACGAGGCGGCCTCCCTGTGTATTTCCTTCGACGTACTCGATTGTTCTCAGCGAGACCTCGTTTCCCAACAACGCTTGAAGCTGCCGCCTGACGAATTCGGGGATGAAGACTTCGTACTCCAGCGCCCCGACCTCAATGCGAGCCGCGTCGTTGGTCAGTCGAGCCAGTTTGCCGGTGATGCGCGTAATCAACGTGGTGGTTCCTTGTGTTGAACTGAATGTGCCAAGCGAGATACCTCACGCGGCCCACCGTGTGGCATTTCTGAGCGGGGCGGCGTCAGCCCGGTACTTAGGGGCATTTCAAAACTAGCCCGACGCGCAAGCGAAGGCTTCACCATCATCGAATGCCCGGCCCTCGCTTGCGCGTCGGGCTAGTGTTTCGAGGCAAAAACAGGTTTTGAAATGCCCTCTATAACACGGGCTGACGCCCAAGAACCGGGGGGCTGACGCCGCCCCGCTCAGATGTCTCATTAAAGTCCGCGCGAGGCTGTAACCGGCTCAAGCTCCTTCGACCAGTTCGTAAAGTCCTTGGCCGATGTGCTTGAGCTTTTTTTGGCGGGCCAGTTCTTGCCAGACCTCGGGCGGGAATTGATTGGGTGGCTGGATGCCGACTAGGGACTTGCTGCTGCCGTTTGTCATGGGACCGTAGCCCAGCTTCGATTCGTAATCGAGTCGCGTCAACTTGAGTCGTTTTTTGAAGGCTTTCAGGGCGCGTTTCAGTTCGTCGCCGGGGACTCCTTCCGTGGCGGGTGTTGCTTCTGAGTCTGTCATGTGTGGCTCCTCGCGTGCTGATGGACTGTTTTGACGTGCCCGACTAATGTAGCCCCGTCGCTCCGTGACAGGAAAGTCGGTCAAGCGTTCGTCGCGTCTGTTTTTTCGGCGGGATGAACGTTTGACCTTTTTGCCGCGCGGGTGAGGATGGCTCATTTCACACTAACCCGAAGCGTAAGCGAGGACGTGTTTTGCATCCTCGCTTACGCTTCCGGTTAGTGTCAGCCTGTACCGCGCGAGGTATAAAATGGCTCTCCTGTCACGGAGTGACAGGAGAGCCATTCACTCCACGTCCCCGCACATCGAGTTCCCCTGTCTGATGTCGCTCCTGAACCCCGCATTGCTCGCCGGACTGGGATTGGTGGCGATCCCGATTCTGTTGCATCTGCTGATGCGAGCGAAGCCAAAGCGGCTGGTGTTTCCCGCGCTGCGACTGATCCTACAACGGAAGAAACAGAACTCGCGCCGGATGCGGTTGCGTCATTTCTGGCTGCTGTTGCTGCGAGTCTTGGTCATCGCGTTGATCGTGTTCGCGATGACTCGCCCTTCGCTCCCGGCGGCGAACTACGGGCTGACATGGTTTGAGACGGGGACGCTGGCGATCATCGGTGGTCTCGCGGTGGGAGCCTACTTCGGCGTGATGGCCTGGTGGCAACGTCAGGTCATGTCGCGGAACGTGTTGCTCACGCGGCGTACGATGCTGCGCGGCGGCATCGGCGCGGTGGCGTTGTTGCTCGTACTGGCTGGCGTGGCGTGGCCGTACTCGGCACGCGTCTTCCGCGAGTTGAAAGACCCCGCGCCGCGCGTCTCGGAAACGGTTCCTGTCGCGGCCGTCTATCTGTTCGACACCAGTGCCAGCATGGCCTACAAGCAGAGCAACCAGACGCGCTTGCAGGCGGCTCACCAATTCGCCAAGGAACATCTCAGCCGCATGCCGGGCGGCAGCAAAGTCGCTGTGACCGGGAGCGCTGAGTCCACAACAGCGGCGTTCTCGGTGGACCTCACGGCGGCGCAGAGTCGCATCGAGGGACTCGACATTCAAGCGGCGGGATTGCCACTGAACGACCGACTTCGCTCCGTTATTCTCGGTCAGGAAGACGATCGTCGGCGCGTGACGGCCGAACAAGGAGCGATCCCCGAAGAGCAGCGACGCGACAAGTTCGTGCGTGAAATCTACATCTTCACGGACTTCGCCAAGTCGGCGTGGCGAGACGAATCGTCGAGCCTGCTCAAGGACGAACTCGAACGTCTGAAGTGGCTCGGCGTCTACCTGATTGATGTGGGAACGATCGACCCGATCAACGTGGCGTTGCACAGCATCAAGCTCTCGCGCGAGTCGGTTCCCGCCGGCGGAGCCGTGCGCGTCGATGCCGTTGTCGCGGGCGTCGGCAAGATCAAGCCGGACCAAACGGTCGAGTTGTTTCTGCGCGACGAAGACGGCCAATTCTTCAAGGGCGAACGCCAATCGATGTTGCTCGAAACGGGGGCCGAGGCCCGTGTGACCTTCTCCGTTCCGAGCGGGACCGGCCGCTACCGCCAAGGTGAACTTCGACTGAGCGGGTCGGACCCACTGAGCATCGACGACATCGGCCACTTCACGGTTCAAACGATCCCGTCGTTGAAAGTGATGGTCGTTGCGGAACGTCCCGAGGTCGCGCAGCACTGGATCAAAGTGCTCAAGTTCCTCGCTGACGAAAAGGTCACGGACTATCGGGTTGAATTCTGCACGGTCGAGCGATTGCGCGAGAAAGACCTCGGATCGTTCGATGTGCTGTGTGTCATCAACGCCGCCAGCCCGAGTGAGGCGACCTGGACAAAGTTGCTGTCATTCGTAGAGGCGGGTGGAGGATTGGCCGTCTTCGTCGGCGCACCGACCTCCATTCAGGGAGCCGCACAGCGCAGGGAGGTGATTGATCCGATTGCCTACAACCGCGAGGCCGCACTCGCCGTGATGCCCGCCAGACTCAAAGCCGATTTAAAATTCTCGCCCGCCAAAACGATGGACCTGCGAAACACGCGACATGTGTTGTGGCAACGGCTCGACGATCACGGCGTCTTGGCGGATCTCGGAGATGTCCCGATCCGGAGGTATTGGAAGGTTGAGCCGCTCCCCGACTCAGCGGCGATCGCGAAGTACGGTGACTCAACGGGACCGGCCGCGCTGGTCGAACGGCGGCTCGGTCAGGGGCGAGTGGTGCTGATGACGACGAGCGTCGATGGCATTGCGTGGAACGATCTGCTCGACACAAACCTCGGAGCGGGCTTCATGATCCTGGCCGATCAGCTCGTACAGTACTTGTCGTGGCAGGCGTCCGGCTCGTTCAACTATCTCGTGGGTGATGAAGCTTCGCTCGCGCTGGATCGCGAGCGGCAACTCAAGCAGGTCGTCGTCCGAATGCCCAACTTCAAACAGCGGCCCCAAGATGTCGCCGCCGATGCGAAGGTACTCACCGTGAACGATCTGACGGCGATCGGTTCGTACACGGTCGAAGCGACGAACAAGACGGTCGATTACCGAGCGGGCTTCAGCGTGAATCTCCCGGCGCGCGAAAGCGACTTCACACGGCTGGAGAAAGCGGACACGGACACATTGTTCGGCGAAGGTCGTTACAGCGTCAGCCGAGACCCGGCGAGTCTCGAACGCAACGTCCTCTCCGGTCGTCTCGGGCAGGAGATGTACGGTCTGATCGTCGGGTTCCTCGTGGCCGTCTTCGCGCTGGAACAGTTCACGGCAACGTGGTTCTACCGGACGGATGACGGGTGAGAATCGTGAAGTCCGGCTTAGAGAGTTGTGAGTCCGGCTTAGGATTCGGTGCAAAACAACTTCCCGCGTTCTTGGACTTTCCTCCCTCCCCTCGGCGGGGAGGGCCGGGGAGGGGGGAGAATGGTCCAGTCGATTTGCCACTCGCCCCCCTCCCTAACCCTCCCCGCCGAGGGGAGGGAACCAGAAGGTAAATCGGGAAGTTGTTTTGAGCCAGTTCCTGAGCCTTGTTCGCTGGACTTCACGCCGGAACGATGCCCTGTCGAAGGAAGTCCGGCTTTAGGAAAAGCCGGACTTCGAGTGGTCGCCAGCAGCCTGGCTCCCACAATCGGCGGCCTTTCAGCGTACTGCTGGCCTGTGTTTCTGTGACCGTGTTCGATTCGGAGTCTGTTCGATGTCCCGCTGTTTCGTGGCTCGCGTTGTGCCTGCCGCTTTGTGCTTGCCAATGGTTTGCCTGCTGCTCTGCGGGTGTCCCGGTTCTGCTCCGCGTACCACACCGACGACGAACACTGTTCCGTTCCAAGGGCAAGAGGTGGAGCTGCGGATTCCTCGATCACTCGGACTGCCTGCCGCGTGGGACGTGTTGCTTCAGGAATGGTCGTCTCAGTCGGGAGCGACGGTTCGGATTGTGGAGTACTCACACGAAGAAGAGTCCGAGTTGGCGAAGAGTCTTCAACAGGAAACCGGATCCGGTGGGCGAGTCGTTCTCTTCCCGCTGAACAGGCTGAGCGAGATTGAACGAGTACTCGCGCCGCTCGATTCTGGCGGCGGCTCGGGACTCGATACGAAGGACATTTTCAAAGGGCTGCGCGAGCGAGTGGTCTCGCGCGAGCGATCCGTAGTCGCGATCCCCATCGTCGCACCGGTTCTCGTCTGTTACTTCCGCCGCGATCTGTTGAAAGCGGCCGGATTGAAGCCGCCCGAAACGTGGGAGGCTTACCAAACGCTGCTCGACACCCTGGATCGCTGGGCACCGGGACTGACGGCGGTCGAGCCACTGGCTCCCGATCATCGGGCCTCGCTGTTCTTCGCGCGGTCGCTGGCGTTTGCCAAGCATCCCGAAAATTATTCGGTGTGGTTCGACTTGGAGACCGGCGAGTCGCTCGTGCAGTCACCGGGATTCGTCGAAGGACTCGCCGCCGCGCAACGTGCCTGGCAGCGCCTGCCCGCGACCGTTTCAGACGAGACACCCGCGACATGCCGCCGCGCGATTTTGGAAGGCCGCGCGGCGCTGGCCATTGGCTATGAACCGGCCTCAGCGGATCGGGCCTCTCCCCAGGTCAAGCGTGCGGCGGGAATCGACATCGGTGTCTGCCGCCTCCCCGGCTCGAAGAAGACATTCAATCGGAACTCGCAGCGTTGGGAGTCCGCTCCCGGTGGTGGCATTCACGCGCCGGGACAGTGTGGAGCGACGGGCCTGGCGATGGGAATCACGCTGCCATCGAGTGGCTCGAAGGACGCCGCCGCTTGGAATCTGCTGGCCACTCTCACCGAAGCACAGTTCGAGTCGGCATGGGTGACACTGCCCAAGACTCCGTGCCGGGAGTCTCAAGTGGGCAGCGCACCCCTGTGGAATGAAGACGGACTAACGGCAGAAGAGGCCAGTCAGTACGTCGATGCCGTGGCCCAAACACTGCGCGACCCACAGCTCGTCGCCGACCTGCCGGTCCCGCAATCGGAAGCGCTGCGAGCGGCCGGGACGCGGTTCGTCACCGTGGTGCTGGCAGGAGGCACCGACGCGGTTCAAGCCCTGACGACGCTCAAGGCCGAGTTCGACCAGATCGCCGCCGACGTTGGCAAAGCAGACTTCCGCGCCGCTCACCGACGCGGCCTCGGTCTGGCCAATCCCGCGCAGTTGTGGCCTCCGCCAGATCAGTAGCCAAGCAACCGGGGTTCTTAAACCGACAGCGATAAACGGACTGCGGAAGTGCTTGTTTTTCCGACTTTTCAGCCCGGAGGGCAACAGATCGTCGCCCACGGCGCGCGCCGTGGGTGAGGTGGAAGCAGGACTGCGTTTAGCCCGGAGGGCGACACGGCGACAGACTTTGAACTTCCTGCGATGTGTCGCCCTCCGGGCTGAGGAAGCCTGCGACAAAAACTCCACGGCTCACGCCGTGGGCTATGATCTCACGCCCTCCGGGCTAAAGAACTCACGTCAAACTTGGGCGACGAAACACGCAGACTAGCCCTCAAACAAGCGAACCCCACCGGGCTGGCCCCGGTGGATTTCGGTTTTTGCACTACGTGTGACTGCACTTGAAACCCAACGTGAGTCGTGCAGAAACCCGCGAGCCACCGGGGCAAGCCCATTGGTCTCTACACATCTCAGATCGCCCGTAGCCAATTTTGGAGTGCGGGGATTCATCACCGCTTTCTTTTCTCAGCCTTTGATCGTCCGGTTTGGGCAGACCTCGAAGAGGACAGTGTTCTCAACGCAGTGAAGCCAAATCGAGAACAGAAAGCGGCAATCCATTGCCGCAATCCAAAGGGTTGGAAACCGTCCCACTGAGATGTGTCGAGACCACCGGGGCCAGCCCGGTGGGGTCGCTTGATCGAGGACTAGCGCTGTAGGTTTAACGGCCTCCAACTTTGAGATCCGAAAAGCCCCGGTTCGGTAACTAGTGGTTCGCCAATTTTAAGTTGTTCGGTTGCGTTGTTTAACCGCGTGGGCAACGCCCCGCGCGTCGAGCGACATTCGAGTCTGTTCCCCATCAACGCGCGGGGCGTTGCCCACGCGGTTAAACGAGGTCAACCCCTCAAGATCAAGTTGGCGGACCACTAGCCGGGGCTTTTGTTTTTGGCATGAACTTTTTTGCCAGAAATAATCGCCTCAGGGCATCTGTTCTCATCCGTCTCCGCGCACCGTCAGCCGAACCAGAAGGGATCGGCCAGCCAGCGGAGGCCGCCTGCGCCAGCAACGACAGAGTGGCCGAACTCGATGCCCGCGATGGTGCCGGGTGAGTACAGATGACGACCGCCACCGATCATCTCGGCCAGGCAACGGCTCATGTCGGGCTGGTGGCCCACGCAGACGACCCGAGTCGATCCGGAATCGCGCAGGCGTTGCAGCAGGTTGGCTGTGACGATGCCCGGTGCAAGGAGCCGCTCTTCCCGCAAGACGGCTCTCGCCCCGGCCTCACTCGCGATCACTTCGGCCGTTTGACGGGCGCGGACCAGCGGACTGTGCAAGATCAGTTCGGGAGCCTCCTCCCGTTCGAGTAACCAGCGCGTCAGATGTCTCACCTGTCGCCGTCCCAAGTCGGTCAGCTCCCGATCGAAATCCGTTGAAGCTCGATCCGGGTCTTCCGCTTCTCCGTGTCTGGCCAGCCAGAGCTTCATCATTGTCTCCTGTGTCTCGAATTGCCTCGCAGGACGCGAGGCGACCGTTGCCGCGCCGCCAGTTGCCACAAGTCGTACCGTGGCGAGCATCACCAGATCAGTTGGTTCTGCCCCAGTGGTCGGACAACTTGAGATTGCGGTGTTGTCCGACAATTAGTGGTCGAACAACTTTGTCTTGCGGGGTTCATCACTCGCCCGACGCGCCAGCGAGGGCTTCACTTTCTACAACGGTTGGCCCTCGCTGGCGCGTCGGGCTCGTTGTGGAACAACCCCGCAATCTTAAGTTGTCCGACAACTAGCCCGACGCGCAAGTTTTGAAGTTGCGCTGTTTTGTCTTTCCGCCCCAACGGGGCAGCCGTAAGTCAGCCCAGGGCCAGCGACCTACGGGAGCGCCGCCCTGGGTTCCGGTCGTCACAGAATCTCAAGCTCTGAAGGGGCGGCCCGATGTTGCTCGCAGGCGTAGCGCCGCCCCCTCAGGGCTTGAATATCGCGGTCAACCGCCAACCCAGGGCGTGGCCCTGGGCTGACATCGCACCGCCCCGTTGGGGCTGAAATCCCCAAAGGCGCAACATCAAAACTCACGCTTCGGGTGAGTGTCACTGCTGGCCTCGTGAGCGGAAGTCACGGCAGCAACTCTTCCTCAACGGCGGCGGCGGCCTTGGCGGAGGGATTCGGAGACTGAGCGGCTCCGAACTGCACGATCAGCACCATGACCAGCACGCCGAGCAGTGCAAAGACCTGCGTCAAGGTGACCACCTCGCTGGACGCCCAGCCCCACAGGACTGCCCCCAAGGGAGTCAGGTTGATGGTCATCGTGGCGAACAACGACCCCTGTTCTCGCACGAGCTTGTTGAACAGGAATGTCGCCAGACCGGTTCCGACGACACCCAACACGGCCACTGCCGCAAGTGCGGTTCCCCAAGGAGCCGTGGCATCGACGGGTGGTCGGCCGACGATCCACGACAGCGGCAACAGCACACACGAGTTGGACGCGAGACAGAGCAGCGTCAATTCGAGTGGCGGGAGATGCTTGAGCGCCCGCTGAATCAGACAGTTGGCGATCGAGTATCCCAGCGGCACGCTCATCGCCAGAGCCAGCTCAAACAATGGGATTGCCCGGCCGATGCCGTCGCGCATCAGGATCAACAAGAAGATCAACGCCCCCAACACACCGAAGCCCTGACGAACGGTGGGCCAATGTCCGAGCATCGGGATCGCGACGAGGAGGGTCAACAGCGGAGTGAACCCGACCGACATCCCCACCAGTCCGCCGCCGATTCGCTCGACCAGCCACGGTTGCAGGGAGTGCGGCCAAGTGAAGCCCAACGCCACAACCACGCTCAACGGCAGGGCATCGCGCAGGATGACGGTGAACTTCCGCCGCGCGAGCAAGAAGACCAGCGACAGCACCACGGCACCGCCGATGGCTCGTCCGGCCCCGATCTCGATTGGCGTGAGGCAGGGCGAGGAGAGCTTCATCAGCATGAAGCTGCTGCCCCAGATCACACAGACCAAACTGAACCAGACGTAGGGCATCGAACAGCACAATCCTGTAGGGCGAGCGGCAGAAGTTGTCATACCGGCAATGGAAGCCTGACGCGCAAGCGAAGCTTGAGATGCCGAACATCCTTCGCTTGCGCGTCAGGCTTCGAGAGGTACGTTTTTTTTGCCGCTCGCCTCGTGGTCGGACAACATGAGATTGCGGGGTTGTTCCACAACGAGCCCGACGCGCCAGCGAGGGCCAACCGTTGTCGAAAGTGAAGCCCTCGCTGGCGCGTCGGGCTAGTGATGAACCCCGCAAGACAAAGTTGTTCGACCACGAGTGAACTGTCACCCCTCGGTCACGCGCTGGCTTTGGCTCGCAAGGAACCGCTGCGATAGGCGTCGGCCATGGCGAGCGGGATCTCGGCTTCGGCCAGCACGACCTTGGCTTGGTTCTCGACGGTGAGCGCCTTCATTTCCTGTTCGGCCGCCACGGCGCGGGCGCGACGTTCTTCGGCCTTGGCGCGGGCAATCCGCATGTCCGCCTCGGCCTGGTCGGCTTGAAGCCGCGCGCCGACGTTGACTCCCACATCGATGTCGGCGATGTCGATCGAGACGATTTCATAGGCCGTCTGAGAATCGAGGCCCTTGTCGAGTACGGTCTTCGCGATCCGCATCGGATTCGCCAGCACTTCGGCGTGCGTCGCACAGGAACCGATGGCCGACACGATCCCTTCATTGACGCGTGCCACGATCGTTTCTTCCGTCGCACCGCCGATGAGTTGCGCGAGATTGGTCCGCACGGTCACGCGCGCCCGCACCTTCAACTGGATGCCGTTCTTGGCCACACCGTCGAGCGTGTTCCGGCCGAAGGACTTCGGATCGGGACAGTCGATCACTTTGGGATTGACGCTCGTTTGAACCGCTTCCAGCACGTTCCGTCCCGCCAGATCAATGGCCGACGCCGTGTTCCAGTCCAGTGTGATCTGGGCGCGATGCGCGATGATCAGCGCTCGCACGACATTGCGAATGTTGCCGCCCGCCAAGTAAAGCGCTTCGAGTCGCTCGGTGGTGACCTCACGCAACCCCGCTTGGACAGCCATGATTTTGGCATCGACGATCGAGGTCGGGTTGACCTTCCGCAGCGACATGAACAGCAGCGAGAACGGCCCGATCTTGGCCCGCGTCACGAAAGCTCGCAGCCACAGTTTGAAGTACGCCGCGAAGACCGCCACCACGATGATCGCCACCAGCGAGCCGAATCCGACGCCAATGATGACCAAAATCTGCAACGCATCTTTGTTCATGGTCTCTCTCCGTAGTTGCCGTCCCACCGCCAAAACATGTCGTTTGTCGGACACGTCCGACATGCGTCTCGAACGCAGTGGCCCGGATTCTAAGCACGCTCTCCGGGCGGGTCGAGCGACTACGGCGACCTCACGAAGTCCGGCTTTTCCTAAAGCCGGACTTCTCTTCAGGAGAGCGTCAATCACCTCTTCAGGGGGAGCGTTAATCGCCCGAAGTCCGGCTCACAAAGTGAACCGCCTGTTGAAAAACGTAGAGTCAGCCTCCGGCTTGCTCGTTCTCTCGCGGCAAAGACGGGCAAGCGAGACGCTTACCCTACGTTGCTTTCCGTAGCTTTTCGTAGGGTGGGCTGTGCCCACCACAACCCGTTGCGTCTTGGTGGGCACAGCCCACCCTACATCTGGATGAACCGGACAGAACTACTTCGCCCCTTTGAAAATCTTGCGGTCGAGGCGTGGGATGTAGAGCGTCCAATGCGAGCCGCTGTTGGGGTCGTCTTGGATCGAGCGGAAGAACTCGTGCAGTTTGGCGTCGAGGTTGTCGAGTTGATGCAGCGCCACCGCTTCGGGAGTCATCGGCAAACGCGGGCTACCGAACTCATACGTGCCATGATGACTGACGATCATGTGCTTCAGTCGCCACGCCAATTCGCTGTCGAACGGGGTGCCGGTGAGTTGTTCGACTTGGCGAATCTTCTCGGACAGCATCTCCACCCCGATCACGAGGTGCCCGAGCAATTGACCTTCATCGGTGTAGACGAAGCCCGCCTCGACCGACAATTCACGCACCTTGCCGATGTCGTGCAGGAAGACTCCCGCGAGCAACAGTTCCACATCGAGATCGACGTAGACCTCACAAATCTTCTTCGCGACCTTCATCAGCGAGACCATGTGTTCGACCAATCCGCCGCGATAGGCATGGTGGGCCTTCACGCCGGCGGGCGTTTCCCCGAGCAACTTCATCAGGCCGTCATCTAGGAGGAAGCACTCCATCAGCGTGCGGAGTTGCGGATGCTCGAATGCCAGCAGGATCGCCCGCAGTTCGGCCAGCAGTTCTTCGACCTTAGCCGAATTCATCGACTCAAAATCGGCGGGGTCGGTACTCGATGCCGCCACGTTGTCGATGTAAGTCAGAATGAGCTGCAACGTCCCCTGATAGAGTTGCACCTTCCCCTTGATACGAACGAACCCGCCCGTCTGAATGTGCTGACACGATTCCTCGGTGATGTTCCACATCCGACCGTTCAGAACGCCGGTCTTGTCTCGCAGATCGACGTTGAGATACAGCGCCGCATTGCGGTTCGCCCGCAATTGCTTGTCGGCCACGAGGAACACTTCATCGACGACATCGCCGTCCTTGAGATCAGTCACAAAACGGCGAGTCATGGGCAGCTTTCACAGCGATGGGCGAGGGAGGTCGGCGGAAAAGAGGGCGGATTCTAGGAACGGCCCAAGGGGGTCACAAGGAACGTCTTTGTGCTTCTGTACCACTTCGGGCCGGAACGATTCATCGAGCGTCCGCTCTGCCACAGGCTTCTGAGCGGGGTGGCGTCAGCCCTCCGGTTCTTGGGAGTCAGCCCGTTTTTGAAGAACCGGGGGACTGACGCCACCCCGCTCAGAAACTGACAAGAGGGCTAACGCCCAAGAGTAACGCACGCTGCGAAGTCATCGACTCGCAACCCTTCATCAACGCGTGCATGCCGGATAGACTCCCGCCCTTCAATCGCCGTCCCCACTGAAAGGAGTCGCCCGTGCGCTGGTCTCAGACACTCATCCCGACCATGAAGGAAACCCCGGCGGATGCCGAGGTTCCCAGCCATCAACTCATGCTGCGTGCCGGGATGATCCGGCAGCTCATGGCGGGGGCTTACACGTACTTGCCGCTCGGTCTGCGGGCGCTGAAGAAGGCGGAGGCGATCGTTCGCGAAGAGATGGACGCGGCGGGTGGGATCGAGATTTTCATGCCGGCCCTGCAGCCGATCGACCTCTTCGAGCGAACCGGCCGCAAGACGGCGTTTGGCAATGTCCTCATCAACTTCCACGTGAAGCGCGGTGACCGCAACGTCCATCTGGCGCTCGGGCCAACGCATGAAGAGGTCGTGACCGATCTCGTGTCGAAGCTCATCAGCAGCTATCGCCAGATGCCGATCACGCTCTATCAAATTCAGACCAAGTTCCGGAACGAAGAGCGGCCGCGATTCGGCATCCTCCGCACCAGCGAGTTCCTGATGAAGGATGCGTACAGCTTCCACTCGTCGCTCGAATCGCTGAACGAGACGTACCAGAAGATGTATCGCGCGTACTGCCGCGTCTTCTCGCGTTGCGGCTTGGATTACCTGCCCGTGGAGGCCGAGAGCGGTCCCATCGGCGGCGACGGTTCCCACGAGTTCATGATCCCCGCCGCAAACGGTGAGGATCAGATCGTCTACTGCAAACAAACCGGTTACGCCGCGAACTGCGAGCGGGCGGAGACGGGCCGCAAGCCTCCGGTCATTGCGGCCTCGGCCGACGCGAAGCCGATTGCCAAGGTCCACACGCCGCAAGCAGGCAGCATTGAGGCAGTCTGCAAAGTGTTGAAGTGCAAGCCGCACAAGATGGTCAAGACGCTGATTTTCGTCGCCGACGGCCAGCCGGTCGCCGTCCTCGTGCGAGGCGACCACGAAGCCAATGCAGGCAAGATTCGTCGCGCGCTGAAAGCGACCACGCTGGAGTTGGCCGATCCCGACGTGATCCTGCAAGTGACTGGAGCACCCGTTGGTTTTGCTGGTCCGGTCGGCATCAAGTGCCCCGTGATCGCAGACCACGACGTGCCGCTGATCGTCAACGCCATCACCGGTGCGAACGAGGAAGACCAGCACTATGTGAACGTCAACGTCGCGACGGACTATCAACTCGACACGACGCACGATCTGCGCAACGCGACCGGCGGCGATCCGTCTCCGCGCGGTGAGGGAACGCTGGAGTTGGTTCACGGCATCGAAGTTGGTCACGTCTTCAAGTTGGGGACGAAATACAGTGCCGCGCTGGATGCCCTGTTCGACGACGAGAAAGAGTTCCGCCAACCGATCATCATGGGCTGCTACGGCATCGGCGTGAACCGCATCCTCGCGGGCCTCGCCGAGACGAAGCACGACGAAAACGGACTGATCTGGCCACTGGCGATCGCGCCGTATGAAGTGATCCTCAGTGCGCTCGACGTGACCGACGCAAACACGCTCGCCGCATCAGAAGCTCTCTACGCGGACCTCAAGGCCGCGAAGGTCGATGTCCTCCTGGATGACCGCGACCAACGCCCCGGCGTGAAGTTCAAAGACGCCGACCTGATCGGCATCCCGCTGCGAGTCAACGTCGGCGGCAAGGGCCTCAAGGAGGGAGTCGTGGAACTCAAATGGCGTAACGAGAAAGACGCCACCAAAGTCCCCGTCGCCGACGCCGGGCGCGTCATCCAAGAACAACTTGCCGCTCGTCGGGCACAAGAGGCCGCTCGCGTCCCGGCGTGAGATGAGGATGCAAAGTCGGGGTGGCCGGGGTTGGAGCGTTTCGCGAAACCCCGGCTAATGGCTGTGATCCCTGCGGGATGAAAACCGACGACGGCACACATCCGTCTTGAACCAACAATCCCCCCAAAACCTCGGATGAGCTGCAAAGGGAAACCTCTCTTGCCCTCGCCCTCGCTCACACTTTTTGAAGTTGGGCTCTTTGGTCTTTTCCCCGAAGGGGTTTGGGAAATTAGCCCAGGGCCAGCGCGCGAATGCGAGCGCCGCCCTGGGAAACGAGGTCCGTTGGTCAGGGCACAACCTGTTTTGTCCTGTTTTCCTCGGGCGGCGCTCGCATTCGCGCGCTGGCCCTCGGCTGGTTTCCAAGGCCCCTTCGGGGCGAAGACCGCAATTAGCGCAACTTCAAAACTCACACTGCGGGTTAGTCAAGTGAGTGCCATGGGGCTGACGCCACCCCGCTCAGATGTCTCATCACTGACCGCGCGAGGAATAAGGAACGGGCGCGCAATCACTTCCCGATTGCCCTGCTTGTCCCCTCCCCTCGGCGGGGAGGGTGAGGGAGGGGGGACGAGTGGCAAATCGACTCGACCATCCTCCCCCCTCCCGGCCCTCCCCGCCCTCCCCGCCGAGGGGAGGGAGAATGGCAGAGGCACTTCGGGAAGTGATTGCGCACCCGCTCCTAAGCTAGACCCCTCCGTTCGATGGTGTCACTTCGACGCCAGTTCCTGCAACCGGGCGGCGATCATCATTTGGAACACGAAGCAGACGAGGCCCATCAGAATCCAAATGGTCGCCGTCGCGGCCAACATGCCGAAGTTCTCGCGCATCCCTTGCGGACCGGCGACGAAGAAGAGCAACGAGCCGACAGGGCAGCACGTTGAGATCGGTCCCATCAGCATGATCGCCAACGGCAACGCGCCCCATTTCACGAACAGGCTGAGCAGCGCGATCAGATGCAGAAAGACCATCAGCGACAGCACGATGCCCCACACGAACGGATCGACTGCAAACTTCAACGCCGTATCCAAGTCCGCTTCGGAAAGGAAAACGCTCCCCATCGCGAGACACAGCAGTGCGGGCAGCAATCCCATCAGGCAACCGAGGGCCTTGGAATAACCGAGGTACGCCACGTTGTGCGGCAGCATCAGCAGTGATGACAGTGTTTGCAGCCGGACTTCATCGTGGAAGATCCGCGAGGCCAGAATGCACGCTTCGATACCGACCGCCCACAGCATGAGGAAGCAGTACATCTGACCAACCTCGCCCCAGCGAATGGTCTGCGCGGTGATGCCATCCGAGGAGTTCAAGTAGACCACGAAGGCGTGCAGCACCAAGTAGCCGATCAGTTTGATCAATCCAATCGAGTAGCCACCGCCGAGGAATTGAAAGTCCTTCCACACGAGCGGCAACGACCAACAGCGACCGGGGCTGAGGAACGGGACGCGGCTCGTCGATTTCAGCACCACGCCGCGCGTCGCGCCCTGCGCAGTCTGACTGTGCGCGAACGTGTTGAACGACAGCCATGAAAGGAGGAAACAGATCAAGCCACCGACGGAATTCGTGAGGACTTGCCGACTGATGATCGAATCTTTGAAGCCCGTCTGAGTTGTCTCCAACAGTCGGTTCCAGATGGACGATTGGCCGATCCATTCCAGCACCAGCAGCACGGTCCCCTGCCACGGTTGATTCACACTCCAACCGGCATGGACCAATTCGTCGGTGACCAGCAGTGCCAACTGCGGCATCAGGAAATAGAGGACGAACAGCAGCGTGGTCATTCCCGCCGCCGCTCCACCGCGTTGACAGATCGTGGACCAGACGAGAGCCACGTTGGCGAGCAGGATCATGTACGCGAGCAACGCCACGTAAGCGGCCACAATCTGATAGGGCGTGACGCCGCCCAGCGTCACTGCCAACAGCGAAAACGGGAACTGCACGATCAGCAGCATCGTGGCTTGAATCAGCCGACTCGTCGATTTGCCGAGCAGAATTCCCAGCGGGTTCAACCCCGCCATTTGCAGCAGCCCGATCGTGTCCTCTTCCTTTTCTTCCGTGATCGCCGACGAGAAATAGCCGACCCCCGCGCACGAAATAAAGAACATGTTCAGCCAGGCAATCGTCTGGAAGAACCGCAAGCCGGGGGCACCAAACATGCCACTCGTCACGGTCGCGCTGAGCAGTGCGAGATAGATGAACGCGACGAAGCACAACCGAAAAATATGGTTCCGCGTCAGACGAGCATCCTGCCGCAGAGATCGAGTCAGCAGCGCGAGCAGACCGTAGTACATGAGGTTGATGGTCTAGGGTGGAAGGTTGATGGTAAAGTGGAAGAGGGTGGGCTGGAACAGGGATTTAGGAGAGTGCAAAGTGCGAAGTGTGAAATGAAAAGTGCAAAGTGGCCTCTCAGAAGATCGCCTCTTCGTTTTGCACTTTGCACTTCTCACTTCTCACTTTGCACTCTCTTTCGGGAGGGATAACGAATCGGATTGACGCGCGATGTGCGCCAGTCGCCTGAACATCAACCCTCGACCCTCAACCGTTCACTTCACTCCCCGTTCCGTCAGGTCCATGAACGCCTCGTTCAAATGCCGACGGTCTTCGGCGAAGGCGGCGATCGGGATGTTCAGGCCGATGATGGCTTTCAGCAGGCGGTTCGTGTCGAGTTGTGTTTCGTCGAACTCGATCCGGTACTCGGGGCGAGCCTCAATCGGATCGACCTTGAGGACTCCTGTCAGCCCGCGCAGCGGTTCGCTCCAGTCGGTGGCGGTCGCATCCTCTCCCGCCACCGTGAGACGGAAGGCGGGATGCTCTTCGCTGGTGAGCAGCAGGCCCGACATCGTGCCGGTGTACTTGACCTTGCCCCGGTCAATGATCGTGACCGCGTCGCACAGCTCAGCCAGCTCACTCAGAATGTGCGAGCTGATGAAGATCGTTTTGCCCATGCTGCGAAGGGCCTTCAGGATTTCCATCAACTCGATGCGGGCACGCGGGTCGAGGCCCGAAGCGGGTTCGTCCAGCAGCAGCAGATCGGGATCGTTGACGAGGACGCGGGCGAGACTCGTGCGCTGCTGCATCCCGCGCGAGAGGCCGCTGATGAGATCGTTCTTGCGGCCGTCCATGTCGGTCAGTGCGAGGACTTCGTCAATGACGCGCGTCCGTTGACCGAACGACAACCCATACGCGGCCGCGAAGAAATCGAGGTACTCGTACACCGTCATCTGCCGGTACGTACTGAAGTGGTCAGGCATGAAGCCAATCTTGCGGCGAACCAGTTTCTGCTCATCAACGACATCGTGACCAAAGACCTTAACGACGCCGAACTGCGGACGCAGCAACGTGCAGATGACCTTGAGCGAAGTCGTCTTTCCCGCTCCGTTCGGCCCAACGAAGCCATGCAGTGTCTGCGGCATCACCTGAAAGCTGACATGATCGAGTGCGCGCCGTCCCTTGAATGAGTGGACGACATCATCGACGGAAATCACCGGCTGAACCGAGCCGCTGGTCTTAAATGGTGGAGTCATGTTGGTCCGTGAAGTGGGGCATGAGGAGTAAGAGTCCAAGTCGTTGTGGGGTACGTCCCGAAGACGCCACGCCCCACAACACAACACATTTCAAAACTAGCCCGACGCGCAAGCGAGGGCTGGGCATTCGATGACGGTGAAGCCCTCGCTTGCGCGTCGGGCTAGTTGTTCGAGGCGAAACCAAGCCTTGGAATGCGTTCAACATACCGAAAGTCATTTCGCCGGAACGACTCGCAGCGGCACGTCGATGCAGTACAGCACCTCGCCCTCCTGCTTGCCGAGCTTGGCGTTTTGGACGGTGAATTCGGGCGGCATTTTCGCGTAGAGGTAGACGCGGACGATGTCGGGCGGCAATTGGACTTGCAGCGCCTCACGTTCGCGACCGACGTTCAGGCTGCGCGAGAGTAACGGGCGGAACATGAGCGAGTAGCGTTCTTTGGGAGTCTGGATGGTGCGTTGGTTGTACGGGTCGTATCCATACGAATAGTTGTTAGCCCATTGCTGAGACTGTTGCAGTTGCAGTAGCGCGGTGGCGTCGCCTGCGTCGCTCACCAAGGTCAGTCCGCCATCGCGCCACGCCAGCGAGTAAAAGCGATTGCCGAACAGCAGGTACTGTGTCGGTTCCACGTCTTCCGGCTGGAGTCCGTCCACCTTCAGAATCAACTGAGACAATCGGCCCTCTTCCAGCTTGAGCGACTCGACCGTCAGCTTCGGTCCTGGGCCGGGCAGCTTGATGCGATGCGCGAACTCACGGTTTGAGAACGGCGGGATATCAACATTGAACAGTGCCTCCGCCCCATTGACGATCGTCCCGTTGACCGACTCGGCCTGATTGCAGGTCGAGTACAGGACTCCCTTACCGTTGTGACGCACGTCATAGCGGGCACCGCCGGTGACGAAGACGTTCGACCACGCCGACACATCCATGCTGCCATCGGGGAGCGGCCGCGCGATCGCCACCGAATGCACGGCCGTGGATTCACCGTAACCACGCTGTCCGACGACTGAGAACAAAATGCTGAACAGCAGCACCGTCCCCAACAGGCCCGCGTACACCACGCGAAAATCGGAGTACTTCTTGCCGAGGATGTAGCAGCCCGGAAAGATCATCGCGATGTAAACCCAGAACATGAAATGGAGCAGGAGCCAGTTGTGATCGGGCTTCGTCATCTGCTTGAGCTGCCCGAGGAACGAGCTGGAATGAAACGGGTCCGCTCCCTCACCGTACAGGTTCCCGTTGTTGGGCTGAGTGGAGAGAGTTGGGTCCAGCATGTCGATCGGATCTTCGGGCTTCTCATTCGGCCCGACATGATTCTTGGGGAGACCCGCCAGCATCTGACGCGCCTCATCCGCGTCGATCGTGGAAGCCGCACGCGGGATGCGCATCACACGTCCCGCCCCGTGACGACCTTCGTCGAGCGGTGAGTTCAAGACCGACAGCGTTCCGGCGAACTCGGGAAACTTCCCGTTGATGCCATGCACGAGCATCACGGTTCCGCCCAAGTGCAACCAATCGAGCAGCGCGTCCTTTTGACCGGGACTCCATTGTCGAGGCTCATGGTCGATGGCGACCACTTGCAAGGCATCGGTCGCCGTGACGAACGCGGGAAAGAGTTCCTCAGGCATCTGCTTGAGTGCCCCTCCTTTGCGAAGCATCCCGCTCGTGTCAGTCAGCACGACGCGCTGATACTTAGCAATGCGCGGGACGGGAACCTGATCGAAACTGCCCCCCTTCCATGAGAGCTTCCAGTTCTCGTTGCTGGTCGAATTCCCCCAACCGTCGCCGGTGATGTAGACGTAGAACCGGACCCACGTCGGCTGCGAGAACGGCGCGAGAGTCACACGCTCCACAACCGGCGCATCGACGAAGCCCGCTCCGCCGAGTGACTTCCTAGCCGTGATCTCACCATCCCACGGCTGAGGCGTCGGATTCTGAACCTGCACGGACAGCAGGTTGAACCGGTTTGGAGCGACCTTCCCATTGAAGCCCCACCGCACGTCCACGATGTCGAGCGCCGAGGCCGTTGAGCCTCCGAGCAGACTCGCCAACAAGGCACAGCCCCAAACCAGCCCGACACGCCAAGTCGCGGGACTCTTCTGCAAAACGCTTCGCTTACATGCGACCGCCAATCCTTGCGAGGATCGCGACGCGAGTGAAGAACAGCCGCCTGCGTTGCGTGTCATGAAAATTCCTTTCGACTCAGCTGAGCAACTTGATATGCAGGCAGTTCGCACCGAGGCATTCCGTCTGACGCGGCGTAGTGTGCCGACGACAATCCAAAATTGAAACCAACGCGAGGGCCGCAGGACCGCGTGAAAAAAATGGTTCTCCGCCATTTGTGTTGGAAGACGAATTAAGCGGCACGGCGCTAGCCGCCGGTCCTGACGAAAACAACCGGCGGCTAGCGCCGTGCCGCTCACAAGTCTCACAAGTAGCCGTAGGGTGTGTGGAGTCTTCGGAGCACACCGTTGTGAGAAGGTCTTTGAACTGGTGCGGTACGAAGACTCCAACGAGGGCTACGCCTCAGGCCAAGTAGCCTTCATCGCTCCGCGTGAAGAGAGCCGAGTCAGTGGCGGCGGTGTCGACGGAACAATCCGCGTTGAACTCGCACACGGCTGTCTTCACGCGGAGCGATGAAGGCTACTTTGAAGGCAAAAACGAAAAGTTGACTCCATGAGTCAACTTTTAAACTCGAAGAAGCCCACGCACCCTACTTCGGCTTGGCCTCGTTGACGCTGCGGGTTGGTGTTGCAGCGGTCAACTAATGCCGGAAGTGCCGGCGACCGGTGAAGATCATGGCGATGCCGAACTCATCGCATGTGGCGATCACTTCGTCGTCGCGTTTGGAGCCACCGGGCTGAATGACGGCCTTGATGCCTGCGGAATGAATCTGGTCGATGCCGTCTCGGAACGGGAAGAAGGCGTCGGAGGCACAGACGCCATCGACCGCTCGTTGATCGGCCTTGTAAGCCGCGATGTAAGCGGAATCGAGGCGGCTCATTTGACCCGCGCCCACGCCGACGACTTGGCCACTCTTGGCGAACAAAATCGCGTTCGACTTCACATGCTTGCAGACCAGCCACGCAAACTCCAAGTCGGCGAGTTCCGTCGGTGTCGGATGACGTTTTGTCACGACGCGCCACTGGCTGAGTTCCTCCGCCACTTCATCACGGTCTTGCACGAGCAACCCGCCGGTGATGCGACGATACTCTTGGCTGAGCGGCCTCGGGTCGAGCATCGCCGCGCACTTCAGCAGTCGCACGTTGTTCTTCCACTTCGGAACCGTGGTTAGCATGGTGAAGGCATCCGCATCGTAAGACGGCGCGATGATCGCTTCGATAAATCGTCCGGGAACACAGAGCTGTTCGGCCGTCGCTGCATCGACCGATCGATTGAAGCCCAGGACCGAACCGAAGGCGCTGACCGGATCGCCACCATCCGCTTTGACATAGGCGTCGGCGAGATCCTCACCGACCGCACAACCGCAGGGATTGTTGTGCTTGATGACGCAGGCGGCCGGCTGACGGAACTCGCGCACGATCTGCATCGCGGCGTCGAGGTCCAGCAGGTTGTTGTAGGACAGCTCCTTGCCGTGCAAGGTCTCAGCGGCAGCCAGCGTTGAGGGAGTTGGACACGGCTCGACGTAGAAGGCGGCTCGCTGGTGAGGATTCTCTCCGTATCTCAGTGTCGATCGACGCTCGAACTGCATCGTGAGTCGCGCGGGAAAATCGGTCTCGTTCGGCGCGATCTCGCCCGTCCTCGTTGAAGAGTTCTCGGATGCCGAGTCACCCTGAATGAGACCGGCCATGTAATCGGCGATGGCTCGGTCGTAGCAAGCCGTCATCTCAAATGCGGCCGCAGCAAGTTCACGCCGGAATTCAAGACTCAATGCTCCGCCCTGCAACTCCGCCAGCACGCGCTCGTACTGAGCCGCACTGGTCACGACGCCGAGATATCGATGATTCTTCGCGGCGGATCGCAACATGCTCGGGCCGCCAATGTCGATCTGCTCGATCGCCTCTTCTGCGGTCACGCCCGATTTCGAGATCGTCTCGACGAACGGATACAGGTTCACGATGACCAACTCGAACGGTGTGATGCCGTGTTCCTGCATCGACTTCGCATCTTCCAGCAAGTCGGGACGACCGAGCAAACCACCGTGAACTTTGGGATGCAGCGTCTTCACGCGGCCATCCATCATCTCGGGAAAGCCCGTGTACTGAGCCACATCCAACACGGCCACACCGGCCGCTTCAAGAGCCTTCCGCGTTCCACCCGTCGAGAGCAGTTCAAAGCCCAGCCGAGTCAATCCTTGTGCAAACGGAATCAACCCTTGTTTGTCACTCACACTCAGCAAGACACGTCGAACAGCAGCAGTCATCGGCAGAGACTCTCACAAAGTGGCAACGAACGGGATCGCAGGCAGGGATTGGAAGCCCAGTCGCGAGGGATGCTACTGACGGGCCGATGCACCGTCAAACGGCGCTCAGCGGCATCGCCTTGTTGAATCCGGGTATCGGATGCCACGGTCACGAAGTGTTGTTGCTCGGTTGTGAGGACATTTCCGCAACCTAGAATGCTCGCCTCAAACAGCCGTCCAACTTGCTCACGATTTCGTGTTGGACTCGTTGGAACGCCGACTCACTTCAGGAATCCACTCTCGTGAAATGCTCCCTGACCCTCACGGCCATTGTCAGCATCATCTTCTTCAATGTGTCTGGCGGGCCGTATGGGTTGGAGTCGGTCCTCAAGGATGGACCTGGATTGGCGATGCTGCTGAATTTGCGAGGAGCCAGAACGGCCGGGAACTTCGGCAAGAGAATGGCTTTGATGATGCGCTCACCGATCATGATTCGGATCGGGTGTGGCTTCTCGTCGGGTGGGTAGTGCTCACCCGACGCTTAATGAACGTCCCCATTAGTGTCCCATTGCCGGGCCGCGCCTGTGAGCCAAGTGTTCGGGATTCGGATGTTTGTGCGTGATCCATTGCGGCAGCAGGCCACCGAGAAACATTCCGATGAACGAGGCCACCAATCCAAAGAGTTGCGGCGGAACCTCGCACCACAACGGCAGGGTCACTTCCGGTTCTGCCGACGGGGACTTGGCGGCGTCCACCTGAGTGGCGGTCGCTTTGGCCGCCTCTTCCAGCGCGGACACGGTCGATTTCTGAAGGAGCATCGCACCGATCCAGACTGTCACCGCCAGCGCGATCGAAAAGAGAGCCGCCTGTGTGGAGGCTCGCTTCCAGTAGATGCCGCAGACGAGCGGCACGAACGCCACGACCAGCGTGACGCTGTAACCCGCTTCCACCAGTTGGTACATCGTCTTGTCGGTGGTCACCGAGATCGTTGTGGAAATGATCGCGACGACAACCAGCAGCGATCGCAGCACCCACAGCATCGCCTTGTCGCTCAGGTGCCTGATGAACGGCTGCAGGACATTTTCGGCGAGGACGCTGGCGGGAGCGAGAACCGTTCCACTGGCGGTCGAAAGAATTGCCGAGAGGACTGCGCCGAAGAACAGCACCTGGCACCACACCGGAGTGCTGTTCAGCACGAGCGTCGGCAGCACCTTCTGAAATTCCTTGGACTGCTCGGGATCGAATTGCGCCGCGATGGCGGGATCGATGATCGTGACCGAGTACGCGATGAACATCGGCACGAAAGCGAACCCGAAGTAGAACAACCCGCCGCCGAGAGTCCCGATGAACGCGGTCTTCTCGTCCTTGGCACTCGTCACCCGTTGAAACACGTCCTGCTGCGGGATCGACCCGAAGGCCATCGTGATGAATTCACCGATGAAGACCAGCCATGCCGCCGAGGTCACGTGCGGGAAGAGGTTCAATTTTCCATTCTCGTAGGCGTGGTTGATGACGACATCGAAGCCACCCGCTCGATTGCCGAGCAGAATGGCGACCACAATCAATCCAATCACGATCGCCGCCGTCTGGATGACATCGGTCAACGCCACCGACCACATCCCGCCAAACAGCGTGTAAATGGTGACGATGACGGCCCCGATGATGATGCAATAGCTCAAGGGGATTTGCGGGAACAGCACGTTCGTCACCAGACCGAGCGCCGATAACTGGGCACTCGTCCAACCGAGATACGAACTGGCAATGGCCAGCGACGTGATGACCTCCACCAGCTTGCCGTAACGCTGGTGGTAGTAGTCGCCGATCGTCAGCAGTTGCAGGCGATAGAAGGTCCGCGCAAAGAAAAAGGCCACGAGAATCAGACAGAGCGACGCACCAAACGGATCGCCCGAGACGAAGCCCATTCCCTCGTGAGCGAACTTGGCCGAGACCGACAACACGGTCTCGGCTCCGAACCATGTGGCGAAAACGCAGGCAAAATTCATGTACAGCGGCAGCGAACGGCCTGCGACCATGAAGTCTGTTGAGTTTTTCACGCGAGTCGAAGCCCAAATTCCAATTGCGACAGTCGCGGCCAGATACACCAACACACAGGCAATCAGCATCGTCCACTCCCAACGAAACTCATTCTCATGGATGGAAAAACTCGGCGGGATGCTAGCAGCCTCGGCGGGGAAGCAAAACTCTTCGATCGCCGTCGCCAACGGATGAAAGCGGTCGAACTCAGATCGCGACTTCGCGTACATGTTGCGGCTGATGTTTCACAAGGTCGTCGTGTCAAGCACTGGTGAACGGCCTTTCGGTAGCCGAGATTGATGCTCGCCGGAATCACGACTCTCCGTGATCGACTGTTGCGTCGGCCAAATTTGCCGGAACTGGACTTCACGCATTTGGCGGCTTCTGTTAGAGACGCCGCCCTTGTCCAGCCAGAGGATCGCCGCTTCAACACTTTGCCCAGTGAAAACGGGCATTGCGAGGCGGAGTGATCGGCGGACAAACATCGAGTCGTAGTGACGCGGCTCGATCGACCGGGGGGAGTTCAAGAAGGGGAAGGGATTCCCAATGTTGATCAGCGGACTTTGGAAGCTGGCCGCAATGGCGGGCGTGATTGGCGTCGGTTTGGTCGCCGTGTTTCAAGCACAGCAGGGCTTGGAGTCGCCACCGATTGTCGCTCCGAGCGGCGATGAGGCCGGTGACTTGGCGGAGCTTGCTCCCACGGGTGAAGGCGGTTCGTCAACGAACACGGCGACGAGTACCGACGCCCCGCTCAAACTGACGGACCCGTTTGCGGTGGCCGTCGGTTCAGATCCGGTTGTCGCTCCACGCGGGTTGCCAGATGACTCCGAGCCGTCGCCGCTGGCGAACGACTCGGCCGGACCCGGCTTGGATTTTCGAGACGACTCGAGCACCGGGCCGGCTCTCGGCAAGGCCACGACCACGGTTCGCTCCAAGTCCGCGATCGTCCCGGCGGGATTCAGCGAGGACACATCAGAAAAGCGTTCCGACACTTCGGACCCGTTCGCAACGACTGAAGCTGCCAAGCAGCCGTTCGCGCGACAGGCCGAAGATGCGGCAAGCGCGTCATCCGCAGAGCCAGTCGATGCGAACGCCGCCCCCATTCAGAACTCCGCCCCACCTGTGGAAGCCGCGAACACATTAACTTCCGATCCCGCCACGCCGCCCGATCCATTCGACGAACCGTCGCCGTCCGGTGTGACTCCCCCCGCTCGCGTCCCACGCGAGGCGGATCCGTTTGAAGCGTCACCGTTCAATGAAGTCCCGGCCACTGCCCCCAACCGCCCCGCAACGAATCCGGCCACTGCGAGTGATTCACCCGCGATCAATCCGTCTCAGCCGACGGATGCCAGCGATCCCTTTGGGAGTGCGGCCCCACCGGTTCTCGCGCCCACGGATGTCCGTCCGGAAGTTCCGCCGCGCGAGTCGCTCGATCCGGCCCCCGCGCTCACGTCGCCCAATCCGTCGGCTCCAAGAACGCGACTTCCCAACTCTCGCAGTCCGATGCCGCGTTTGCCGACGGATGTTCCCGCCGTGGATGAGTTTCTTGAGTCCCCCCGGCCCGCTGAACGCCAACCCCTTGAACGCCAACCGACCGGGCGATTCGACGAAGAGCCCGCGGAACAGCCACGCGAACCACGCTCAAACCGCCGTATCCGCGAAGCGGGTGAGCGACCGACCACCGACGATCTCATCGGTGATGGCACGGTGACCAGTACCGCGCCGCGCGGTTTGCAACAGCCACGACTGACGCTCGAAAAGATTGCGCCACAAGAGGCCGTGTTGGGTGCGGAACTCGTCTACCAAGTCATCGTGAAGAACGTCGGTAGCAGCGACGCAAACCATGTCGTCCTCGAAGACCGCATCCCCAAAGGGACCGAACTGACGGGAACCTCACCCCGAGCCGAGATGGTGGACAAGAAGTTGATTTGGCGGATCGGCACGATGAAGCCGAATGAAGTTCGCAAAATTTCGATCAAACTCATCCCGCGACAGGAAGGCCCGATTGGCAGTGTGGCGCGAGTCAACTTCGCCACGGAAGTCGCGGCCGAGATCATGGTCGCCGCGCCGCAGTTGTCGATCAAAGTGAACGCTCCCCGTGAAGTTCATGTGGGAGAAGTCATCGACCTGACGTTCCTACTCAAGAACTCAGGCGGTGCCGCCGCGAACAACGTTTCCGTTCGCGATCTCATCCCCGACGGACTCCAGCATGAGGCGTCGTCCGACATCGAGTGTCCGATCGGCAAGCTCGGCCCGAATGAATCGCGCGAGATCGTCTTGCAAGTCACGGCCGTGAAGCCGGGGCGAGTCAAGAACCGCGCGATCCTCTCTGCTGACGGCGGGATCACGCAGGAACTCGAATCGACAATCAACATCATCGGTGAGCATCTCGTGCTGACCCGCACCGGACAAAACCGCATCTACGCCGAACGTCCCGCCGTCTTCACGAACAGCGTGAAAAATGATGGCAACGCGGCCGTGAAACATGTGAAGGTCTCCGAGATCGTCCCGGTCGGATTCGAGTTCGTCGAAGCCTCGGACGGTGGTCAGTTCAATCCCACCACACGCTCGATCAATTGGACGGTCGGACCGCTCGCGGCCGGTGATGAACTCAACGTCACCGCGAAGTTAATGGCCAAAACGCCGGGGATGCAGCTCGGCAAGATCAGCGCGACGGGATCGGCGGGCAGCGCCGCAACCGTCCAATCGGAAGTGGATGTCGTCGGCCGCCCCGAACTGCAAATGGAGACGCTCAACGCAACGGGCGTCGTTGCGATCGGTGACAAACTGACCTCGAAGATCCAACTCAAGAACAGCGGCAGTGCCCCCGCGCGCAACGTCGCGCTCAGCATCAGCGTCCCGAAGGAACTGCGGTTGGTCGAGGTCCGCGGCGCACGGTATCAGGAAACGAAGAACATCATCCGCTTCGAGCCACTCGCCGAACTCGGCACGCGCGAAACGGTCTCCTTCGAGCTGGTCATGGAAGCCATCGCCGAAGCCGACGCCCGCATGGACCTCCAAATCACCGCCGATCACCTGCCCAAGCCCGCCCACCGAATCGAAACGGTCCACATCGCGACCGAAGTCCGGTGAGGTGAGAAACGCGGCCACTTACCTCGCACGGCGTGAGTTGAAAGTTTGGCGAGCCGCACGCCGTCAGGCTGCGGGTTTTTATACCTCGCGCGGCCAAGAGCGAGGCCTTTGTCTCGTTTCACCGCGTGGGCAACGCGGTGAAACGACGCGGCGTAGCCGCAGCCAAAGTCGCCTTCATCGCTCCGCGTGAAGGAAGCCGAGTGCGAGTCCAACATTGATGGGCATGATCAGCGTCCACTCCATCGGCTTCCTTCACGCGGAGCGATGAAGGCGACTTGTTGAAGACGGAAACGCGCGCAGAGCGACCAGAATCTCCGACCGAGTAGTACGACGCGACATCAATCTCGGCCGCGCGGGGTTTTAATCATCGCTGAAACCCGTGGCCTCACGGCACACGGCTCGCCAGAAACAGCTCATTCATGAGCGGCCGCGTCTCACCTCGGCGGTTGACTGCTCAATTGAATGAGTGCTTCCAGCACCCGAACACGCTGCGCCTCGGTCAGCTTGAGATAACGATGCTTGCCGTCGGCGAGTGGCTCAAACTTTGTGAAGCCGTCCGCTTCGACGAGGACTCGGCCGGGAGGCGACAGGTCGAAGTAGCCGCGATCGGGATGGACGGCATACAGCACGCTCGTCAGATCCCACGTCGGCCGATCATGCGGCTGTTTTTCATAGCGGCGATAGGCTTCGGCGAGCGGGTGATCGCTGACGTAGCCGTAGTCTTTCACGATGCTCGCGGCGGGATACGGCAGTGCGATGCCGATCTCAAAGCCGCTCCAGACGACGGGCGTCGGCCACTCTTCGGCCAGCTTGCGGCAGTTGGCGATGTCCTGCACCACGTTGTATTCGCAGTAGTGCTTGTTGCCGTTGATGTCGGTGAACGCCCCGGCCATGACCGACAGCAGCTTGACCTTCTTCTGAATGAGTTCGACGCCGGACAGTGGCGACGCCTCATCGGCCTTCGAGTCGAGCAGCCGTGCGAGATTCGTCGAGAACCCGACCTGCGCGAGGCTCACGGAACCATCGGGCTGCGCGGCGAGCGTCTTCCTGAGCAGAGCCACTGCTTCGGGCGCGTCTTTGCTGCTGAGCAGGTCGTGCGGGTAACGAAAAACATCGCCGCGTTTCTCGGCGGCCATCGGCAGGAACTTGCCCGGCTCGGGAGTCTTGCCGAGACGAACGACTCCGATCGGTGTGTCGCCTCGCCCGTAGAACGTGTTGATGGCATCGACGAACGGCCCGGCCAGTTCGCTGTCCTTCGTCACCGTCACCGCGAGCAACTTGCACGCGCCGCGAGTCTGAAGCGAGTGAATCATTCCCTGCGCGAGAACATCATCCACATCGTTACCAATGTCCGTGTCGAAGATCAGCGACACCGGCTCAGCCGCGCGGGACGAGCCTAAAGGAGCGAACAGAACCAGCAGACACAACGGCACAGACCACAGCAGACGATTCATGAGCGACCGGCTTTCCAGCAAGGGCGGCGAATGTTCGAGCAGCCTCAAACGAGGCGAGGCATGAAACCAGATGGTCTCACGCCTCACAAGCGGCCGGTCGTGGAGTGCTCTATCGTGTCGCGGTCAGATTCCGTTGGCATCGTCTTGTCCCCTCTCCCGCCGTCTTCGGGGGAGAGGGTTAGGGTGAGGGGGCTTTTGCCTTTGTTCCCTCCCCACTGAGGGGAGGGAGGAAGACGGGAGCCGTTTGAAAGTTCGGGAGCATTTTCACCACTCGCCCCCTCACCCTTGCCCACTCCCCCGAAGACGGGGGCGAGGGGACGACGGTCGCTGCGCGACGCTCACTCGACCGCTGCCGGCTTCTTGCTCTGTGGGTCGCGTTGTGGACTCGGCATCAGCTTCATCGTGGCCTTCACCAGTTCGATGAACTCGCCGCGACGGCCGGTGGTGTCGTCCCCTTTCGCGCCGCGAGCCGTCTCCAGCACGTCGGCCATCGTCCATGTTCCGGCGTGCTGCGAGTGACGCAGTTGCATGCCGAACGAGGCGACGGAGGCGGACCAGAGCAAGTCGCGACTCGGCGTCACCTTCTTTCCGGCAATGTCATCGACGACGACATCGACGGTGCGGACGCTCGCGGCGGCATCGGGCTGCTTGTAGCGGAGCTTGACGGTGAAGAGATCGTCGGCCGACTCGGGCGAGACGTTGCCTTTCTGTTCGACAGCCTTGGGGGCCGGTTCCGTGGCCGTGTACTTCAGCGGATCGACTGGCTGCACGGGCTGCCACTTGCCGCGAGGGACGATTTCGTAGAGGGCCGTCACCGTGTGACCGGCTCCGATTTCGCCCGCGTCTTTCGCGTCGTTGTTGAAGTCCTCGGCCGCCATCACGCGGTTCTCGTAGCCGATCAGGCGATAGGCTCCGACCGTGAGCGGGTTGAACTCAAGTTGCAGCTTCACGTCCTTGGCCACCGTGTACAGCGTGCCCATCAACTCCTCGTTGAAGTTCTTGCGAGCCTCGTTCAGATCGTCGATGTAGCCGTAGTGGCCGTTCCCTTTGTCGGCCAGCTTCTCCAACTTCGAGTCCTTCAGGTTGCCCATTCCGAATCCGAAGATGCTCAGGAAGACGCCGCTCTTCGCCTGAGCTTCGATCAGCTTGACCAGTTCATCGTCGCTGCTGATGCCGACATTAAAGTCGCCGTCGGTGCAGAGGATGACTCGGTTGGCCGACTCCTTGCTGAAGTGACGCAGCGCCTGTTCGTAGGCCAGTTGAATCCCAGCCGCTCCGTTCGTCGAGCCGCCCGCCGACAGAGCCTCAATCGCCTGCATGATCTTCGTCTGGTCCGAGCCAACGGTCGGCTCCAGCTTCAGTCCCGCATCGCCCGCATAGGTCACGATCGAGACGCGATCCTTCTCGCCCAGCTCCTCGATCAGCAGCGACATGGCCCGCTTCACGAGCGGCAGCTTGTTGTCCGGCTGCATCGACCCGGAAACGTCGAGCAGAAAGACCAGATTCGTCGGCGGACGCTGCGCCTTGGCGATTTCTTTGGCTTTGAGGCTGATGCGGGCGACGTAGTGCTCGCGCTGCCACGGGCACGGCGCGGCCTCGGCCTTCACCGCGAACGGCTGACCATCGACCGGAGCGGGGTCGTCGTACTTGAAGTAGTTGACCAGTTCCTCAATCCGCACGGCATCGGCGGGAGGCAACTGCCCCTGATTGAGAAACCGCCGCACGTTGGCATACGACGCCGTATCGACATCGACCGAAAACGTGGACAGCGGCTGCTCGGCGGGCGTCAGGAACGGGTTCTCGTGGATCGCGGCATAGGCTTCCGCCTCAACCCGCCCCTGCTGAGCCGACACCCGCTCATACCACTCGGTCACGGCGCGAGCGTCGTTCGTGTTCAAGGCGACTAAGGCGTCGAGGTCGCTGACCGTGATTGTGCTGAGCGGCCTGATGCCTTTCCCTTGGGCCGCTTGTGCAGACCGAACTGTCTGCTCAACTTGGACCAGCTTCTCGCGGACTTCTGACGACTTCGCATCATCATTTACCTCTAAAAAATAGTCGCCTAATGCCGCCTCAGCCGACCGTGGCTTGCCATCACCGACTCCGAGCAAGCCCTCTTCTTCTTCTTCTTGGATGATGATGCGAGGAGTCACTCCTAGCATGACGCTGCGATTCTTGGACAGTTGCTCCAACGACGTGTCACCTCGGACGGACTCGGGCGTTAAGTAACTCGGCTTCGGCACCATCCCGAATCGATGTCGTATTGTCTCTCCACGAGAAGCCGTCCCCGCAGGCTGCGAGTCTTGCTCACTGAGTTCCAAATTAGGAGTGGCGGCGAATCCCTTCATTCGCGCTGTAAGCGGTTCACCGAATGCCGGATCACGAGCTTCGCGAGAACGCGCGATGGCTGGTCGTGGTGTCTGATTGTCCCATCCATCCGACTGCACTGAAAAAGCCAACACGTCGTCGTTAGCCACATTTGGATCGTTCTCGCCGATGTGGCGAAATCTCCTCTCTTGAAGATCGCCCTTCTGCGAGTCTCGCATCGCCACCAACTCGCTCAATGTTCGCGGAGATGTCGCGGGCCAGAACATCACGGCCGCACTCAATGCCGCCGTCGCGGCGGCTGCGGCGAGGACCGCCCAACGATGACGAGCACGCTCGCGGCGCGACACGCTCGAAGCCGCAACCCCACCGGGCTTGTCCCGGTGGTGAACAGGTTTTTGCACTACTTCGCCTTCCGTACGGTCGTCAGAACCCGACGCGACACAGCTTGACGCAGCCTCAGTAGTGCAAAGACCTGATTCCACCGGGGCAAGCCCGGTGGGGTGGTGACTCAGCGGGATGTCCGGTGCGAGATGTCGATCCAGTCGCTGATGCTGCCCGGCAGACAGAGCGAGCGGCGGTTCCGCAGCCAGTTCGTTGCGGAGCCAGCCAGTCGTCTCACGAATCTCGGCGAGGGCATCTCGTGCGGCGGAGGACTCGGCGAGGAGTCGCTCGAACTCGTCCAGTTCGCCTCCGTGGAGTTCGCCCAAAGCGTAAGCGGTCAGGCGCGGATCGTTCGGATCGAAGGTCGTGGTCGGCATGATCGGGGTTCCAGTCGTACTACTAGTTTTGGAGGTTTTCGGCCTGCTCGTGTTTCGGTCTCTTCAAAGTCGCCTTCATCGCTCCGCGTGAAGATAGCCGTGCGTGAGTGACCCCGGCTTGAGCGATCAGCGTCGAACTTGAACTCGGCTATCTTCACGCGGAGCGATGAAGGCGACTTTGGTCATCGCCGTGATTGCCGCTCAACGCGCGGGGCGTTGCCCACGCGGTTAAACGAAAGGCGGGTCATCGCCCTTCGTCATCAACTCTCTCAACCGCTTGATTCCCGTGTGGAGCAGGAAGCCGACGTTCGAGACGCTGTGGCCCGTGATGTCGGCGATCTCGCGATAGCTGAGGTCATTTTGAAACTTCAGCCGGATCACTTCCTGCTGGTTGTCGGGCAAGCGGTCGAGCAGCGCGATCGCGCAGTCTTCCGTCTCCTGTCGCTCCAGCAGAGCGTCGGGTGAGACCGCGCTCGGCGAGGTCCGTTCGTCGAGTTCCAGTACCGCCGACATGCGATTCTCCTTTCGCTTGGCATCCAACGCACGGGACCGACAAACGGCGAACAGCCACCGCGTCAGATGCCCTTCCACTTCGGATCGTTCGTCGCCATTCAATCGACACAGCCGCAGAAAGGTTTCCTGCACGGCATCGCGTCCGAGATCAAGGTCGTGTGCCACGCGAGCCGCATACCGCACGAGCGGCCCTTCCCACCGAGCGATCACCTCACGCAACCAGTCCGCGTTGGGAGTGAAGTTCTCGTCGCGAACGTAGGATGGGCACTCCTGCCCGTCCGCCTTTGCGTTGTGTTCATCGCAGACACTCGACTCGCCCGTCGGAACATCCAACGCCGCGCGATCACCATCAGACGAAGTGGCCACGTGCGACCCTCCTTGGAATGGTGCGGCAAGTGGTTCGAGTCTGATCGCGGGCGGCTCCATCTCACGTCCTGTGTGTCAGGTCAGCGGCTGTGCCCTTGAAGACGCACGAGCGGGCGATGTCTTAGAAGAAAACTGGTCGAGTCATCAAAAAATTAGAATTCGTTCCTGTTCCCTCCCCTCGGTGGGGAGGGTCAGGGAGGGGGGAAGATGGAGTAGCAACGTCTTCTCGCACATCCTCCCCCCTCCCCGCCGAGGGGAGGGAGTCAGATCCCACGCGATCGGGTTACAAATGACCACCAATCAACGACTGCACCCGGCGCGGACTCGTGGACAACGTCCCTCGCAGAACGTACCGTCTCGACCTTGCCTCGTCCCTGCCGTGCGAACCTTGGATGTTTGATGACTGACCCCACGCCACTCCGTTCTGTTGCCGCGCCGACGGACCTCGCGCCGCGCGAAATGGGGACGCCGCCGGATCACGGTCAGTTGGGGCCGGCCTTTCGTGAGTTGTGCGATGTCATCGCGAGGCTTCGCTCGCCGACCGGTTGCCCGTGGGACCGCGAACAGACGCTGGCCACGATCAAACCGTTCACACTCGAAGAGACTTACGAACTGCTCGAAGCGATCGACTCGAACGATGACGCCGCGATCGTGGAGGAACTGGGCGACGTGCTGCTGCAAGTGGTCCTCGACAGCCAGATCGCGGCCGACGAAGGCCGGTTCGATCTGAACGATGTCGTCGCGGGGCTGACTCGCAAAATGATCGAGCGGCATCCGCACGTCTTCGGCGACACGAGCGTCGCTTCTGCCGGTGAGGTCGCTCAACACTGGGACCGGATCAAGCAGCAGGAGAAGCAGCGCGACTCGATCTTCGACGGACTGCCGGTGGCTTTGCCCGCGCTGGCTCGCGCGGCGCGGCTCTCAGCAAAGGCGGCTCGCGTCGGTTACGACTTCCCCGCGCGCGAAATGCTGTTCGACAAGCTGCGTGAGGAACTGAACGAACTCGCCCACGAGATGTTTCCCGAGGGCCAAGTCCCACAGCGCGCGGCTACGGTCGAATCGGCCGTCGAACCCGATCCGCCTCCGTTCGATCGTGAGCAACAACAGCGCATGGAAGGGGAACTCGGCGATGTCCTCTTCGTGCTGGCCAACATCGCGCGACGCTGGCACATCAATCCGGAAGAAGCGCTCCGCGCGAGCAACGCCAAGTTCCAACGGCGAGTCCAGTACATCGAACAACGCCTGAAAGCACAGAACCGCCACTTGCGTGACACAACGCTGGCCGAAATGGAAGTCATCTATCAGGAGGGCAAACGCGCTGAGCGGGCGAAGGCGACGTGACCGCCTCTGCCTACGTCACTCGTGCTTCTGAATCAGAAGTGAAAAGTGATCAGTGCAAAGTGCAAAATGTGAAAGGACGACAACCAAGGTTTTCACACCAACACCATGCGACCCGCGTTCTCCACCACTTTGCACTTTGCACTTCGCACTGTATCCCTCGTCTTCCCCTCAAGACGCTTCCCGTTGAACCCACTCCCTTCCACTGCACCCTTCTCACCATGACGACGACTCCCATCACTCCACCCGACGATCCCGCCACACTCGCCCGCCCGAAGGACCGAGTACTCTCCGGCCGCGCGATCGTTGTGGCGATGTTTCTGCTCGGGTTGTTTCTGACCGCGTTGCTGTTCATCTACTTTGAATACAACACGCGTCCTTTCCGCCCGCTGCGCGAAGCCATCGGCCGCGAGTTCCGACACTCACGACCCAACGTCGAAGGCGGGAAGCTCAAGGGCCGAGGAGCGAACACGCTGCGTGTCTCCATGAGCGTCCCGTTCGATCCAAATCGCGAGGCCGACAAATCGAACCAAACCTTGGCACGAGTTGTCGGCCTCGCGCGGCAACACCACGAACTCAATCAATTCCAAGTGATGGAAGTGAACCTGATCCACTTCGCCCCGGAACAAGAAGCCGTCATCAAGAGCTTCAGTTGGCCGGGAGCCAACGCCGCAAACGAATCGTTCGTTCCGTGAGAGCCTCGGGTCACGACCAGGCTCTCCAAAAAGAAACGACTTGTTTTCAGGGTGCCACGGTCAGGGACAGCCTCTAAGGCATCGGTGCAAAACAACTTCCCGCTGTCTTGGACTTTCCTCCCTCCCCTCGGCGGGGAGGGCCGGGGAGGGGGGAGAATAGTCAAGTCGATTTGCCACTCGCCCCCCTCCCTAACCCTCCCCGCCGAGGGGAGGGAACAAGCAGGGAAATCGGGAAGTTGTTTTGAGCCAGTTCCTAACAGGCTGATGTCGCACGCAGATGTCTTGGATTGGGCAGTTGCCGCTTTCGTTTACCAATGCTCGCAAAAAAAAGCGGAGCGGGTTTGCCACCCGCTCCGCTTTGAGATTTACCAAATTCGAGCCAATCTCAGACGGACTCGCCGTGCCCCGACTATCCCGTGTGCTAGTTGACGGTTTGCTCCAACATCTGCTCAAGCAGCTTCGCGTATTGATGCAGAGTCCGCCCGTTGCCTTGGATAACGGCTGCTCCAGAATTGAAGGCGTCATCCCAGTTGCGCTGACCTTGTGCGAGCGACGCGAGCGTCTCAACGTTGAGTCGGCAGGTCGCCAGTCGGTCTTCATGCAAACCGGTCTCGATGCCGACGATCTCTTCGCCACGGACGATGACCTGCCATTGACCGCCGCCGTGTCCGCAGACATCCAAGCCGAGCAACCGTTCGTCGGTTGACTTGGGCGGATGCACGTCCGTCTGCTCCAACAACGGAGTCAGCAGCGAGACAACATCGAACTCGGGGACCACCGGACGTTTGCTCGGCTCCGGGAATCCATCGTCGATGACAATGCGGGAGAGCTTTGTCAGCAAGTCTCGACTGACATGCGGACATGCCAAGTGAGGGGCGGCGGCCTCGGTGTTGGTCCGATCGAAGATCGGGTCCATTTTCCAATACGAGTTGTAAACGCGGATGTGCTCGTAGAAGAGCCGTTCGGCTTCGGTCGGATCGCCGGGTTGCTCGTTGGGACCAATGAGCGATGACCCATAAGTGCCGGTTGTCTGTTCCAGCACATCGCGAATAAGCCGCGTTGTAACCGGGTGTTTGGGCGTGAGGTGATACGTCTGGCCGTGCAGTCTCGGGTGAGTCAGCACATGGGTCATGAATGCGGAAACCCAATCGACCGGAACCAAGTGCTTGGTTTCGGTGCCGTTCAGCGTCAGTCGTACCGGCTGGTCGCCCACCAATCCCGTGAGGTCTTGCGGGAACGCTTGAATGATGGTGTGAGTCAACTTCAACGCGGCGTAGAAACCGTGGTAAGTCGTGGTGAGGCCGGTCATCGAATCACCGATGATGATGGCCGGACGGAAGATCGTGGGCGTGTCGATGAAGTCGCAGTTGCGAACCATCGTCTCCGACTCAAGCTTGCTGCGCTCGTAGTCGTTGGAGAACTGCTGTCCGACGTTCAATTCGGACTCCAGCACTCGCCCCTGACGCAGGCCAGCCACGTAAGCGGTGGAGACGTGATGGAATTGACGAATGCCAGTCGTGCGGCAGAAGTCCAACACGTTGCGAGTTCCGCCGACGTTCGACCGCCACGGCTCGCCCTCTTTGCTGGTCGAATGAAACGTCAGGCTGGCAGCGTTGTTGATGATGGCCGAGCAGTACTCTGCCACCCATCGCACGTCGTTCGCGTTCAATCCCAAGTCGGGCTGGCTGATGTCGCCTTCCATGACCACGGGACGAGGCAACGCTCGACCTGCTTCGGCATCCCAGCCGCACATGGCGACTTCGATGCGCTGTCGAGCAGACTGTCGCCGATTGGATCGGCCAATCACCGCGACGGGCACATCGGCCAGCAACAGGTCTCGAAGCAGGTAGTTCCCGAGCAGACCGGTCGCACCGGTAAGCAAGAAATAACTCATAAGGCAGGTTTCCGCTGGAGATATCGGTGGAGATCGAGCCTCATGCGCGTTCTAAATCGCTCGGCATCCTGAGCGAGCGGGCAAGTCTAACCGGCTGGATTCGACCAATGCAATCGACGTTATCCCCGCGCGTCGTTTAGTTCTCTTGGACCGTCGTCAAAATTGCGCTGAGTGAAACGACTTGCGAAACGTGCAACATTTCCCGGACTGTGAGCCTCTTCCATGTCATGCTGGCGGAGCGAATCACCCGCTATGGGAAGGATTTATGTTCGACGAGCATGAGTTGTGATGATTGCATCGAGCGAACAGGGCGCGACACATCAGGATTCTCTGATTCGGCCGATTCGGCCGACGGGACGGTTCTCGGGCGGACGCAAGGCGAACTGTTGCATGGGAGAGATCCGTTGGCTGACAGCAACGGTTGTGAGTGCCGCAACGGTGGGACGTTGCTCGGTGGCCTCAAGATTTTTGAGACGATGTCAACGTTTTAGGTGACAAGACGCGGACTGAATGTCGTGATCGCCTATTCCACATTCCTCTGGCAGTCACCGAAGATTCAATCCACAGGCGGTGACTTCGGTGTCAAAACCAGTCGTTCCGAATCTGCGGCTCGTTGCATCACTCTGTCTCGACATTCCTCCAAGGATCGACCGTCTGCGAACACCGTGCAAATGGGCCATTCCGCTTCGACAATTGTGCCAAGCACGGGAATGTCTGCCAGAAACGGCGTTTGCCACGGTGTCGTTTCGAGCAACAAGTGACTCGCATCCGGAGCGGTGAATCGTCGTGGGGCGTAGAGGATGACCTTGGCGACGAATGAGTCCACGGCATGAACAGCGAGTCCACCGTATTGATGGCCGACGTGGCCACTGCACATCGGCAGTAACGGTCGGCCGCTCGACAGTTCGAGTATCTCCACCGAAGCCGTGTAACGCGGATTGATCTCGGTCGGCCAAACCTGTTCTCCGTCGAGCAGGAAATCGATGCTGAAGAGTCCTCGCAGGAAGCCAGCTTGAGCGACCGTCTCCGCCATTCGAGTCAACATCTGGCGAACGGCGTTTGTAAGCATGTCCGATCCCGTCGGCCTGTCGATCGGCCCGATGGACCCGCAGTACGCGAACGGCATCGCGGCGTGAGACGCGGCAAGATTGATGAACTGTCGTGATGCTCCGAGCCACTCGACCCCGTGGCGCTCCACGCGAAACACGGCCGAGCAGGACTCACCCGCCGCCCGCCGTTGAAAGTAGTGCGATTCTGCGAACGGAGTCTCCGTCGCCAACTTGTCCCACACACGAATCGCTCGACCGCCAGCGCTGGCGAATGGCTTCTGCATCCAAGTGCCGTCCGCAGGAGGCGTCGCTGTTTCGGGTTCCACTTCCAGGGCGGGAAGACCAGCGTCGCGCAGTGTTGTCGTCAGCCAAAACGGATCTCGTACAAGCCGCAATCCGGCGGAGGTCGTCCCCCAGAGAGGTCCATACGAGGCATCGGGCTGAGCCAGCCGCTCGATGATCCCGGGATGATTTTCCAAGGCTCCCGTGTAGAACCAGCCCTCTGCCTGAACGCTCGCAACATCGTCGGGCAGGCTCCACGGATAGTTTCGCACGGGGATGACCTCGGCCACTTGATGCGTGTCCAAGTCGGCAAACAGGTCCGCGCAGATCGGCTGCCAGCCCGCACGAACGGCCGACCACGCGGCCGCTCGCGTGCTGCCCCCAACGATGAGCACTCGTCCACGCCGCTGCGACGGGACAGATTGTGAATCCATCGGAGGCATCACCAAAGTGTGTACCCGCCGTCGATCACCAGCGACGCTCCGGTCATGTAGCGCGAGGCATCACTCGCGAGGTAGACCGCCAGCGGGCCGAGGTCTTCTGGCTGACCGAAATCTCCCTGCGGAATTTGCTCGCGAAACTTTGTGATGACATCGGGATGCTCGCTCGCCCAGCGGACGTTCGGTGCCGTCATGAAGCCACCGGGACAGATCGCGTTCACGGTGACTCCGTGCGGCGCCCAATCGGCCGCTGCCGCGCGAGTCAATTGAATCACGCCGGCCTTCGACACTTCGTAGCTGCGCCCGCTGATCCCGCGATTGGCGATCATGCCCGAAATCGACGCCACGTTGATGACGCGACCACCCTTCCCGCGCGAGACCATCGCGCCACCGATCACCTTCGTGCAAAGAAACGTGCTGGTCAGATTCAGGTCGAGAATCTGCTGCCACTGCTCCAACGTCTGCTCTTCCAGTGGCACGTTGACGCGCCGCCCGCCGACGTTGTTGATGAGGATGTCGATCGGCCCGCACTCGTCCAACGCGCGACGACACAGAGCCTCACACTCGTCCGTCCGACCGACATCACCCACGATCGGGGTCGCGGTGCGTCCCAACTTCCGAATGTCACTCGCTGTCGCATGAAGACTTTCCTCGTCGCGACCGACCAGCACCACATCCGCCCCAACGTCAGCAATCGCCAACGCCATCTCGCGTCCCAACCCGCGACTCCCCCCCGTAATGAACAGTCGCTTCCCATCCAGTCGAAACCGGTCCAAAACACTCATCACGAAGTCCTTCTTTGAGTAGTGTGCCTCAGTGAGTGTCGTCTTTCGCTCCGCAAAAGAACGTCCTTTCGCGGAGCGAAGGACGACACGAATTGATGCGCCCGTTCTGACCGATCAATGCCTGACGCGCAAGCGAACGACGCTCGACAACCGATCCTTTGCAGCTCAAACAACGCAACTTCAATACTTGCGAGGCAGGCACTGATCGGCAGTAAGACCGCGTTTGTCGGTCGTCTTAGGGGCTGTGCATTTACTGCGTCCGAGAGTTCTTGCGGGCTTCTCTGTACTCATCTTTCTGCCTCTCTCTTTCTGCCTCCCCGCTTCAGTCTTGCAGGAAGAAGAAGTAGACAGAAAGAGAGAGGCAGAAAGATGACCGAGCGAAGAGTCGGAACGGGATGGGGAAGTCTGCCGATCCTGCAAATCAGGGTGTCGTTCTGAAAACGGTGCCACGCACCCGACTGCCAATTCTCGGACGAAGTAGTGGTCGGATAACTTGAAATTGTGGGGTTGTTCAACAACTAGCCCGACGCGCAAGCGAGGGCAAACCGTTATCGAAAGTGAAGCGCTCGCTTGCGCGTCGGGCTAGTGATGAACCCATCAATACAAACTTGCTCGACCACTAGATGCATAGCCTCTTACTGTGGACCGACAGTTTGCGGCGTTTCAACATCGACGATTCTCGCCGACGGGCGGGACAGATCGACGACGATCGGTGTCGAAGTCTCCGCCTTGCTCACGTTGCCTGCCAAGTCGCGGGCGATCACCCGCAGAAACAGGTGCGAGGGAACATCGGGGCCGACCGTCCAGTCGAAGCTTCCGCTGTCTTCTTTCCACGCGCTGATCGGCTCCCAAGGGCCGTTGCGGTTGGAGGCGTAATACAGCGAGACGGACTTCTCGGCCGGATGATCGTCCCGAACTCGCCAGCGAATTTGGAGATGATTGGCCGTCGCCCCTTGGCCTTGTTGAACCGGTAACAACTCCAATACGGGCGGAGTCTGATCCACGGCCACGACGATCGACGGAGACTCACCGCGCTGGGGCGGCTCGTTCACCAGTCCCGCGCCGCTACGAACTCGAATCGCGAAACCGTACTCACCGTCCTGAGGCACCTCCACATCGAACGGGCTGCGCTGGTCGGCATCTTCACCGTACTTCCACCACTTTTGACCGTTGTCTTGCGTGATGAACATCTCCACACCACCGATGCCCGATGGCCCGACATCTTCGACCTTGTAGCCCACTTGGAATTTACGAGTGTTCACCACTCGCTGCCGCCCAACCACGGTGCGTGGTACAGGCATTGGCTGAGCCACGACCGGTTCCGGGTTGCTGTTCCACCGGTCCTGTGTGATCTCCGGCTTGGCCGCGGAGTTGCCCGACACGAACTTCTCGGGAGCGTTCTGGAACGCGGTCCCGCCAAACGGCGTGATGACCGGGCCGTTGTACGAGCCACCGACTGGTGGCAGTTCGACAGCCGGTGAAAATGCGGGCGGCCGGGAACCCGCGAGATCATCAGGCTGAAAACGTGGCGTTGCAGGAGCGCGATTCAAATCGAGAGCCGCACGTTCGCCGCCGTCTTCGAGGCCCGCGATCGGGACACGGCGCGCCGGTTTTGGCTTCGAGATCGGCTCGCCATCTGCGGCAACCTGCAATTGCGATTCACCGCGTCCCACGTTGGTCGCACTGTCAGCGATGGTCCCACGCACGGTCACTTTACCTGGTTGAGCGACATTCCATGTCGTCTGCCCACTAGCGCGCGGCGCGACCTCGACCACGTCCCAAGCTTCACTGCCGGGTTGGTAGTACTCAAGCTTCAGCGTCGAGGCATCCAAGTTCGCATCGGCGGCCTGCCACGAAAGCTGAACCTTGCCGGGGCCGACTTGCTGAAGCTTCACGTCCAACAGCGGCTGAGCCGTATCGACCACGACGATCAGCCCCGTCTCGTAGGAACCGACCTGAGGGTGCAGTTGATTGCGTCCATCGAGCGTCTTCACGGCGAACCAGTATTCACCGTCGCCCGGCGCTTCATACTCGAACTTGCCGCCGTTGGGAGCCAACGTTTGAGACAAGCCCCACGTCAGTCCACGATCCGACGACACATGCAACTGCAGCTCGCGGGCGTTCATGCGCTGGAGCGCGGCCGAGTCGAACTTGAAAGGGATGCGAAAGCGAGTCTTGTTGGTCGCGATCGGCTTGGGCAGCGGAGCGGCCAAGGCTTCGCCGTGCGCCAGCCACAGGCCGGTCAACGCCAACATCGCCTTGATTCGGCCGTCCATGCCGTACCTCCATCGTCCTGCCTAGCAACTCGACTGCGACCGAGGCGGCGTTCGACCCATTCACGCGATCCATCGCGCAACGCCGCCGCCCCGCGCAGTCGCGCGTCTGCCTCGTCGCTATCGACGTGTTTCAAGGTTCCGCTTGAACCGGGTTGGAAGCGTTGGCCGAGTTTGACGGTCACCCCCCCACGCCCCCACTCGCACCGGCGATTGCCGCCGAAAGACTCCCTTGGCCGTTCGGGTGCTCAGCCATCCAGACGGCCCTCGCGAAACGACTTTTCATCCCGAGACTGATGTCCAGAGACCGAAGTCCGGCTTAGCCTTGTTAGCCGGACTTCTCATCGAGAGCACGCGCTCCGCAACGAGAAGTCCGGCTTTCGGAAAAGCCGGACTTCGACTCAGCCCCGCTCGACGGTAGCCACCGCCGCATCCAAGCGTTCGAGCAGACGATCCAATTCGGCCCGCGTCTCGTCATCAAGGCTCCACGCATTCGGTGTACGGCGGCGATCGGTGGTGAAGAGGCCCCGCCGGTGAAGCACGTATTTTTCGACAGCCAAAAAGCCGTCCAGTCCCGCTTGAAGTTGCAGACTCACCAACGCGCAAATTGGAAAATAGAGGCGATACGCCGCGTCGTCGTCCTGCCGGGCGAGAGCCTGCCACAACGCGACAATCGCGGGCAGGAACTCCATCCCCGGCATCGTCCCCGTGATGCCGCGACGAAAGCTATCGATCAGACAGACGCCGCCCGAGCCTTCAAAAATGCGGGCCTCACCACCAGTCGCATCGCGCAGCGCCGACAGATTGGGACCGATGGGAGACGCCTCCGGCTTGAAGAGAATCTTGTCGGCACCGAACCGCCGCAGCAGTTCGACACAGATCGGAATTGGAATCGGTTGGCCGACATAACCCGACGCATCCTGCACGATGACCGGTATTCCCACGCCGTCTGCTAACGCGATGAAGTAGTCACGCACGGCAGCCACCGGCAGGCGCGTCGAGATCGGTGGGATCGCCATCACCGCATTGGCTCCCGCACGTTCAGCAAGCCGCGCGTACTCGAGCGCTTGCTTTGTCGATTCCGCTCCCACACCCGCGAAGAACGTGCCACGCCCGGCAGTGAACTCTGCCAGTTTCTCGGTCAGCGCGACTCGCTCAGCGAACGTCAGTCGTAACAGTTCTGAAACCATGCCGGTCCCCAGCCCATCGGCTCCGGCCTCAAACGCCCAATCGACCTGCCGCCGCAGGCTCTCAAAGTCGATCGAGTCATCATCGAGAAACGGCGTGTGAGCGATCGGCAACACGCCACAAATCGGCTTCCGCATGGTGTTAGTCCTGGAGGTGATTGTCAGTCTTGGTGGGGATCAGGAATCTGAAAAACCAACACCAACCCGAAGCGTGAGCGAGGACACGAAAAAACGTGAGCGAGCAAGCCAATAGCACTGACGCGCTACCGCACTTCCTCGCTCACGCTTCGGGTTGGTGTTGCCACCGCCGTCATTCACTGCGGCATCACCGGTTGAACAGGAACGCCGGGCTGTTGATGAGTGCCCACATCAGGTCTTGGGCACCGTCGGTGAGACCGTTGTTGGCGAGATACTTTTCGGCATGGACTCGTTCCGCGTCGGTCGGCATCCGATTGAAGACCGACAGATAAATTTCTTCGACCATCTTGGGCGGTTCGACCTTCGCGGCGAGCTGCTTCGCGATCAGCCCCTGCGGATGCACAATCGCTTCGGAGATCGTCGGGCCGTTGATGAGCGTCAGCGTCTGCGCGAGGCTCACCTCGGACGAGCGTTCGCATTCGCAGGGTGACTCGCGCGGGGCGCGGCCGAACATGTCGAGAAACGCGACGGCACCCGAGGCGTCCGGCAATTGTGACGCGTGGAAGCCGCTGGGAACACCGGGCAGATTCGTGGGCGAACCGGTCGCCGTCATGATCGCGTCGAACAGTGATTCAGCGGCCAAACGGCGGGGCGTGGCGTGCGAGTAGTTCGTGTCGTCATCCTCGTTCCATTGGTGCGTCACGAACGTTCGCTGGTAGGTGTGCGAGTTCGCGATCGTGCGGAGCAGTTGTTTGAGATCAAAGCCGCTCGCCACGAAATCACTCGTCAGGGCGTCGAGCAGTTCCGGATTGGATGCCGGGTTGCTGAGCCGGATGTCGTCCACCGGGTCAATGATGCCCTTGCCGTTCAGATAGCTCCAGTAACGATTCGCGAGGCTCTTCGCGAAGTACGGGTTCTCTTTCGCGGTAAGCCATTGCGCCAGCTTGACGCGCGGCACGTCGCTGGAGAGATCGACTCCCTCCAGTTGGAATGGAAAGACGGCGGCGACTTGTTGGCCGGTGCCGACGTGAGTCACCAGCGCCGGGGTCCGCATGTCGTAGATGACCTCTTCCGTACCGTTCTTGCCACCTTTGCGACCGACACCACCGAAGAACGACGAGAGCTGGTAGTACTGCGTCTGCGTCCACTTCTCGAAGGGATGGTCGTGACACTGGGCACAGACGAACCGCGTCCCGACAAAGACCTGCGTCATGTTCTCCATGACCTCGCGCGGCTCGCGAGCAATGCGGTAGTAGTTGGCGGGCGGGTTTTCGAGCGTGCTGCCGCTGGCTGTCATCAAGTCAAACACGAAATCGTTGTAACGCTTGTTCGTGGCGACCCCTTCACGAATCCAATTGCGGAACGCCCACACGCCCTGTTCGTTGATGAACTTGCGGTTGGAGAGCAGCAGGTCGCTCCACTTGAGCGTCCAGTGATCGACGTAGGCGGGCGACGCGAGCAACTCTTCAATCATTGCCGAACGCTTGGTGCGCGAATCGCGTGCATCCGCGAGGAACGTCCGCGTCTGATCGGCCGTCGCGGGGAGGCCGGTCAAATCGAGTGACGCGCGACGCAGGAAGTCGGCGTCGGTGCAGAGGCCCGCCGCTTGAATTTTCAGCTTTTTCAGCTTGTTGTTGACGTGCGTGTCGATGAAGTTGAACTCGGCCGACTCCTGCCACGCATAACCTTCTCGCGTCCCCAGCACGATGACCGTGTTCGACGCATACGTTCCTTCGTAGCGAACCAGCACCGAAGCTTCGCCGCGTCGAACGGCTTTAACCTGACCGGTCCCGCTGACGGTGGCCACTTCAAAATTGCTGGTCTCGAAGATTGCATCGCGAGTCACATCGCGCGACGAACCATCGGCGAACGTGGCGATCGCGAGCATCTGCTGCTTGCTGCCCGACCGATCAAGAATCGGATTTTTCGGGAGGATCTCCAGCTTCACCGGGCGAGCCGCTTCGCTGAACTTGCAGCCCTCCGCAATCCACTGATGCACGATCTTGTAGGCCCGCGATTCCTCATCGAACAGGAAGCCCCCTTCGTGGGGAACCCCTTGAGTCGGCTTGAGCAACATCAGGCTGTCGCTGGGATTCGCGCGGTTGAAGCGGCGGCCGGAAACATCATCCACGAGTGCCCGGTAGTCATAGATCGGGTCGTACCCGCGCAGGCTCAACTTGAAACCCTTGCGTCCGGCTTGAGCACCGTGACACGTTCCCGCATTGCAGCCGACCTTCGCCATGATCGGTTCGACATCGCGAACGAAGTCGGTCTCGCGCGGCGTGATGTCTTTCACATCCACGGGCACCTTGACCGTGTGGCCTCCCGCTGAGACGACCAGTTCCGTCGCACCGACTGCCACCGGCACCGCATAGCCATCGCGATCAATCGCGATCTGCGGTCCCCCCGCCGTGCGTGTCGCCGTGTCCGACAGATCGACCGACTTACCGTCGGCCGTTTGCCCAATGACCAGCACGCTCCGGGCATCGCGCACGTCACCGAGTGTCAACCGCTCGGGAATGGTCTGAATTTTGACGACGGCCGGCGCGTCCTGAGCCAGCGCCGCCGTCGCCAAACTCAAACCAACGGCCAGCGCCGCCCAAGTTGATCCCAAAACTGTCGGTTGGTAATTCAAGGCACGGTTTTTCATTCGGGCAACTCCTGGGGACTATGGCGGTCATTCGCCGCTTCGTTTGACGGTCTTGGTCTGGGGCAGGTTCGTAGGGTAAGCGTCTCGCTTGCCCGTGCTTTTGATAACAAGCACGGGCAACCGAGAC
>JAYSQC010000482.1:0-9695 GCA_043721755.1 Schlesneria sp.
TGCACCCGCTCCGAAATCGACAACCGCACCACAGACTTGGCATCCGTGCCCATGACCTCGCTCCTGATGAAGATTGGGACTGCAACCCCAAGTCCTCCCGCAAATGCCAATACCTAACAAGATGATGTTGGCAGACCACTAGTGGTACGAAGTCAAACCGCAATCTCATGTTGTTCGACTACTGGCGTTGATCTGCCTCAATCATTGACCGTTCGTCGCCGCCCTCAGGATTGGGAAGCCGCTCAAGTGAACGGCCGCACGCAATCCGAATTATCGACATTCAAAACTGGCGTGAACAAAGTGAGGCTGAAGATGATTTTTGGATCAGGATTGGCGGTTGGGACGACGAGCCACTCGACGACGCCTGGAACAAGTGGGTACTGGGCGTGGTGGTGCCGAGCCTACTCGCGCTGTTCGGGGCCTCAAAACTGATCTGGCCCCACGCGGTACTTTGGGGGCGACGTCGAATGTCACTGACGCTGACTGGCTGGGATGCGGTCGCCTTCGGAATCTGCTGGATCGGTGTCGCGCTCTTTCTGCACGCCCACTACCATTGGTCGCTCTCCAATCGGCTCGCTGAGTACGCCGATCTCGGCCGAGCCATCGGGATCATGGTTGGAGTGCTGGCGTTCGGCTTCGTACTCGTCCGCAACGTCACGTTGATCTGACGTGACCGACGGAAGTGACTTCGACTGTAGGACTTCTCGTAGGGTGGGCTGTGCCCACCACAATCGGTTGCGGAATGGTGGGCACAGCCCACTCTACATCTGCACAACTCAGACAGTCGAATTATCCACCAGGGTGGCCTGCACAATCGATGCGGAACGGTGGACGAGAGAGGGGCTATCCCGCGCACGGATGAGGATGGCACATTTCACACTAACCCGAAGCGTAAGCGAGGACGTGTGTTGCCTCCTCGCTTATGCTTCGGGTTAGTGTCAGCGTGTACTGCGTGAGGTATATTTTGAGCCTATTCGTAAACTCATCCCTCGCCCCGGCGTTGCGGGGTGAGAGGGGCTTGAGCGTGTCGATCAGCGAGCCGCCCCGTGGAAAACGGTGACGCACAGCAGTCGTTTTGGGAGAGCGCGAGCCTCGCTTCTGTCGCGTTCGGGGCGACAGTAAGATGGGCCTGTCAACCACTCCTCCACGTAAAGGTCCGTCGATGTATGACCGTTCGCAACTGATCCGTCTCTTCCATGAACGCGCTTTGAAGTTCGGTGACTTCACTCTCGCTTCGGGCAAGAAATCGACTTACTACCTCGACGGCAAACAGATCTCGCTGCATTCGACCGGGCTGCGACAGGTCAGTTTGGGGCTGCTCGCGTTGCTGCACGATGTCCCGTTTGATGCGATCGGCGGGATGACGATCGGAGCGGACCCGATTATCGGCGGCGTCTTGGTGGCCGCAGCAGAGTCGGGCCGATCGCTCGACGGATTTCTGGTCCGTAAAGAAGCGAAGGGGCACGGGACGCAGAAGTATGTGGAAGGCCCGGTTCGTCCTGGCTCGAAGGTCGTGGTGATTGACGATGTGGTGACGACCGGCGGCAGCGCGCTCCAAGCCGTGGACCGAATCATGGAGTTCGGCTGTGAAGTTGTTTGCGTGGTCGGGATTGTCGATCGCAAGGAAGGAGGAGCCGCGAACTTCGCTGCGCGCAACCTTCCCTTCCGAGCCTTGCTGAGCATCGAAGATTTTGGCATCGCTCCGCCGCAGTGAGCGGTGAACCTGCTTGATCGAGTGGCCGGAAATCATCGACCTGTAGTGGTCGGACACTTTGAGATTGCGGGGTTGTTTAACAACTAGCCCGACGCGCAAGCGAGGGCAGACCGTTGTCGAAAGTGAAGCCCCTCGCTTGCGCGTCGGGCTAGTAATGACGCCCGCAATACAAAGTTGTTCGACCTGTCGGACGGGCACTCTTGCCCGTCCGAACTTCAAAGCCAAAGTGGGACGGGCAGGAGTACACGTCCTCCAACGCAGTTCGACAACTTCTGACGCTCACCCTCTCGAAGCCTGATCTTTACAGCAGCCATGCCCACCTCGCGCGCCTCACAGGATGATCCGGAACGGAAGCCGCCCGAGGTGCCTCCCCACGTTGAAGGCGAACCGATCGAGATCGAGATCGAGTTCTCGGACGCCATCGCCGAGAGCCTTAACGACGAGGCCATCGAAGTGACGGAGTTTGAGGATGTCTCTGTCGTCATGGAGCTGGTGGAAGAGGTCGGCGAGATCGAGGCGGTTGCTACATCTTCGATCTCAGCGGAACCAACGCCGCCTGTTCCCGCTCCCCCCGTGCCGCCTCCCCCTCCGAAGCAGCTCGTGCTGATCGGAGCCGGTCACGCTCACCTGCAAATCCTGACATGGTGGCGACGCAGGCCGATCCCCGGCGTGGAACTCACGCTGGTGACGGCCTGCGACCGCGCCGCATACAGCAGCATGTTGCCCTCCACACTGGCCGGGATGTACCAGCCGGATCAAATGCTGATCGACCTGCCAAAGCTCTGTGCCCATTGCGGCGTGAAGCTGATCGTCGATCGAGCCAATCGTCTCGACCCCGTGACGCGCGTCATCGAATTCGCACACCAACCGGCACTGTCGTTTGACGTGGCGGCGATCAACATCGGTTCCGTCCCGGCCGCCGAACCGCTGTGGCAGGCGCATCGCATCCTCATCAGCGTGAAGCCGCTCACGTCATTCTTGGAACGGTTCAGCGTCCGCTTCCGTGAGTTGGTCGAGCAGTGGCGAATGGCTCCCGGTCCCGAGTTGCTTCAAATCGTCGTCGTCGGTGCGGGAGCTTCCGGAGTGGAACTGGCGCTCTGCCTCGAACAGCACAAGCACGAGCTGGAGCTTCCCGCTGACGTGCGCATTGTGGACGGCAGTGCCGCACTGCTTTCCGGCTATTCCCCGCGCACTGTGCGTTGCGTGAGCAAACTCTTGAGTCTGCGAGGCATCGACCTGCATCTCGGTTCGCCGGTGATCGACTGCGATGACGAAGGCCCTTCGTCGCTCGTGCTGGAGACCGGCGAACGCATTCGCGCGGACCTCGTCATCTGGGCGGCCGGAGCCTCGCCGCCCATGGCCCTGCGCGGCTTCGAGCTTCCCAAATCAGAGCGAGGTTTCTTGAAGGCCCGCCGCACTCTTCAGACCACCGCTAATGTGCCCGTCTTCATCTCGGGCGACACGGCCGACATTGAAGGGGCACTCGTCCCCAAAGCGGGCGTCTATGCGGTGCGACAAGCGCCGGTCTTGTGGAAGAACCTCCGCCGGCACTTCGCGGGCAAGCGGCTGCACGACTACAAGCCCCAGCGCCGGTTCCTGTCACTGCTGTCATGCGGAGATGGAACGGCGATCCTCGATTACATGGGCTGCACGTCTCACAGCGGCTGGGCTTGGATGCTGAAGAGTTGGATCGACCGCAAGTGGATGAAGCGGTTTCGCGTGAAGTGACGTGAACGACTCCGAGCAAAGCCATTGGGTCTTAGGATTCGGTGCAAAACAACTTCCCGCTTTCTTGGCCTTTCCTCCCTCCCCTCGGCAGGGAGGGCCGGGGAGGGGGGATGGTCCAGTCGATTTGCCACTCGCCCCCTCCCTAACCCGGATTATTCATGAGGAACCACGAAATACTCGAAAGACACGAAAGGGAAGAGAGTTGCTGTCAGAGCATCTCCAGACAGCGAGCGTCGTGCCATTGCGGTTACTTGGGATCAGAACTCTGGTCGCTTCTTTACTTTCGAGTCTTTCGCGTATTTCGTGGTGAATCATCCGGGCTAACCCTCCCCGCCGAAGGGAGGGAGGGAACAAGAAGGGAACTCGGGAAGTTGTTTTGAATCCGCTCCTCGGTTGTTCGGCGAGTCGCGCGGTTGCTACTGTCTCCCCGCTTCATGACAACCAGATTCGGAGCGAGCCACATTGCTTGCGGCTGGTGAGTCATTCAACTTGGAACAACATCAAGGAGTGTGCGGCATGAGTCAATGGAAAAGATCATCGTGGGTTGCGTCGTCGTGTTTGGCCCTGATCGGAATGGCGGTCTCTGCGCCCGCGATGGCTCAAGACAAACCGAATCCCAAACAAGCGTTCCTCGACGGTAAAGAAGCTGGCCCTGACTTCCAGCTTCAGGGCGAGTACATCGGCAAGGTCGGAGACCTGTCGTTCGGCGTGCAGGTCATCGCGCGCGGCAACGGCAAGTTTGACGGTGTCGTCTATTCCGGCGGCCTGCCCGGCGCAGGTTGGGATGCTGTGAAAAAAGAGAAGCACAAAGTTTCTGGAGAGACCAAGGACGGAACAACCAAGCTCACGGGCGGTGACTTTGAGGCGACACTCGCCAACGGTTCGCTCGTCCTGAAGCAAGCGGACAAGTCCGGAGAATTGAAGCGACTCCACCGCGAATCGCCTTCGCTCGGAATGCGTCCTCCCGAAGGAGCCGTCGTCCTGTTCGATGGCACCAATGTCGAGCAGTGGAATCCCGGTAAGGCTGAAGAGGCCGGGCTGATGGGAGTCGGGACGCGCACCAAGCAAGTCTTCGAGAACTACACGCTGCATCTCGAATTCCGCTCCCCGTACATGCCCTTCGCCACCGGACAGGGACGCGGCAACAGCGGCATGTATTTGGGTGATCAGTACGAGTGCCAGATCCTCGACTCGTTCGGCCTCGAAGGCGAAGACAATGAATGCGGCGGCATCTACCAGAACTCGAAGCCGAAAATCAACATGTGCCTGCCGCCGCTGAGCTGGCAAACTTACGACGTGGAGTTCGCTTGTGCGAAGTTCGACGCCGAAGGAAAAATGACCGCTCCCGCCAAAGTGACGATGAAGCACAACGGCGTCGTGGTCCACGATGCCTTGGAGTTGAAGAAGACACCCGGCGGCGGACGCAACGACGAGAAGCCCGGCGGGATTTACCTGCAAGATCACGGCGATCCGGTTCGCTTCCGGAACATCTGGGTCGTCGAGAAGAAGTGACCAACCCGGTCACCGGACAGCAAGGTAGGACGGGCACTCTTGCCCGTCCTGTCGAGCCTTGAAGCCTGACGCGCAAGCGAAGGAAGTGTGCGACAGCCCCTTCGCTTGCGCGTCAGACTTCAATGCGAGCCTGTTCTTGCCGCTCGCCTAAGAACCTGCCGAAGTCATCGTCCGCATTTCAAAACTAGCCCGACGCGCGAGCGAGGGCTTCGTACGGATCGAACGTCCAGCCCTCGCTGGCGCGTCGGGCTAGTTTTTCCGACTCCACAAAACACGGAGTTGATTTTGGACAGGTTCTAAGCCACCAAGCCTGCGGTGTCGGTCGTGCAGATGTCGTCCATCAGCCACGAGTCGATGTCGCGCAGCATCTTCTTAGAGGGCTTGCGGCCTGAGTCTTGATAGACCCTCGTTCCGACCAACATCCCTGCGGCGTAGAGCAAACGTCCGGTCGCCACCACGTCGCCAACCTTGGTTGTCTGACAGTCGATCGACGTGGCCAGCAGGATGCGTTTGTCCTTCAGTTCGGGAAGGGTTTCGAGCGACTCGTCGATCTTGGGGAATTGGCCATTCAGGCTGAGGACGCCGCCGAACCAGTCGGGTTGTCGCAGCATCACTTCCACTGCGGCGGTCGCACCCTGACCGAAGCCAGCAAGATAGATCCGTTCGCTGTGAATGTGGTACTCGCGCCGCATTGAGACGGCGACGGCTCGCACATCTTCCACGAGCGAAGTCACGCCCGCCGCATCGAGCGACCAGCCGTGACCCCGTTCCAGCTTCGTGTTGCCGCGCAACGCGACACCGATGTAGTTGCGGTTGCTGATCTGCGGCATCACGCGGCTCAAGTCCGCTTCCGAACCACCATCGTCGTGAAACCACACGACGAGCGGATAGGCATAAGCCGGCTCGTAGTTTTCAGGAAGATAGACAGCGTGAGGCTGTTCGCAACCCTTGGTCTCTTTGGCGGGGACCAACTCAGGGTTCGCATCGAGCAGCGTTTCGAGCAACTCCAAAATCTCAGGATGCGACGGCCAGTGTTGTTCGGCCTCGGTCTCGTGATCCTGATCCTGAGGCTCTTCTACGTCGCCGGACGTTTCCGCAGTTGTCAGCGCCGGACTGGTCAAATCGACCATGCGGCGTGCGCAGGCGAACTCGTTGGCGAAACGTCCCGCCTCCGCAGCGGCACCGTCGCGCGGGGAGTCGAATGCGTCGTCCGATTGAAAATCAAAATAGGATCGTTCGGTCATGTCCGCGAACCTCCTTCGGTCCAAGTCGCACGCAGCGACCGGAGTGGGCTTGCCGCCCGGTGACGATCAGACTCGCTCTCATGAACGGCTGACCGGGTCTCATGTGTCTCATCGCCAACGACCGCTCCGCAGTCGCTAACGCAGATCCTCTTCATTCAACGCCGCGACCGTTTCGCGGATATCCGACAGTGGAAAGTGACTTCCAGGACATTCGGTCGGTTTCACGTCACCGTGCCCGACGACGTGAGTCGTCCCGATCTCGTATTCTCGCGCTAACACTCGCACCAATCGTTTGACCGACGCCAACTGAGCCTTCGTCGGTGACTCGTCTTCAAAGTTCCCGACCAGCACGATCCCAATGCCGTGTTGGTTGTAGTCTGCGACTCCCGCGTGGGCTCCCTGCATCTGCTGCTTCCAGCGGAAGGTCGGCTCGATGTCGCCGTCGTCCATTCCGTGGCCGTTGCCGATCACGAAGTGGTAGCCAATTCCCAACCACGGGTTGCCGTTCTTATCCTTGTTCTTTAAGTGTGACTCATGAATGGACTCAACATCGCCGCTATTTGAGGCCGTGTGATGCAGCACGAGGTATTTCCAATCGCGGAGCGCCGCATCCGGCTTCCAGGGATTGTCTCTCGTGATCGGAGTAACCGGTGGAGTTTCCGGGACCATTGAGGGAGGTAAGGTCGAAGGCGGACTGATCGGAAGCGGCACGACGGGCGCTGATCCGGCGGGCCAACCCTGACGACCAATCGAAGCGGAGGGAGGCACTACGGCAGGCCGATAGCATCCGAGACATCCCATGCTCCCAATCAAAGAACTCAGCACGAACAGCGATCGCACGGACAGCTCGAAAGAGAGCCGTCCGCCGTCACACGCGGGCTTCGCCGAATTCATCCTGTTGGCGTTCATCACCCATTCCGTTGGGTTATCCATCCATCCCCGTTTAACCGGGGTCTCAAGCGGGCGGGACTTTAGTAGCGACCCCAAAACGTGTCAACGTGCGGTCGCAGAGCCTTGCTCCAACAGGCAGTTGTGACTCGCCGCCACACGGTAAACATGAATGGCTGCGCTGACTTTGATGCCAAATAACAACCTCCGATATTCACCGCAAACTGCCGGGGCTTCCCACACATCGCGATGCACGCGAATTCGGCCTCATTTTGAACTCCAGGCAAAAGAGGCTCATGGCAGACAGACTCGCGCAAGCCATGGCCATTCATGGCGAGCGTTGAGCGTCAGCCCATTGGTTCGTCGAGCGATACCTCGCACGGCACAAAGTGAGGTTTCCGAGTGGGGCGGCGTCAGCCCAATGGCACTCACTTTGAGCGAATTTCAAATGGACGTTCTGTGCGACGTAGCTGAATTCGTAAGAATTCAGCCGGCTTTGACGATCCTCTGAAGTCTGACGACTTCAGCTACCCCACAAAGTGAGTGCCATTGGGCGTCAGCCGCCCCGCTCAGAGGTCTCATCACTGACCGCATGAGGAATAAGCAGTAGCGCCGGTTCCACCGGCCATCGTGCGGGCTGGCCGAAGAACGCCGGTGAAACCGACCCTACGCCACTGTCGCCCGCCGACCGATCCAATCATTTGTTGAATGTGCCCCAGGGCCACGGTAGCATCCGCCCTGGATTCATTGAGTCCGAGGAACCTCTGCGGTGTTCGATACGGAACAAGTGCGTTAACCCTACAAATACGGTTTATGGAAGCTAGCTTCATTTGGCCGCGTGTCTGTCCGCGATTTGGCTTCGGCTGGTCCGGATGACGCAACCCAGGTTGGCGGCTTCCCCCTAGACTTCCGGGTTCATAAACAGCGGTCTCGACCGGCACAGGCGGAGGTTTCCTTTTCTTCTTTTCTCGCGCGATCACTCGCGTGGGACCAGTCGGCTCGGGCGGGTGCGAATCATCGCCCTTCGAGCGACAGACCAAACGCTGTTTCTGCGAGGCCCGTGTATTTATGGCTCTGTTCGACCGGCTGGAGGCAGAGCATCGCGAGGCCGTCCGTCCGCTGGCGGCTCGCATGAGACCGCGTTCGCTCGACGAGTTCGTTGGCCAACAGCACTTTCTCGGACCGGGCAAGCTGCTGCGACGACTGCTGGAGTCAGACCGAGTCAGCTCCGTGGTGTTCTACGGACCACCGGGAACCGGCAAGACCTCATTGGCCGAACTGATTGCGAAGCACACTCAGCGCACGTTTCGATCACTCAACGCGGCGGCTTCCGGAGTGAAGGAATTGCGTGAGGTTCTTGACCGGGCGCGAGACGATATTGCGTCCGGTGGCCAACGCACGGTGCTGTTCATCGACGAGTTGCATCACTTCAACAAGCAACAGCAGAACGTCTTGCTCCCCGATGTCGAAGAGGGAGTTGTGGCGCTCGTCGCGGCGACAACAGCGAATCCGTTCTTCGCCTTGATCTCGCCGCTGCTCAGTCGCAGCCAAATCTTTGAACTGCAACCGCTCACCGTGGACGATGTCGTGGCGTTGCTGCATCGCGCGCTGCAGGACTCGGTTCGAGGACTCGGTCAGCACAAAGTGACCGTCACGCCCGAGGCCATTCAGTTTCTCGCCACGATCTGCGACGGAGATGCGCGACGCGCGTTGTCGGCGTTGGAGATCGGTGTGCTGTCGCTGGCTGATGACAACCGGACGCTTGACCTGGCGACGGCGGAAGAGTCGATTCAAAAGAAGTCGATCCGCTATGACGCCGATGGTGACGAGCACTATGACGCGGCGAGTGCGCTCATCAAGAGCATTCGCGGGAGCGACCCCGATGCGGCGATCTATTGGATGGCGCGCATGCTCGCGGCGGGTGAAGACCCGAGGTTTCTCGCGCGGCGCATCGTGATCTCAGCGGCGGAAGACATCGGCAACGCGGACCCGCAAGGCCTGATCCTCGCACAAGCCGCCGCCGCCGCGACCGAGTTCATCGGTCTCCCCGAGTGCCGCATCCCGCTGGCTCAAGCGGTGACGTATCTGGCTCTCGCGCCGAAGTCGAACGCGGCGTACAAGGCGATCGATGCCGCGATGGATGACGTGAAGCACCAGCGCACGCTGCCGGTCCCCGTCCATTTGCGAGACCGGCACTACTCGGGCGCGGAACGACTCGGTCACGGTGACGGCTACGAATACCCTCACGACGCGGCCGACGGCTGGGTGGCACAGGACTATCTCGGTGTCGAGGCTCGCTACTACGAACCAGTCGATCGCGGACACGAACAGCAGATGAAACAACGGCTCGAAGAACTCCGCTCGCGCCGGCAAACAACTCCACCACCGGAATGATGCCGCTCGCGGGGAAGCTACACATCACGCGGCACAAAGTGAGATGTTTCCGAGCGGGGCGGCGTCAGCCTCCCGGTTCTTGGGCGTTAGCCCTCTTTTGAAGAACCAGGGGGCTGACGCCCAATGGCACTTACTTTAGCCCACCAACCCGAAGCGTGAGCGAGGGCGATGAAGGGAAACGCCTCTTGCCATCGTCCTCGCTCACGCTTCGGGTT
>JAYSQC010000483.1:0-1822 GCA_043721755.1 Schlesneria sp.
GGAAAGACTGTTTTGCCTGATCCGTGCCCCGGCCTTGCCATCCGTGCTACCAAGCCTGATCCCCAAACCGAGCCGGAGCCTCGTGAATCCGTGGCGTTCAAGGTCGCACGGATGGCAAAGCCGGGGCACGGATGAAGCAGAAACATCACCGTCGAAATAGGCTACTGATAACCGTTGATCAAATGCGCCGATCACTGGAGAGCTTCTGGCCAGACGTTCGGGTCGCCCGAGGTTATGACTTCACAAGTAAAATCTGCTGTCCTTTTTGCTGGGGGACCGATGATTGTCGATGTCCCGTGCCGACAGCAAAGTCACGCGGACGATTGAAGAGACTTTGCGGGTGGACGGGTGATGTGGCGAGCGTGGTACTTTTCACACCAACCCGAAGCATAAGCGAGGATGTGAGTGGCGTCCTCGCTTACGCTTCGGGTTAATGTCAGCCTCCGCCGCGTGGTGTTACTGTTCCACACTGAAACCCCCGGTTCGTGGACAAGAAGTCGATCATGGAAAACGTGCCCGTAACCTCAGACCGCCCGCCAGGTGAAATGCCACCGACGGCTGCGGTCTCGGGTACTCCGGGTGTTGCGGTTCCCTCATGGCTCACAGCGAGGCGAGCTAGACCGGCCAGGTCCAACGGTTTGCCGAATCGCAAGACGGCATCCACTCCAGCCGATTCTGCCGTGGCTCAATGGCAACCGCTCTTGTCCGGCTCGGCGACTTCAACTTCACCCGTCAGGAGCTTGCCAGCCGTTTCACCTTGGCAGGGATTCCAGCGCTTGTTACGCGGTCCTAAACGCGCGGCCATGTACGGTGTTTGGGTCTCGTTGGCCATTCACGTCGGGCTGCTGGTGACTCTGGCAGTATTCGCCATCGGTGGGCAAGCAATCCTGCCAGCCTCCAGCGTTCTCGTGGAGTTCGGCAATCCCGGTGGCGACACGATCATCGATCCGGAACTCGAAGCCTCGCTCGAAATGGACGGCGGACACGAGGCCGCTCCGCCACAAGCGGAAGATCTCAACCAGCCCCCGTCGCTCGATGCGATCAGCTTCAATCCCGGTGAAGCACTCGAAGGGATCGTGAATGGCGTCGGTACCGGGGACGGTCGAGGGATTGGGGATGGAACCGGCAGCGGAACGGGAACCGGGATCAGCATTCCCGCGATCAACGTCCCTTCGTTTGCCGTCACCAAGGGGAGCTTTTCGGCATGGACGGAACCGCGCGACCCCGAACCGAAACGGCAGTACGTGATCGTCATTCAAGTGCGGCTGCCCACGAACATCCGTGAGTATCGTGGCAGTGATCTGACTGGCAGAGTGATCGGGACCGATACCTACAGACAGATCATCAAATACAGAACGACGGACAAGTTCCCCGTGAAGGAGGGAGCCGTCGAAATTCGGATCCCGGTCCCCGGTGGTGAAACGCGAGTCCGCGACACGATCCAAGTCGAATCGCGACTGCTGCGCGAGAAACAAACGCTGAAGATCGAGTTCTGATCGCGTTACCAGTTCACGCCGCGAACCCTCTCGAAGTCCGGCTTTTCTGAAAGCCGGACTTCCGTACTGCTCACGTTTCGTTTCTTCGCGTGCCGCGAAGATTTGTGGTGGCGAGGTTTGGGTGCCCGTACTACCGAGGAATCTCTGAGCGGGGTGGCGTCAGCCCCCCGATTCTTTGGGCGTCAGCCCTTCTTCTGTGGCTGGGAACTTCCAGAACCGGGGGGCTGACGCCCAATGGCACTTACTTTACTAACCCGCAGCGTAAGCGAGGGCGATGACAAGAGGCGTTTCCCTTTGTTTCCCTCGCTTACGCTGCGGGTTACTGG
>JAYSQC010000484.1:0-12999 GCA_043721755.1 Schlesneria sp.
GAAGCGTGAGCGAGGACGATGGCAAGAGGCGTTTCCCTTCATCGCCCTCGCTCACGCTTCGGGTTGGTGGGCTAAAGTAAGTGCCATTGGGCTGACGCCGCCCCGCTCAGATGTCTCAATACAAGCCGCGCGAGGTACAAACGACGAACCACAGCCACATGCGTCCTCATCATCCACGTCAGTCGTTGTACGCCGCCTCGCCGTGTTCGGCGAGGTCGAGGCCCGCCAACTCGACGTTCTGAGTGACGCGCAGTCCGACGAGAGCGTCCGTCAGTCTCAGCAAAATCACGCTGACAATCCCACTCCACACGGCGGTGATGAGGGCCGCGCCGCACTGCGTGCCAAGCTGACTGGCGATCGAGAACTCGGGAGGTTGATTGCCGCCCAACATCGGCGACGCGAACGCACCGACGAGGATCGTCCCGACGATGCCGCCCACACCGTGAACGCCGAACACGTCGAGGGAGTCGTCGTAACCGAACTTCTTCTTCAGCCTCGCACACGCCGTCCAGCAGGTGCAGGCGGAGACCGCTCCGATGACAACGGCTCCCAGCGGACCGACCGTTCCGGATGCGGGGGTGATCGCGGCGAGACCCGCGATCGAACCGGTCACGATCCCCAGCACGCTCGGCTTACCGAACGTCCGCGATTCCAAGCCGATCCAAACCAGAGCCGCGACCGACGCCGAAATATGAGTCACGACGAGCGTCATCGCAGCGGCCCCGTTCGCCGCCAATCCGCTGCCCGCATTGAAGCCAAACCAACCGATCCACAACATCCCCGCGCCAACAACGGCCATCGGCAGGTTGTGAGGCGGCATGGGCGTGGAGGGGAACCCGAGACGCTTCCCCAACAGCACGCACGCCACCAAGGCTCCAATCCCGGCGGTGATGTGAACGACGATGCCACCTGCCTGATCGATCACTCCCGTCAGCCCGAACATGTTGGCTTCCGGTCCCCAGACCATGTGTGCGATCGGAACGTAGACCAACAAGCTCCACAGCGCCGAGAAAATCAGGACCGCACTGAACTTCATCCGCTCCACCCACGCACCGATCATCAGCCCCGGCGTGATGATGAAGAACGTCATCTGGTAGGCGAAGCCGAGCAACTCGGGAATGCCCGTTTCGCCCCACATCGAATTCGCGGTGACACCCGCCAGACACGACTTCGCTAGCGAACCGCACACGGGGTTGCTCGTCGTGAAAACCAGCGAGTACCCGCACACCAGCCAGATCACGCTGAGCAGGCACGTCAGCGCGAAGCATTGCATGTAGACCGACAGCACATTCCCGCGTCGGACCAATCCCGCGTAAAACATCGCCAAACCGGGGATCATCATGAACAGGACCAGGGCGGTGGATGTCAGCATCCACGCGGTGTCCCCCGCATTCAAAGCAGCCGCAAGAGGCATTGAAAGTGCTTTCCATGGGATCGCGTAATGGATTGGATCGCGGAACACCCGACGATCACCGGGCGGAGTCTTACGGACCTCGTATGCCGCGTCAAACGAGTCTCGGATGAGTGCCGGGCCAATCTGGATTGGGGCGAGTTTCGAGACTTCAAACTTGTCCAAGAACAACACCAACCCGAAGCGTGAGCGAGGACGAGAGTTGAGCGACAGGCGTCCTCGCTGGCGCGTTTTGAAGTTGCGTTCTTTTGGATTTCCGCCCCAACGGGGCAGTCGTAAGTCAGCCTAGGGCCAGCGACCAACGGGAGCGCCGCCCTAGGCTTCAAACAAGCGAACCCCACCGGGCTGGCCCTGATGGGATAAGACGTTCCGGCTCTACGACTCCTGACCTCTTTGTTCTCCTTTGTTCTGTCCGATTGGCCCGGGCGTCACAGTCCAGATAGCCGGGCACGCGATGGTTTGCCGGGCGGGTGGGGTTGGGAGAAGCGGCGACCGAGCGGTTTGCCATCCGGCTGGGGTGCGAAAAGGTGCCGACCGGCGGGTTGGTCAGGGCGGTCGGGTGGGGACGAGCAAACGGGGAAGGGGGCGGCATCCAATCGTCGTAAGTACGAGCAAACGCGCGTCGGTTTGCCATCCCGGACCCGAACGGATTGACAAACACTTACCCTTCTGCCTCTGCGGACCCTGTCGGATCGACTACCACTTATCCGTTTGCCTCTGCGGACCCTGTCGGATTGACGGACACTTATCAGTTTGGCTCTGCCGGAGGGTCTGGAGAGGCAAACGGGCCGGTGTTCATCAATTCGGACCCTTCCAGGGAGGCAAACGGCTCGGTGGGCGCTGGTCCGGACCCAAGGTTCATGGCAACCGGCCAGGGTTTACGTTCAATTGGCCCTTCCGCCATGGCGAGCACTTACGTCGATGACGGTCGCGAGTCAGGCGGCGGGGCAGAATGTGCTGTGCGCGGGTTTCCCGACCCCGCACTCCGATGATTGTAGGTCTCCAAGGATTCTGAGAGACCTTCGGTCCTGGCCGGCGGCGGGGTCGGGAGACCCGCGCCGCAGACTTTGGAACCAGTTCTCGTCCCCTTCAACCTGTGACCGATGTCCCCGAACACCTGTGACCCATGTCCCCAGTCTATACAGCTTCAAGCTGTCTGCGCAGCATTGGAAACTTGCAGTTGGTCTTGGATGAGCAGAAGAGCCTCAACTTCGCGGGGTGGCTCGGCTTTGTTCTGTGGATAGCGTGAGGAGTGCCAAGTCGAGCAGGGCCACCCCGCCCAGAGTGGATGGTCCGCAGACTTCAATCGTACTTCACCTGATACCCGGCAATCATCATTCCGGCATCGACGGTGAGCGTCTGGCCGGTGACGAGGCTGCTGCCGGTGATGAGGCTCATCACCCCTTCGGCGATATCTTCGGGATGACAGACTCGCGCGAGCGGCAGCGTCTTTTCATACGCCTCCTTGATGCCGTCGTAGCGTGGACCGAGTCCCGCCTGAGTCCACCGTCCCGCGATGAAGCCGGGGGCGATGCCGTTCACGCGAATTTGCGGCGCGAACGTGCGGGCCAATGAGACCGTCAGATTGTCGAGCGCCGCCTTCGTGCAGCAGTACGGGATCGAGCTGCCCTGCGCGAGTTGAGCGGCCACGCTGGAGATGTTGATGATGACCCCGCCGCCCGCCGCCAGCATTGGCTCGCGCACGGCGCGGGCACAGTGAAACGCCCCGACGACGTTGACCTTGTAGAGCCGCAACCAGGTCTCGTCGGAGACCGCTTCCACATCTTGAAACGCGATGAAGTCAGTCGTCCCCGCGCAGTTCACCAGCACATCGACTCGACCGAACGTTGCCACCGTCTCGGCCACCATCGCACGGCACGCGGCGTCATCGGCCACGTCCCCTTGAAAGACAAAGCCGCGCGCACCGAGTTCAGCGATCTCCTGCACCGTCGCATCGGCCTCGTCGCGCGATCGCGAACAATTCACAACCACGCTGCATCCGAGCTTGGCCAACGCCAGCGAGGTCGCCCGCCCCACACCCGTCCCGCCACCGGTCACGATCGCCACTTTGTTCTGCATCTGCATCGCATCACTTTCTGGAAGGAGTCTGTTCTCTCAAGGGTTGCCCACGCGTCGCTATTACGTCTCTTCGGCGAGAGTGAGACAGTTGCTTCGTATATACCTCACGCGGCACCAAGTGTGAGGTTTCTGAGCGGGGTGGCGTAAGCCCGTTCGTGAAGAACCAGGGGGCTTACGCCACCCCGCTCGGATGTCTCATCAATGACCACGAGAGGTATCGATGTGGGATTTGGCCCCCATCCGCAAGATGCGGATATGGGGGCTGAGGACAGCATCTGCAACCCGCCGGTCGGGCCAGACTTTTTTTCCACACGCTGCTATCCGCCGAACGTCACACTGACGATGGCACTGGGCTGGCCGATCTGGTCGTCCTTGAGGACGCCGAAGGCTTGGTATTCGCGCGTTTCGGCGACGCCGGCGGTGGTCAGTGGGCGGTGATCGTCATAGGGCGAATTCGTGTCGCGGGCGAGGAACGTCCATGCAGGTTGACCGCGCAACCGCGTATACAGATTGACGCCGTCGGCACCCAGTTTCTTGAACTTGATCCGCACATGATCCGAGACGACCTCGCCCGTCAGTTCCGGTTGAAAGGTGTCCGGGTTGAACACGGTACTGGTCCCGACGATTTGCAGGTCCGCGAGCAGCGCGCTGGTGATGGCCGGGTTCGCCTTGATCAGGTTGAGTTCCCCCCGCAGCGCGGGAAGCTCGGTGGTTTTCGCCGTCTCCTTGGCCGTGACGGCGGCGGCCAACGCCGATTGAGCCGGTGTGACGGCCTGAATCGCGGTGATGACCCGCCCACAGCGCTCCTGCAAGGCCGTCACTTGCGCCGCCGTCAGCCCCAACGCCACCGCGTGGGCGGCGACCTTGCTTTGAAAATTCACCAGCCACGTCACCAATGCGTCATCCTGCCTCGGCAAAAAATCGGCCATGAGCAATCTCCGTGTGAGTGTGACTCCAAACCGTGATCCACTTCGGAACGCCCGTTCCCAAGTTCGCCCCCGCCAGACTCGTCCCCGTGCCGACCACTCCCAAGTTCGGCCTGACCGTGCTTGAGTCCGTCTCGACCGTGCTGGTGTTCGGAGCGTCCGAACACCAGCACGGCGCTGATTTCCCCCTGTTCGGTGGCTCCGACCCCGTGTTCCACCCACCCGTTCCCGTGCTCCGTTGCGCAGAACCTGGGAACGCTCCGGCCGGACAGGAATTAATCTCACCCAGTCAGAGCCTCCAGACGGAATCCATCCCCTGAATCTCCAAGAGGTTACGTCCACGCTTCCTGACGGTCGGCAGAGAACTCCGCTCGCACGCGGCCGCAACTCACGGGGTGGCCGGACCAACCTGCCGACATCAGTGGACCTCGGACATTGTCAGTCGGTAATGCGACCGGCGGCAACGGTCACGGGCACATCGACTGTGGGTGTGCTGCGCAACGTCGTACGAATACGGACTTGTGATTTAGAAAGTGCGGCAGATGCAGAAACGGCATTGCTCGCTTGGACACGAATCCGAAACGCTCGACTGTTTTGTTCCGAATGACTGGCGATTGCCTCGACCTCAATCCACGCGACCTCGGGTTGCTCGACTTCCGCGTCAAACGCTTCGCCGGAATTGCTAATGATGGTTAGCGTGCGCTCGTAACGACCCTCCGCGAGATCCTTCTCTGAGTAGAACATCGCTGACGGAACGCATCGAATCTCGGGTTGTCGCTCGACGCGAAGGAGAATGGACTTCGGGGGATCGCCCGATTGAACCGTGCGAGTGGAAGCGGCGATCAAGACATGCTTGGGGCGGGCAATCTCGGCGGGAACTTTCACGTCGGCACGACACTTATATTGACGCCGAACATTGGCCCCTTGGGGTTTTGACTCGGGTTCGTCAACCAGCGTGACGCTCGCCAACTCCGCGTCCGCAGAGGAAAACCCCAGCAACCATGCGGGAGTATTCGCCTGCTCGATGGTCTCCACGAAGAACTCCCGCGAAGCAATTTCGTCACCGATGTAGCTCCGGACTTCCAATTCCGCCGGAATCGATTCGAGATGTGGGACCACGCGCTCCATCCCTTCCAAGTTGATTTTGATTTCATCCGTCGCGGTCACTCCGTTAATTTCCGTCCGGATTTGAATGACGGATGTCTTTTTGCCGTATTGGGGCACGGCCAATTGCACATGCAGCTCCCGCGTCTCTCCGGCAGCGAGCGTTCCATTCGCCCATTTTTCAGGGACAGTGCAACCACAAGACGGTCGCACTTCCGCCACATGCATCGGTGTCGCGCTGCGATTCTTGAGTTTGAAGCTGATGATGCGTGAGCCGCCCTCATCGGCGGCACTGCGCCGAACGATGGCCGTGAGTGGCGAGATTTCAAGCCCGACTTTCGCCACAGACGAAGCTGCAGACCCCGAACATCCCGAGATCAGAATGAGCGGCAACGCGATCCAACCCAGCCGCCAAGTTTCGATAACAATGACGTTCGTAATTCTCATCGCAATTCACTCCCCATCCCGCGTTCACTTCATTCGGAGTTGCTACCACTCACCGACAGTCTCATTTCCCGCTCGCGTTCCGACGGCTCGCCACACTTTGAGATCAACATTCTCACTGACAAACCGGGCCGCACCATCCGCCATGGCCACATTGACGCCGCCTGTATGCCAACTGCGTGCCGTCGATGCTGACTGGTCGAGGTCGCCGGGTTGGTGCGTGCAGTCTAGCGTCGGTGAGTTGGGTGGCAGAACGTGGTTGTAGACCGTATATGCCTTCCCTGAGAATAGCCACGTTGCCCCACCGAACGAACTGTGGTCCGGCTGCAACGACGTAAGTGTCGCGCACACTGCGGCCAAAGAGTCAGCATCTCTAAGAATCCAAGGACTTCCCATATGCCATGTATCACCGACCGCATTGAACCGTTCGGGGTCGTAATCACCGACGATTTTCTCGCTGCATAAGACGGTCTGCGATAGCCCATCTGTAATTGCAGAGAGCCGACAATTCCTTCCAGAACCCCCTCGATCCCAATACGCTCCCCGTTGACTCGACGGGGCCAAGTCGGGGTGACTTCCCTCACAAACGCGATAGTTGCACATCCCGATCCGCAGTCGCTCTGAAGGGCAAACAAACTCCGTGACCGTCAGCTTGAGCAAATGATTGTTGTATGTACTTTCCGGTGGCTGAACATGCCCGGTTGGGTTTTCCTCGCGATCATCGATCTGACCGTGAATTGTGGCGTGGCCCAGATACGGCAGCAACTGCGACCATGCGGAAAACCTATTCCTATAGCGTGGAAAATCAGTACCAGGCAGCAACTCCTTGGTTGCCAGCGTTTGATGGACATCGTGGAAATTGTGGCCCGCAAGGGCCAAGTCACGCAGCCGCATAGAACATTGCAGCCGACGTGCTGATTCGCGTGCTCGCTGCACCGCCGGACCTAGCAAGCCAATCAGAGCACCAATCACTCCCGTCACGACAAGCAACTCAATGACAGTGAATCCATGCCGAGAAAGTCTGTCATCACACGAACGTAACCGCATACAATTCCGTCCTTTCACAACCGGCTGCCTCTGAGCCTGCAAAGTCGTTATCTCTGGACAGTCTCGATGAACTCCATGAATTGCAACGCTTCACACGCCAAAGAGTACGCGACCGTGACCTCTCTGCAGTTGATTGCAGTACACAGTATAGACACACGCCCTTTGCCATAGTGAGATTGATCAGGTCCACTTAAAGGAGACGTGCCGCGTTTTCCAGAACGTGACTGTGCTAGAAAACGCGCACGCTCATCCATGCACCTTGCTCGGAGTTTCGCTCAGAGCACAGGGCACAAGATTCCGTTGACGTTCAATCCCTGAACCTTATTGTACTTGTAAAACCTAGTGCAATCGTCGTACATATCAGGGGGATTCTGACAGGTGGTGTCATCAGGGCCAAAATCGAATCGAGGGCCAGGGCAGATAACACGTTCCTCTTGGCAAAGATAGTCTGGAACGATGCCTTGCTCAGGGTCACAAAATCCCGAATCCGGGGCCAGTGTGCAATGCTGGTATGTTCCAATGATCAAGACTGCTCTTCGGCAGGTAGCACAACCGTTGGTCTGTATGATATCGGTCATACACGGTTGAGTGGACAGCTCACCATGAACAGCGAACGATGCTCCGAAGAGTGTCAGAAACGCCGTACCCAACAACGACCACCGCAACTTTCGACGAACTTGAAACATGTCTATCCCTCCAAAACACGACGCGCCACATATCCAAGCTCAACGAGAACCCGTTCATGACACATCACCGAACAACAGTTTTCCAGCCACGATTATTCCTCGCGCCGTTAAACGGGCAAAACGAGTCCGCCTCGACTGCGTGAGGTACAACGCGCGTCACGAGATTCGATGCCGAATAACCGCCGCGACCAATAGTAGCGCAATTCCACCAGCACTGATGAACCACCAGATGCCGCTTGCAGCCTGTGGTCTTGCGGATAGTTGACGCGCGGCAGCGACTTCGGTTGCTGAAATGACTTTCGTCTCGAGAGGAAGTGTCGCACGTTCGTCTAATGTTCTCCGGAACTCTTTGGTTCCGACCAAGAATCTGGTGTTCGGGCGCCCCGCAACTGTCTCGCCCACCCACGCTCCTTGAGGGAACTGGGGGATGAATTCGTAGTCGCTCAGCGGGTGATTGATGCTGATCGAATGAAACTGAAAATCGCTTCGAGTCATCGTGCTGTTGATCACGAAGCCCGTCTTGGGAAGCCAGAGAACACCACTGCCACCGCCGTCAGCGACACTTTCAAACGTATCAACGCCGATCTCAAGAGTGCGTTTCGTTTTTCCGACGAAAGTGCTCAACATTCTACGGGGCAAGCACGAGTGCTTTGGGTCAAGCCAAACAACTGTGTGCGCGCGGAGCGAATCGTCTTTTGCGGATCGGGAGTGTTCACCCAATTCCACTCGTAAACAGAGGTTGCCTGAGATTTTATCCCAGCCTGTGATGCGCGCCTCGCTGCGTTTAAGAAGGGACTCCAGATCCATTGGACCAATTACCATGCGTTTTCCAAGAAACGTGTCCATGTTATGTATCGCTTTCATCATCGTAGGCGCTTCGGCGGTAATCACTCCCCGAGGAGGCCAATATCCATTTGCTGCATCGACGGCTCTCGACTCAGACCACTCGGAGTATTTTTCTCCGTCAAAAGCCACCCACATTTCAATAGACTTATTTCCCTCAATGAGTTTCTTTTCCGCTCCTGATTCGCCAGAGACGCGCATCGCGACTTTCAACCCATCACGCACAAAGCGGACATCCATCGCCTTCATTGGCTTCTCATCGTCCGGCTTTGGCTCAAGTGGTTTGATGTCGATGCGATACGTGCAATCAATCGTTCGCAACGACGACACGGCCTGCACGTATTCCGAGATCACAGCATCTAAACCCGGTAGCGCCGCGGGATCCGAGTCTGCGGCAGTGAGTACCGCACACGGCAAACATCCGAAACATCCGACCACAATCGCCCGAGCGACCACATGCGAAAAAATCGTGCGTACTGCACCGATAACGAAGCACATCATGATCGACCTCCATTTGACACGGCGGATTGCAACACGACTACAAACATCTCAGGCCAAAACAGATGGCCGTACACCTGCACTTGAGTGAACGGTTGGAGGTACCAGACATAACCGTGGTAGAACAGTTCTCAGCAGGCTGTTGCCAGAATGTTTCCACACAGGAAAGCGTCAAGGCGGGGCACGGCAGCACAATCCAAGAAGTGCAAAGCGTGCAGAGTAGAGAGAACAAGCCCAGTATCGGAAGTAGAAATCCGTACTCTACTGATATCAGAGCTTGGAGCTTGGAGCTTGGAGCTTGGTTGCGCTGTCATGTTAATCCCATTCCAAAACGTGGAAGAGCAGGGACAACCGGGCTGGCGATCACGCCGAAGGGTTACGGTGGCCAGTTCCTTGGCAACCAAGACACAGTCGCAAGATCAATGCGACGAATCAGCAAATATATGAGAGAGAGCATTCCGCATCGAATCGCGGAATGCAGCACGCAGCGAAGAAAGGCGGCATGTATCTGAAGAGGACGGTACGTTAGCGAGGACGTATTCATTTCGTCAATCCACCGCCAACACAATGTTTCATCAAGATGACGTGTCCGACAAAAGTCAAAGTCGTAGGCACATTCCCTGTGCCGTTCACCGAATTCCTCGGCGAATCACGGTCTCGCGGACGGCACACGGAGTGTGCCTGCGGCTTTTGTCGGACACGTCATGAAAGTGTTAATTCAATCAGCCGGACGGCGCTAGCCCAATGGCACTGACTTTAGAACCGATCGAGTAGCGGAGCGGCGCAAGCCGCTCGGTTTTGTCGAGTTCGCTCACGCTTCAACCGGACGGCTCGCGCCGTACCGCTACTAAAGTCAGTGCCATTGGGCGCTAGCCACCGGTTCAGAACCACAACCGAAACCGGACGCTAGCGCGTTCCGGCTGATCGCGTTGGGCGAGCAGGTCGATCCCGACAACCGGTTGCTGTGGCGTCAACGTCTGCGGCGAGTCGATACGGAACTTCTGCGCGACGCCATGCTGAGCGCTGCCGGTCTGCTCGACCACAAATTCTTCGGCAGTCCGATTCCCATCGCTCGACGCCCCGATGGCCAAGTGAACATCGCGGACGGCCAGAACGATCGCCGCCGTTCGATCTACGTGCAGATTCTGCGCGGCAATCCGCTGACGATGCTGCAAGCTCACGACCAACCGGTGATGGAAACCGCCCCGTGATGGTGTTCGCTGCGCCTTGTCGCGAGTCAGCCCCTTTGCCAGAATCCGCCGCCCCATTGATCTCTCAATTGTTCGACCCGTCAAGGAAGGATGGCTCGTCATGATTCGACATCGCGCGGTTCTCGCGGCAGTGTTGCTGACCTTCGGTCTGCTCGTCACACCCGGCTGTACAACGTCAACGACTCCCCCGACCGGGACCACGGGCGGGACGGGCAAGCCAAACGGTGCGGGTTCACCTTCCACCACTTCCAACGGTGAGGCATCCGTTGCGGGAGCAGCTGCGACGAAGCGCGCGGGCTGGGACGATTACCCCGATGTCCCCAAGTACGAGATCATGACCGAGGTCGATGGGATCAAGATTCCGCGACTGAAGACCTCGGACGAGACGGCCGGAGCCACGGGAAAGATCATCGTCGATGAGGGCAATCCCCGCGCGAAGGGGCCGGCGGGGCAGCCCGTCGATGGCGACTGGATCACGGTGCGGTTCAATGCCGAGCCGAAAGTTCTCAACCCGATCACGTCGTCGGATGCCGTGCAAACGTACATCATGCAGTACGTCAACGAGGGACTGGCTCGTCAGAACAACGAGACGTTTGCGTATGAGCCGCACATCGCCTCGAAGTGGATCGTGGAAGATTCGATCAAGCTGTCGGCGGACTATCCGGGGAAGGAACGCCGCATCGCGTTCGACGGTCTGCCCTCCGCGACCTCGGAGGAGATGGACTACGTAGCACCGCCTCTTCCGACGGACGGCGGCAAGCCAACGCCTCCGCCCACGGTCAAGCTGACAACTTCCAACAAGGACGGCCAACCGTTGGGAGGCGTTTGGGTCGGCGTGTTTCCCGTCGGTCCGATCGTGGGTGCGTCGATCACCGGCTACCACTTTTGGAGCGACTCGGCCGGACACGTTGAAGTCGGTGGCTTTCCGTCCGGCAAGTACACGGTGAAGGTGGGAGCCGAAGTCTATGGGCAGTCGCAGGCTCAGCCCGATGGTTCGCTCGTCGTCACGGCCGCCTCACCCGAGAACCCGCTGAATGAAGAGTTGAAGCCGGTGGTCGGACAAACCCTCACACTGAAGCCAGGCGAATGGACCGACATCCAAGCCCAGACCTACTACACGTATTACCTGCGCGACGACGTGACGTGGTCGGACGGCCAGCCGTTCACCTCGCGGGACGTGGAGTTCGCCTACGCCCTGCTCAACAGTTCCTTCGTCGATGGCGACCACATTCGCACGTACTACGCCGCGCTCATCGAGTGCCGTGCCCTCGGCAAGCACACAGTGCGGATGCGGTATCAACAGCAGTACTTCAAGGCTCCCGAGTTTACCTACGGCGTGTCGGTCTTCGCTCCGCCATTCCACTACTTTGAAAGGCTCGTCCGTGAGGACAAGGATCGGGAGCTGAGCTTTGAGAAACTGACACCCGCGCAGGAGCAATCCCAGAAGAAGCTCAGCGTGTCGGGGCAGGAGTTCGGCAAGTTCTTCAACACCGACGACCGCTACAACCGCAGCCCGCTGGGGACGGGACCGTACATCGTGGACAAATGGGAACGCGGCGATCGTGTCGAACTCAAACGCAACCCGAACTACTGGCGCAAGGACGCGGCCGGGCATCTTGACCGGATCATCATCAAGTTCATTCCCGATCAAGTCACCGCGATGCAGGCCCTCCGTTCGGGAGTGATCGACTTCTTCTACGACATGACTGCCGAACAGTTCTATGAGGACTTGGCGGACGAGTCCGCCGATTGGTTCCAAGGGAAGTTCACCAAAGCCGCGTGGCATGTGCCGATCTTCAGCTACTTCGGTTGGAACGAACTCAAGCCGCAGTTCCAAGACCGCCGTGTGCGACTCGCGTTGACGATGCTGTTCGATCGCGAAGCGTTTCTCAAAACCAAGCTGCACGGCTCGGGAGTCCTCGTCTCGGGGTCTCAGTATTACTTCGGCCCCGGCTACGATCACGAAGTCGCGCCGATCGGCTACGACCCCGATGCCGCCCGCGAACTGCTGACCGAAGCCGGCTGGATCGACTCCGACAACGACGGCATCCTCGACAAGAATGGCGTCAAGTTTCAGATCGTCTTGGAGATGGCCAAAGGCAAGAAGGTCAACGAGGAAATGTGCGAGGTGCTCCAAAAGAACGCCAAGCAGGTCGGGATCGACATCCAAGTGAGAACGCTCGAATGGGCCTCGTTCATCGAACGGCTGCGGGCGCGCGAGGTCGAGGCCACGACGCTCCGCTGGACAATGCCGCCCGAAAGCGACCCCTTCCAAATCTGGCACAGTTCCGAAGCGGGCAAGCACAAGCGCGGCAGCAACGCGATCTCCTTCGCCAACGCGGACGCCGACAGCCTGATCGAGATGCTGCGTGTCACGCTCGACGAAAAGAAACGGCAACGCATCCACCAGTCGTTCCACCGCCTGCTCGACAGCGAGCAACCCTACATGTTCCTCTGGATTCCCAAGGATCTCGCCGTCTATCACCAGCGCTTCCGCAACGTGAAGTGGTATCGCCTGCGACCGGGCTTCGATCTGTCTGAGTGGTACGTCCCGAAGGACGAGCAGGTGCATCAGTAAACGACAAACACCAAGACCCCAAGGTGGCCCCGTTGAAAGAATCAGGCGAGCCGGACGGCGTCCTTTTTCGGGTCTAACAGCCTGTTGAAAATCGTAGGATGGACGCCCTCGTCCGTCCGTTTTCAACTCGAAATCGCTCGGACGAGGGCGTCCAAGTTACGTTCTTCAACAG
>JAYSQC010000485.1:0-17166 GCA_043721755.1 Schlesneria sp.
CATGGCGCTAGCCGCCGGTGTAGGCGAAAACGACCGGCGGCTAGCGCCATGCCGCTCACGGGACACCATTTTCAACGGGAATGGCGGAGAGCCAAAATATTGAAACTCGCAAAGCCGGACGGGCAGGAGAACCCATCCTACAGTTCGATCCTCACGGCTTGTTCTTCGCCGCCCGTTCGGACTGCTTCCGAAAATACTGGTCGATCGCGCGGCCGTAGTGCGACGGGAAGTTTCGGTTCAGGTCGCTCTTCGCCTTGGTTTGTTCCTTGGTCGGCAGGTTGCCCCAGTTGCCATCCTTCGAGAACTTTTTCTGGTCCACGTCGCCGGGAGCCTCAGCCCCTTTGATGCTGCTGTCATTCGCGGCTCCGCCGGGTTCGTTGCTGTTTCCGCCCTGACCGTCTCCGCCACCTCCACCGCCGCCCTGCTGCTGCTCGATCTTTTTGATGATCTCATCGAGTTCCGAGATGATCCGTTCCTGAACGCCCTGCACTTTCTCACCGGCTCGCCCCAGATCAAGCCGCCGTTCCGAGTCGCTCATTAACCGGGCAATCTCACCGAGCGACTTCTCTTCCAGCCCCTGCAAGTCTGCCTGCATCAACGTCGCAGTCGCCGAGTACCGCACCGGCACGCGCTCGACGTTCTTGAGCAGCGTCTCCAACGACTCCAACGCGGCCTTCACGTCGAGCGTCCCTTGCGCGGCAACCGCCTTGAAAAAGAAGAGGCTCGCGGGATCGACCACGCGGTGAGCATCAACCGCATTCAACTGATCGAGTGCCTCATCGAACATTCGCCGCTCAACGAGAAACCGCCCGTAGAACAGACCCAGGTTCGCGACCAGAAACGGATCGTGGCCCGCCTGCTTGAGAAACGCCCCGTCCGGCGGCAACAGTCCCGGCGAGGACGAATTGCACGCGGCCAACAACTTCACGGCATCGGCATCGACCACAGCAAACGACCGCACGACAAGGTCCAGCAACCGATCCGCCTCCTCGGTCAAAGGCCCCGCCGCCCACAACGCCGCCAACTCGCCCTGCTGCTCCTCGGCAACGTTCGGCTGAGACGCCGCCCAAGCCAACACCTGACTCTTCGCATCTTCAACCTTCATCGGCGCGAAGACCTCACCCGCTGCGAAGGCTTGAGTTCCCAACGCAAGCACGGTGGCGGTGGCCAATATCGAGATTGAGGTTCGCATGGTCAAAGCTTTCGTCGTTCGTCTTGTAGGAGGGGCACTCCTGCCCGTCCTCTTCCCTTTGAAATCTTGAAAATCCGGACGGGCAGGAGTGCCCATCCGACATCCTCGCCATCACTCATTCTTCCCGGTCGCCAAGTCGTGAGTCGCCTTCTGAACTTTGGCCTGCCGTTCCGAGAGTTGCCTCAGTTGGCTGACGACATCACCATCGTGGGCCTGTTCGCCCTCGACCAGCCGGCCCATCTGCTTCGTGCGGCGGTTGACCCGGTATTGCAGTGATCGCAGCATCTTCAGTTCGGCCAGCTTGTTCACGAGCGGTTCCGGCTTCTTCTCTTGCGGTTGTTGCTGCGGCTGTTGTTTCTGTTTCTCGTCCTTGAGCTTTTCGAGTTCCTTCTGCATCGCCTCCAGAATCTCTTTGAGCGATTCGACGATGTCGGCTTCGATGTTCTGCGTGATCTCACCGATATCGGCTCGCTCGAGGCGGCGGGCGACGGTCAGCATGTCGTCGCGAATTTGTTCGACCGCTTCGGGGAACGCGACTGACGAACCTTCCTCTTTGAGTAACGTCAGCGCCTTCGCGGCCAACAAAGAGATCTCGTCCTCGTTCCGCGCCAGTTCGACCGCGCGGTTGCGATGTCGATCGGAACGCTTGTTGATCGGAACGGCTGCGATGCCGAGCGTCCCGTTGTTGACCGCCTCTTGCCTCAGCAGCATGTCGCGAAACCTGGCCTCCAGCGCCGCGAGGACCATCGCCCGCTCTTCCTCGCGCAACTGACGGAGGATTTCTTCCAGCTTCTCTTTCGCCTTGAGCAGTTCGGCCAGCGCTTGGTCTTGCTTGTCGGACGCCTTCGCCTTGCGGTTCTTTTTCAGTTCCTCGATGGCACGGTCCATCTCCTGCTTGGCCTTTTGAACCTCTTCTCGACCGGGAGTCTTGTCCGACTTCGGCTCGTCGCCATTTTGATCCTGCTGATCGGGCGAGTCCTGATCCTTCGGTGAGTCTCCGTCCTGAGGTGGCATGTCCTGTGGCTCGCCCTGTTGCCCCTTCTGCGGCTTCCCCTCTTGGGGCTGACTGTCTTTCGGTTTGCCTTGTGAGTCACTCGGCTGGCCATCCTTGGGATCGCTCGGCTGGCCATCCTTCGGATCGCTGGGCTTTCCAGCCTTCGGTTCACCCGGCTTCGCATCCTTTGGCTTGCCGTCCTTCGGGTCTTTGGGATCGCTCTTGCCGTCCTTGTCATCGCCCGGCTTCGCATCTTTGCCGTCGGTCGGCTTGCCATCGTTGTCCTTGGCGTCGCCGTCTTGGAGTTCACCGTCTTTCGGATCTCGCTTGTCGGACGGATTCTTCGGTTTCGCGTTCGCGTCCTTCGGCTTCCCCTCTTTGTCGCGCTGCTTGGCCGCATTTTTGAGTGCATCCTGTCCTTCGATCTTCTGGACGAGCTTCTCGGTTCCGTCGGCCACTTTCTTTTGTTGCGACTGCAAATCGTCGGGGTCGCCGCCCCGCTCGGTATTCGCCCGCGCATCGGTCTGCTTGCCGATCAGCCGGTCCACGTCCTTGATCAAATCCTGGATGCGGGCCTTCTCCTGCTCGATCTCATCTTTGCGGTCTTCGCTCATGAGCAGGTCGAGCATGACCTGCATCTGCTTGATGACATCTTCCTCACGCTCAATCGCATCGCCGAGTTGGTCGTTCTTCAACAACTCGGTCAGCGCCCCGAGCTGATCTGGAATGCGTCCTTCCTTGCTCTTCCCAATCGCTCGCACGAGCAAATCGGCTCGCTGCGGGTCGGCCTTGCGGAGGTATTCCGAGAGCTGCTGAAGCGTGTTCTCAAACCGCAGGTAGCGGGCACGAATCGCCTCCTGCGAAGTCGCCAGCGGAACAGAAGCCTCGCCGGCCGGGGCCACCGCTGCGGGAGCGTCCTGCGCGAAAGCCGTCTGCCCAGCGGGCGACAACAACGCGACGGCGATCAGCGACAGAAGCCAGCGGAACATGCAAAGTTGAATCGTCATGAAACCGTCTCCGAACGGACTGAATGAAGCGGCGGCAGTATATCCTCGACCCACGGGCGTCGTCGCGATGAAGTTTGTCCTCATTCGATGTCACTGCTTTCAATTCGCGCTCTCCTCAATTCGCGCGGACTCATTTCCTTTCCGCGCGAATTGAGGGGAGCGCGAATGGAAGGCGGCGTCATCAGGCAAGCGGGCGTTACTCCAAGTCCTTGATTGCCTTTTCCTTCCGCTTGCGTTTGGTTTCTTCGAGCAGGTCTTGTTGCGCTTTGATGTTGGCTTTCAGTTGTTCAACCACCTCGTGGAACTTCGCCAACTCGCGCATCTCGGTCAGGATCAGTTCCATCTTCTCGATCATCGCGTCGAGCGTGTCGGTCGCTTCGTCCATCGAGCCGGTGGGGTCGGTGTTTTTCTCCAACGCGAGTTTGAATAAACCGAGCGAACTGTCGGCACTCGGGAAGTCGGTCCTGTTAATGCGGTGCAGCGGTCCAATGATCTTGCCGTCGAGCCGCTCCAACAGCAGCGGCGTGTCGGCGGCGTTGTTGACCAGTTCTTCGCGGATGTCGGCGAAGGACGTTTCGACTCCGGCGGTCTCGACAGAGTTCTTCCGGATCGCTTGCAGAGACCGATCCGCCGCTGACGACAAGCCAAGCAAGGCCGCCGCCAGTTTCTCATCCTCGGGTTTGGAAGCGTCTTTCGTAGGATGGGCACTCCTGTCCGTCCGCTCTTCGTCCGATTTGTCTTGAACGTTTTTGTTCGCTCCCGGTGCCGGGACGGGCAGGAGTGCCCGTCCTACAGATCGCAGTTTCGCCGCTTCGTCTGCTTGGCCGCGTGCTTTCTTGAGGACTTCGCGCGTCTGTTTCATCTCGGTAATGATCTGCTCGAACCGCTTGCGGATGTTGATTTCGCGGACGTAGAGCATCGAGAGCAACTCCTCCTCCGACACGATGTTGAAGACGTACTTCTGCCCCAGCGCCCGATGAGCCGTCTGCGGCACGGCCGAGCTACCGTTCTCCCGTCGCTCCGCCGACGGGACGGTTCGTTGAACAACATCCACCACCGTACACGCATCCAGTGCCGAGACCGCCACCGTCAGACGCTGCTTGATCGAGAGATCGAGCGGCAGGACATCGAACCGCTCGAACGGCTCGTCCTCGGCGCGACGCAGTTCAAACTCGCGCAGGCTGCGCGGCGGAGTCACCTGGAATTCGCGTGGCGACCACGTCTCCGCGTCATCCACCTTGTAGTCGAAGCGGGCCGAGACGACTCCGTAATCATCGGTCAGCATCCCGGCGATCGGAATGCGTGCCTTGCGCGTGATCGACGAGCCGATTCCCTTGAGTTCTGTCGTGACCAACGGCGGCTGATCGACGATGCCGTTGATCGTGAACTTCGCGGGGGCCGTGCTTTGAATCTGATCGGTGTCTTCGAGCGAAACGCGAATCATCGCAGCGGGCGGCAACGGAAACGGAAACTCCAGCGGCTGCTTCGACTCGGCCGCAGCTCTGATCTTCTCGGGCAAACTCGTCGCACCATCGGGTGCGAGTATGAACGACAACGCGACGGCATCCTTCTTTGAGGACCAGATCGCCTGCTCCATTGAGACGGGCAGACTCAGACGAATCTCCGGACGGCCGTCCTGCGATTTGAGTGCGATCCATGATGTCGGGGACATGATGACCGTGACACTCGTGCCATCGACGAGCTGTCGTCCAGCAAGCGCCGACGATGGCTCGCCGGCAAACAAAACAATCTCCCAGCGATCGGTCCCGGCGTCCCCTTCGATACGGACATGACTCAGCGGCTTGTTGGCCGTCAGGTCGAGCACGAAGTCGGTGGCGAGCGGCAGCGATGTCTGGGCACCATTCACCTGCTGCTTCGCGCGGACGGCCTTGCCCTCGACCCGCTCGTTCAACCCGGTGTACTCGGGATAGAGACAGTGCAGCGTGACCGATTGCACCTCCGGCGGTTGGACGACCTGCACGCGATACGGCCGCGCGTTGACGAAGTCTCCGCCCGTGACCCAGATGTCGGCGTCGTCGAGCAGCCCGGCCAGCGTGTGCCGGAACGGTTGGTCGCCGACGCGCGTGAGGTAGGCCCGCACGTTGCCGCGTCCGTTGGCGAGGCGCGCATCAAGCCGAACCTGATCGGGAGCCTTCTTACCCGCCACGACTTCGATCTGGAGCGACAGGTCCGATCCCTTCGGATGCTTGTAGCGTCCGTCGGTGAACTCGCGCACACGGTCGCCCGGTTGGACGATAACCTTCACGATCAGTTCGGTCTCGCGCGGCCAGTAGCCATCCTTCAGACCGAGGTATCCTGCCACCCACCGCTCCATCGCGGCCCCGTTGGTCACGGCGAGACCGAGGATCGAAGCGACCAACACCGTCGCCGTGATCACCGCGCGGCGCAGCGGCTTCCGGTCGAAGACGCTTCCCAAATCGAGACCGCTCGCCGTCCGAGCCGCCTCGACAATCGTGTGTCTGAGCATCGCCGACGTGATCGGACTGTCCGTCGCCTCGCCCCCCTCGGCCGCTTCCACCGCTGTGATCAGCCGGTCATCCAGCTCCGGAAACCGCCGCTCCAAGACCAGCGCCAACGCCTTCGCCCGAAAGGCCCGAAACAACCGCAACGCAATCCAACTCACCACTCCCGCCGCGATCAAACAAATCCCGCCCACCAACACCGCCGCCCGAAACCACCTCGGCAATTCCAAACGACTCATCTGGAAGTAGCACCAATCGACAATAAAGCTGCCCCAGAACAACGCCCCGAGCAGCACAACAACCAGCGCGATCCCCTCGAACAGCACGTAAGAACGGATGCGGGAACGGAGCCGATCCAAAACAGACGCGGCTTCGGGAGGCAGTGGGTGGGTGGGCATATTTGATTGACCTGAATCACGCCCCATTGGGCTACTCTGACATTGATCACAGTGTGTTCGAGCACCTACAGGGAGCGAAACCTGGAATCACAAATCCATCGTTCCACGCAGAGCATTTGAGACGGATTCCATCAGCGCGTCGGGCAATGCCCCAAGTCGTTTTGAAAACAGCTTTTTCTTGATCGCCGCCAATTGAGTGCAATTGACAACCGAGTTCATCCACAATCCGGTGGCCCTGCCGTCATCCGAGTTGACATCAATCAAAACGTGCCGGGGCTCTCGTCCAACACGCTGCGTCTTGCTCGTCACCATCGCCACGAGAATGGTGTCGAGTCGCCTGATGTCGGCATCGCATTGCACAATGACAGCGGGTCGCTCTTTGGATCCCCTGCCTTCACCAAAAGGAAAGTCAACCATCACCACATCACCCCTGTAGAGATCGATCACGAGACTACCTCTTTCACGGATGAACGGGCGAGTAAGGATGATTGGGGGGCATCGACCAGTCCTCGTCAGGGTCGAGCGATTCCGCGACGAGCAGCAACAACTCATCCGGGTCACAGGGCGAATAATCGACTTCCGGAATGAACCGCGCCGCCAAGTCGCGACGAACGATCACGAACTCCGTCACTGAACCGGGCAGGGCGACGGGAATCGCACGGCCATGCTCTGCCGCTTCACACTGTTGTTGAGTCAGAACCATTTCGATCTCCTTCCATCTCGTGTTTGGCGCGAATGCTGAAAGACATTTTTCAACCGTGCGAGTTGCTCTTCAATTGTCACGAAGTTCCTTGCCTCAGTTCGTTCGATCACGCCAGTTTCAGCAACTTCCTCGTCAGCCATTCGACCGACAGCAGGCCGACCAGCAGATACATCACCCAGTCGCGGTCCCACAGGGTGCGAAGACGTTCCGGGATGAAGAATTGTTCCCCCCGGTTGGGTAGCAGCGCGGGGAGTTCCTCGGCGGCCTTGTCGATGGACAGGTACTGACCGCCCGTATCGCGGACCAGTTCCGTCAGCAGACGGACGTTCTGGCGGATGTTCTCGTCTTCGAGCTTCGGAATCGCGACGGCGACTTCACTGCTCAGACGTTCTCTCGATTCGGGAAGCTGGAGTTCCAGCTTGTAGGTTCCCGGCAGGCTGGCTCGAAAGTCGCCGACGTACTCGCCGGGTTGAGACGCCTCTTTGCGGAGTTGCCTTGTCGGGGTGAGCGGCTTGCCGGTCGGGTCGAACACTTCGAGCGGGACCGATTCCAGATCGAGCGGTGCGAACTGCGCATCGAGCAGCCGCGCGAAGACGCGCACCGTCTGACCGAGCGTCGCCTTCTGGGCCTCGGGCCGGAGTGAGCCTCGTTTGACGCCCTTCTTCGTGCGACCTTGGGCGACCTCACGAATGAGCTTCGTCCAGAAGCGATCGTAGTCCTCGTCGCTGACGGCGCGCAGCCGCCACATTTCCGGGCTGCCCAAGTAGAACGATTGACCTCGTCCCACATTCTGAGCCGCCATCAACACTGGTGGTTCGGCGACGGCTCGCGGATCGGAGAACCTCGCGAAGACACGCGCCGCCGCCTTGTGGCCTCCGGTCGGATAGGCCCGGTAGAACCCGGCGAACTCTTTCCAACGTGCGGCCGAGGTCGTCGGGTCGTCCGTCAGTTGCAGGAAGCCGGCCCCCTGCCCTTCCGGCGTGAAAGCGATCGGCCACGGCTGGCTTGAATCCTGATCGAACCGCGCGGCGGTGAAGTACGAGCTGAGGAAAACCGGGTACAGCTTCCGCAGCGGCGACAGTTCGTCCGTCGCCTCGTCGGCCCCTTCCGAGCCGGTTGCCACCTGCGGCGTGTTGACATCGCCCGCGACCAGGATCAGGCCGCCCGACTCATCGGCGACCCAGTCATAGATCAGCGGCAGGGCGTCACTGGGGATCGACTTCCAGTCGGGATCGAACGCGATGATCGCGTCGTATTCGTAGAGCTGTTCCCGCGTCGCGGGGAAGGCAAGTAAAAGATTGTTCGACTCCTGACTCGTGCCGGGTGCGCCCGTCTGGAGCAGCACATCGACATCGAACGACTTGTGACGGAAGAGCATGTTGCGGACGAACTGATAGTCGCGCATCGGGCCTCCCGCGACGAGCAGCACGCGCGTCGGCCGGTCGAACACCGTGACCGCGAACGTCTGCGAGTTGTCCTGCGGATTGAACTCAGCCACGCGCACGACCGGTGTTGTGCGTACTGTGTAATTCGTCCGACCGGCCAACGTGGGCGAGCGGTCAAACTTCACCTCGACCCGCGCGCCGTCTTCGAGCAGCGTGACGGACTTCTTTTCGACGAGCGTCGGCTCGCCCTCCTCGCCCTCACCCTGCGCGAGCAGTTCAACTTCGACCTCGCGTCCCGCCAGTCCCTGCCCCTGCACAAAGACCTTGATCTCGTAAGGATCATTGATGGCGACATCGGTCGGCGACGCGACCTCGGCCACCGCCAGATTGACTGGCTGCTCGGTCGTCCCGGTCCCGACCGCGATCAGCCGCGTCTTGGTCGAGACCGCGCGATCGTGGGCCGTCGCCACATCGACACCCGCGTTCGACGCTCCGTCGGTCACGATCACGATCCCCGACAGAGTCCGTCCCGCCGCCTGACGAATCAGTTCGCCAAGGCTCTCGCCCAGCCGCGACTCCAACCCGCGCGGCCGCAGCGTTTCATCCCAGTCGAGCGGCGTCTCGCTCTTCTCCCCTCGCCCCGGCCTTGCGGGGAGAGGGGCCGGGGGTGAGGGGTTCTTCGTTTGGTTCTTCGCTTCACCATCCGGACTCGTTGCCACAGTGACCAGCGGATAAACCCGGTGCGGCCCGTTCAGCGTCGAGTCGAACGTGAACAGGCTGACCTCGTGCTGCTTGCGGAGTCGTTCGATGAGCGTCGTCTGCGCGAGCAGCTTCTTCGCCGCATCCGCCCGCGACAGCCCGCCACTGGCGGCGGGCGAACCGTCCGCACCGGGGGCCTCATTCGGGTGTCGCATCGAAAGCGACGTGTCGATCATCACGGCGACCCGCGACGGACGAAATGCCTGCTTCTGGGTTCGGTCGGACGGATTGAGGGCGATCATCAGCAACCCGGCCAGCACGGCCAATCGCAAGGCCGTCAGCCAGAGCTTCCAACCCGCCGACAGATCGCGCGTGTCGCGCACAGACAACCAGACGACCCACAGCCCGAGAGCCAGCCCGCCCCCGAGCAGCACCAGCCAGCCGAGCGGCGATTCGGGCCAATCGAACTCGCGCGACGTGATCGTCGCCGAAGCATTGGCCGCCAGGAGAAACAGAGGTGTCATTACAGTTTCGGTCATCGTGTTGAGGTTTCGGATCTTTGCCCGCCTTGGTGATGTCAGGACCACCGGGTATTGCACAGGCGCGGTGCCGACAGAATCGGACTGGCGATCATTCCGCCGGAAGCAATCCCTGTTCTTGCAGACGTTGTCTCATCCACGCCGTGTCTTCCGGGGAGAGCGGGGGATTCAAGGGCACCGCGTAGTGCAAACGATAGCGGCCCCGTTCAAAGCACTCGTCCAGCAGGGGCTGAAGTTGGAGGACGACATCGGTGTCGGTAGGACGCAGCGGGATGCGGATGTTGGGCAGTGGCTGACTGAAACTCGCCGGATAGAGAAACGCCTTTTCAGGGTGAGTCGCGCGGCGGACGTTGATGAGGTACGGCGTCCGACACTTGCGGGGAAGCTTTCCCTCCGGCATCGCCAGCACGAACAGCCCACCGCGAATGAGGTCGAGTTCCACGAGGTTGACTCGCGCGGTCACGAACTCAGTCTGCTTCTGGTAGTACGCCGCACGACCGACCGGAGTCTTGTTCCAAGGGCTGATGAGTTCGATGGCCGTGATCACCCGTCCCCCCGTCGAACGGTCGAGAATCTCGATATGCCGCTCGGTGCGCGGCTCATCCCTGAACGCAACAACGATCGGCTCGGACACTGCAACCACAGACTCCGTTGCGACCGCAGTCCCTCCTCCTCCCATGCTGCCTGAGTCTTCGATGATGAATGCGTCCGGATAGATCCTGCGGTGTTCGTCGTCGTAATCGACGGTCACGCTCTCCTCGACCCGCGCCTCCAAATCGCCGGGCAAGCTCCGATTGAGGGCATCGCTGATCGCGACATTGAAGCGGGTGTGGAAGTCGCTCCATCTCTGTTCGAGAAACGGGTTCATTCCGGGAAAGGGGTTGTTCATGGCTGGCTAACCTCGTCACGAGATCGACATGAGGGATCGTTTGCGTTTCGGATTGGTTCCGGCTCGTCCGGACAGTTGGCTCGACTCCGATGTCGGTTGAGCGGGATGGTAACTCAGCCGGTACGCCAGCGCCTGTTCGGCGACGAGGAACGCGAGGAGTGCCCAGAGCAGCCACTGCCGGATTTCGGAACCGGCCTCTTTCCCCTGGACCCATTCAAGGTGGCCGAATTCTTGGATCGTGACGTGGCTGTTGCCGCCGAGCCGCTTGCGCAGGTCGGGCGTGGTGGCCAGTTGCAGATCGCCTTCGCGCGGCGACACGTTGTAGGCGATCAGCCGGTCCTCGCTGACCTGGCTTTGCGTCATCAGGCGGACGGTGTAAATGCCGGGGTCATCGGTCTCGCGGAACGACGCGGTCAGTCGGAGCGGGCCAGCGTTTCTTCGTTCTTCTCTGTCTTCGGAGCGGGGTCGCGTCAGCCCCCTGTTCTCGGGCGTCAGCCCTTCTTGCAACTGTTCCGGCGACGCCTGAATCCACGTCGTTCGCTCGCCGTCCGCACCGGGAGACAGCACCTCGACCGTGTCGGTGTAATCGGCGGGGTTGAGCGACAGTTGAATCGGCTCGCCAATCTGCCGCGTCTCGGGACTGCGATCAGTGCGGGCGATGTGCTTGATCAGTTCCAACTGCACGACGACGTAGCTGTAGTCGGTCGCCCAGTTGTTCCAATCCGGCGAGACCGTGGTGAGGCACGTCAGGACGCGGCCCTTGCCGAACGAATGCTCGAACAGCAGCGGATCGCCGTTGCGGAGCGTGCCGAGTGTCCGCACGCGGTCCTTGCGCTGCTGATCGTCCTTCACCCACTCCTTCGACACCGGGAAGTAGTTGTCGATCCGCACGCGACCGATGGTCGAATCGCCTTCGCCCTCGAAGATGCGGAAGAGCGGATGGTCCACCGTGCGCAGGTCCGCGCCGGGGTTGGTCGAGTCGGCCACGAGTTCCCTCGGCGAGGCATCGAGCGGCACGGGAAAAAGGCCCTCGCCCTGGCGATACAGCGCATCGTTGTAGTGCGCCGCACGCAGCGACTCGCCGACGAACCACGCGAGACCGCCTCCCGCCGCGACGTACTTCTCCAGCGCGTCGAGGGCATCGGCGGGGATCTCGGGGACATTGAGGAGATAGATCGCGCGGAAGTCGTCGAGCGGTCGGCGACGCAGGTATTCGACGTTCTCGATCACCGGTGCGAAGCCCGTGCTCTTCGGATCGGCTGCCAGCGCATCGGCCACGTAGGAACCGTCGTCTCCCGATGGATCGCCGTCCACGATCAGGACCGGCACCGCCTTCGGCACATCGACGGCGAGCGACCGCGCGTTGTCTTCGGCCAGCGCATCGGTGTCGAGACTCACCCGCAGTTTGTGCTTGCCCGAAGTCGTCAGCCGGACATCAACCTCGTGCATGACCTCGGTCTGTGGGTCAATCTTGTCGAATACGACGCTGGTCGGAATCTTTTCGTTATTGTCGAACAGAGCGAGCCGTACATCGGTGGCGACCTGCAACCCAAAGTTCTTCACGGCCACCTTCAGTCGCAGCGGCACATCGGCAGCGGCGACTTGGACATCTCCCGCCAACTCGGTCACGGCGAGGTTCGCGTGAAGTTCGGGCACAGTCCGAACAAGGTTCACCGAGACTCCCGCGTTGGTCAGCTCTTCGACCGCCGCCGAGATCGCCTTCTGGTCCTGCCAGTCCCGCTCACGGAAGTCGGAGATGACGTGCAGGTGCTGCACGGCCCCCTTCTCTTCCGACAACAGCTTCCGCGCGGCACGCAGACCCTCGACCAGATCGAGCGCCCGATGCGTGCAGGGAAACGCCTGCGGATCGAACTTCGCCGACAATTCGGTCACGAAGTCTTCGTTCACGTCCCGCTCAGACAACACCGGCTGCTCGGGCTTCGACAGGCGGAGCAAGGTGAACTTCTGCGTGTTCGGCTGCTCGGCCCCTCCCGCCACGAGCCGGTTCACAATCTTGAGGGCTTCGCCGAAGGAACTCGTCTCACCCCAGCGATCGCGCATCGAGAGGCTGTCGTCCAGCAGCACGACGTGATGCGCGCGTGCTCCGCGAAAGATCGACATCTGCGACGGATCGAGAATCAACCGCGAGATCAACAGCACGATCGCAGCCACGATCAACAGCCGCAGCAACAGCAGCAGAAGTTGTTCGAGCAGCAGCCGCCTCCGGTTCCGCTGCTGGCTGGCGAGCAGGAACTCCATCGCCGCAAACCGCACGCGCCGGAACCGCATCCGATTGATGAGATGGATGATGATCGGCGACGCCAGCAGCAGCGCACCGCCGGCGACAAACGCCGGATTGAAAAAGTGATTGGCCAGCCAGGCGGTCATATCAGTCTCGTAGGGTGGGCACCGCCCACCATTCGGTTCAGTGTGGATTCGAGGTGAGAAACAGTCATCTTTCGGTTACTGCTCGGTCGGTTTCTGTTCAGTTGGTTTCTGTCCCGGCAAGCGGAAGAAGTCTGACACGCGACACGAGAAGCCCGGCAGGTCATCGCCTCCGTGCAGCTCGGCATCTCCTTCGAGGAGCGTCAGCGACTTTCCCGGCCGATGTACGGCGACATCCTTCGTTTCGGGATCGACCACCCAGACCTGCCTGACCCCGAACGCCAGGTACTCTTCCACCTTGGCGGCGATCCGGTTGACGCGATCAGACGGCGAGAGGACTTCGACGGCAACGACCGGCGGCGTGGTCAAGTATTTGCGAAGAAAGCTCTCCATCTGAGCATCGTCGGCAAACGACTCCGTGAAGTAGCTGACATCGGGTCCGCGCACCGTATCGGGATTCTGTTCCACCACGACGCCAGCATCATTCGAGAGGACAAAACCCACTCCACTCACGTCGGCATAAAGCCGCAGAATGTGGGCGACTTGTGCAGTCAGGAATCCGTGCCAGGGAATCGGTGGCGGCATCTCGATGACCTTTCCTCGTTTGAGTTCAAAGAAACGATCCGCGTTCTCCGGTCGTTGCACCCACTGCGCGAACTCTTCGACAGTCATCGGCTTCCCGTTGGAGACCACGACTCGGAGCGGGGCCGCAGGTGCAGCGGGACTTGATCGGGCGATCGTTGTGGACATGATGAGCCTCGTTTCAGAAGTCAGTTCCTCACCGATTGTCTCATGCCGACGCGGTGTGTGAGGTAGTGTGCCAGCACCGCGTCGAGGTGTTCGCTGGTGCGGATGGTTTGGTAGTCAACCATCTGACGGGCGCAGTTGCGGCGGAGGTCTTCGAGGAATTGCTGGACCGCCTGCTGGTAGCCTTCACGCAGCGAGCGCGGGTCGCAGATCAGGTCGCCCATTTCTTCCATGCCCTCGAACTTCGTGGTGCCGGCATAGGTGAAGTCGAGTTCCTCGTCGTCCATGACGTGGAAGACCATCACGTCGTGACCGCGTGTGCGCAGCAGCTTCAGTCCCTTGAACAGACCGGCCCGGTCCACGAACAGGTCCGACACGAGCACGATCAAACCGCGGCGTGTCTGTTCCTCGGCGACCTGCGCCAGCATCTGATAGAGGTCCGTTTTCTTGGCGGGCTTCTCGCGGTCGAGTGACGTGAGGATCGCCTGCAAATGATTCTGCTTGCTGCTGGATTGGACTCGCGCGCGGATCACGGCGTCGAACGTGACCATGCCGACCGAGTCCTGTTGCCGCAGCAGCAGGTACGCCAGCGACGCGGCAATCTGACAGGCGTACTCGTACTTCGTGTGCTTGTGCGAACCGAACAGCATCGACTCGGACAGATCCACGAGTAAGGTCGTGCGGAGGTTGGTCTCCTCCTCGTACTGCTTGATGTAGTAACGGTCGGTCTTGGACCAGACTTTCCAGTCGATGCGGCGGATGTCGTCACCCGGCGCGTACTCGCGGTGCTGAGCGAACTCGACCGACTGGCCGAAGTACGGGCTGCGGTGCAAGCCGGACAAAAAACCTTCCACCACGTTGCGGGCCAGCACCTCCAGCCGCGCGATCCGGGCGACGGCTTCAGGCGGCAAAAATCTTCGCGAGGTTGGGGTCACGAGTCAGCTCGCCTTCTTTCGACGGAGTGGACTGGATCAGTTGTTCGACGATCTTGTCGCTGGTGATCCCCTCGCTCTCGGCGGAGAAATTCACGACGAGACGATGTCTGAGGACGGGAGCGGCCAGCGCTTGGATGTCGTCGGTCGAGACATACGTTCGGCCGTTGAGCAGCGCCCGCGCCTTGGCACCAAGCAGCAGGAACTGCACGGCGCGGGGACCGGCCCCCCAGCTCAACTGTTCCTCGATGAACGCGGGAATCCCCGCCTCACCGACGCGAGTCTGCCGCACCAACGCCAGCGCGTAATCGACGACATGATCGCTGACCGGAACCTGTCGGACGAGCCGTTGCAACGCGAGGATTTCTTCCCCATCGAGCACCCGGTCAATGTCATCAACCTGGATCGAAGTCGTGCGTTTGGCGATCTGCCGCTCTTCGTCAAAGCTCGGATACTTCACGAAGACTTTGAACATGAAGCGGTCTTGCTGCGCTTCGGGGAGCGAGTACGTTCCTTCTTGCTCGATCGGGTTTTGTGTGGCGAGGACGAAGAACGGATCGGCCAGCACATGCCGCGTCTGGCCAACTGTAACCTGCCGTTCCTGCATGGCTTCCAACAGCGCGGCCTGGGTCTTCGGTGGCGTGCGGTTGATTTCGTCGGCGAGGATCACGTTGTGGAACAACGGCCCGCTGATGAAGCGGAACTCGCGCTTGCCCGTCTCGCGGTTCTCCTGCAACACGTCGGTCCCGGTGATGTCGGCGGGCATCAGGTCGGGTGTGAACTGCACGCGGGCGAACGTCATGGACAGGCACCTCGCCAGCGTGCTGATCATCAGCGTCTTGGCGAGGCCCGGGACTCCCTCGAGCAAGCAATGCCCGCGACTGAACATCGCGATGAGGAGCTGTTCGATCACCTGATCTTGCCCGACGATGACCTTCGACATTTGATCGCGGATCGCCTGGTACGCTTTCCCCAACTTGTGAATGGACGCTTCGATCTCGGCTTGCGACACGGGACCAGTGGACGATGCGGAGTCGCTCATGGCGCGGCGGTCTCCCGAATTGGAGTCGATGAGTTTTGACGGTGATGAAACACGAGTGAGCGGTCGAATCGTAGCGGCACACCCAGCGGGACGCGACCCCGCTTGCGGGCGTTCTGAAGATGCAATTCAGTGAGTGAGTGGATGTCACGCGCAGAGACACATCAGCCAGAATGGGGATGTAACCGCTCTATTGTTTTGGTGGCGGAAGAACCGCGTTCAGGCGTTCAATCAGTGTGGCCGTCACCTCGCGTTGCTGGCCCGAGACATCGTTCACTTCCCAATAGTCTTCCGGTTTGGCGAAGAGCTGCACGGCTGATTCTTGCTCGGGGGACTCGTCTTGGATGAGACAACTCCACTCGGCCGTCCGAATCCCGCGTGAGCCGTCTCCGTCCGTGAAGCAGATCATCTCGCGAGGCGGATCGGTCTCGGTCAGTTCGTTCAGCAGGCTGCGCCCCTCGATGACTGCGGGAGACGGCGGCAATTGAAAGAAATGAAGCAGCGTCGCCGCGAGGTCCGCCGTTTGAGCGAGCCGGTTCGAGCGTGTCCCCGCGAATTCGACATCGAACGATTCTCCGTCGAACAGCCGTAGGAACAGCGGTGTGCGCGTGATCGCCTCCGTGAGTGAATGCGTCGGTCGCGGAACGGCGGGCTGAGGAGCTCGAACCGGGGTTGCTTCAGTGTGTGATGTGACTTCAGCGGACTCGGCTTCCTCTGAAGCGGTTTGATCGGGCGCGAGGCATGTGGATGGCTCCTCCAATATGAACGAGGCCTCGTCATCGTCGCAGTGAATGAATTCGCGGCGCGGTCCGGGTTCCTTTGTCCAATCGCAACCGCGCGCGGCGATGAACACAAACAGAGTTGGCTCGTTCACCGCAGACTTCTTCACGGCGGTGAGCAATTCACCAAGCCAGTGGTCGATCAGTGACACGTAGCCTGCGTAAACGGCGGGATGAGTTCCCCAATTGTCGCGTGTGACAGCGGTCATATCGCAGCCGCGCTCTTCGTAGTCCTCGAAGTAGAGCGTGGCGAATCCATCGGGAGGGAGCCACGGTTCGGGGACGCCCGCCGAATGCAGCCACACGAGGCGCGAGGCCGTTCCGCGCTGCGCGGCCAGCGTTTCAATGGCGGATCGAACCAGCCGCGCGAACGGAATCTCATCGGGCTTCGGATCGGGATCGGGTTGCACTGCGATCATCGAGCAAGTCGTCGTCTTCAGTGTTTTCGACCACGGATGTGAATCGCACTCGCGGTGGAGATGCAGCTCGATGCCTGCCGCCGCCGTCATGCTCGACCAGGCCGAGTCTGTCACAGGGAGACGTGACGCGGCATCGAGTGGGAACCGACCCGTGCCAAGACTCATCCCCGCCGTGGCACCGACGTGTTCCGCGAAGTGACTGTCGAACACCACGGCTTCGGACGCGAGGCGGTCGAGGTGTGGAGTCTCGATCCACTCGTTGCCGTAGCACCCGAGAGCCGATGTTGCGAGGCGGTCCAAGGTGACGACGATTGCCTGCATGATGAGCGTCCATTTCCAGCGACGCCCGGCCGCCATCGAAAGCGTTGTGTTGTAGAAGTCCGGCTTGTTCGATGTGAAGTCCGGCTTTTCTGAAAGCCGGACTTCACATCGAGTCGAATCGCACCGGAAGGAAGTCCGGCTAACAAAGCTATACTCCGCGCGGCCGGAACTGAGTCGTTTAACCGCGTGGGCAACGCCCCGCGCGTCGATGGCAAAACAGCGTTCCACATCGCTCGACGCGCGGGGCGTTGCCCA
>JAYSQC010000486.1:0-3125 GCA_043721755.1 Schlesneria sp.
TTCCCTCCCCTCGGCGGGGAGGGTTAGGGAGGGGGGCGAGTGGCAAATCGACTGGACCATCCTCCCCCCTCCCCGGCCCTCCCCGCCGAGGGGAGGGAGAATGCCAGAGGCACTTCGGGAAGTGACTGCGACCCCGTTCCTAAACGAGGCTGCGACGGATCGCAAACCCAAGCCGCACAACTCGCACGACCAGCACGGTCGCCGCCAGTCCGGCAAGTTTCGCCGATCGACAAGGTCTACTTTCACGGAGCAGCTTCGCGCTGGCCGATTCGATCTCTGACAAACTGTATCGGTCAGGGAAGAAGGAGCGGCGGCCATGAACTACGAACTGCTGGTGATTGGGAATGGGCGGGAGTCGATTGACGAGGCGTTGGTGGCCGCGCGACGTGCGGAGTTGGTCGCGTTGGTGCGGACGGCTGGTCTCGATCACGTCGGCATCACGCTCGACGCGCTGCGTCGGGCGGCGAGTAGCCATAGTGGCGCGGGACCGATTCGGATGAACGACCTGCGTGGCGCGGCGACTCGGATGACGGGCGAGCAGTGGCTGTCGGATCGCGCGGAGCTGGTGAGTCTCGGTGTCGAGGTCTTCTGCGGGAGCGTGCGGTTTGTCGGCGAGCGGACTGTCGAAGTGATTGACCGCGCGGCTGAAGTGGGTGATCGGATTGACTCGTCCTCGTCGCGTCAAACGCTCGTCGCCCAACGCATCCTGCTCGCGTGTGGCACTCGGTCGGTCAGGCCAAGCCATGTGCGGTTCGACTCGCGCCGCATTCTGGATGTCGAGTCGTTGCTGCTACTGGACGAACTCCCGGCGTCGATGATCGTTGTCGGAGCGGGCGAGACGGGTCTCGACTACGCGATGTTACTCGGATCACTCGGCGTGGACGTGACGGTGATCGACGAGAAGGCGAACATCTTCGATGTCTACGGTGGACTGATGAACGATCAGCGGCTGTGCGAGATGCAGTCGCTCGACATCGCGTTTCGGCTGGGCGACGAAATGATCGGGGTCGAGACGCGCGGCGAGGACTCGGTTGCCGTGCGGCTGGCGAGCGGCAAGGTCTTCGTCGCACAGACGGCGTTGGTTTGCGTCGGCCGCGTGGGCGAGACCGAGTCCCTCCACCTCGAAGCGGCGGGAGTGGGCCTCGATGAACGCGGCCGGGTCTGGTGCGACGCAGACGGTAAGACGTGGGCCTCGCACATCAAAGCGGTCGGGCCGGTCATTGGGTTCCGCGCGGCGAGTGCGATGGCGGGGTGAGGGCCTTCATTTTTCTGTCCCCATCTTTCTGCTGGTCTCCTCTATGACACCGATGTTTCAGAGGAGGCTACAGAAAGATGGAGTGACTCAGTTTCGGCCGCGCGAAGTCTAGTTCTACTGTCCGACTTTCCGTAGTGCCCACCACAACCCGTTGCGTCTCGGTGGGCACAGCCCACCCTACATCTGGATGAACCGGACAGTAGAATTAGGCGACCGGTGCAAAACAACTTCCCGCTTGCTTTGCCTTTCCTCCCTCCCCTCGGCGGGGAGGGCCGGGGAGGGGGGGGAAGGTCAAGTTGATTTGCCACTCGTCCCCCCTCCCTAACCCTTCCCACCGAGGGGAGGGAACAAGAAGGGAACCAGAATGCCTTCTTTCATTCGCGCTCCCCTCAATTCGCGCGGAAATTGATCCGCGCGAATTGAGGAGAGCGCGAATGAAAGCCTGCTGTCCCTACCGGATTGCAGGTGCAGTCCTCAGACCCCATCCGGACTCCCGGTCTCGAAGAACCATTGGGTTGATGTCCAACGCTCGTCCATAGGGCTCACTCCGTTTGCCGCTCGTCAGCGCGAGGGCTAGACTCGGCCCGGCTTTGAGAACTCGTTCCGCATCTCTCCGCTGTGAGGCTCGATTCCGATGGCACTCCGACTGATCTCGTTTCCGTTGGCACTGATCGCACTGACCGGGACGACGGCTTTCACCGCGTTCGCTCAGGACTACACCGTCGTCGAGCAGGACGATGAGATTTTGATCTCGACCCCGCAGCTGGAGGCCGCGATTCGCAAGCAGGGTTACGTGACGGGAGTCAAAGCACAGTCGTTCGTGGACAAGAAGACCGGCGCGAAGGATCTCGGTTTTGGACTCGACATCGCCGATTGGATCATGGAACCGGGGAGCGACGAAGCGTACCGCGAGCAATTGGTCGGGGAGATGGTCTACAAGTTCGGCAACGAGTACCACGGGAAAACCGCCAAGCGGAGCATTGAGGGACCGCAAATCTGCACGCAGGCGAAGGTCCTCAAGCCCGAGGTCATTCGCGGGAAAGACTTCGTCGCCATCAAGCAGACGTTCCAGTACAGCACCGCCGCACCGGGCAAGAAGACCGGCTCGACGTGGACTCAATGGCTGGTCTTCCCCGTCGGGCAGCGCTACTTCCTCTCGATGCAGCGGATCGACGCCGTGAATAGCAGCGACGCGATGTTCCTGCGGATCGACATGCCGGGGCACATCAAGCACAAACAGGGTGACAGCTTCAGCGAGGTCTATCTCAGCTATCACGCTGGCAATGGCGGGTTGATTCCGTCAAGTGAGTTCCTGACGAGCTTCGCCCCCGATGAGCGGTTCAACTTTCGCCGTGACCGAGACAAGTCACCCGAGCGGATGATTCGCGGCTACCACATTCGCAACGTGGAGACCGGTCAAGTCGGGCCGTGGCTGGCTGGGATGACGCTCGATCCGACCGTGGTCTCGGAAGCGTGGTGTCACCAACGCGGATACGTCTGCCTGATCGAGGAGTTCGGCGAGCGACCGATCAAGGCCGGCGAGTCCTTCAGCGCCGCGTTCCTCGTCGGCTTCTTCGACTCGACCGATGAGATGCACGCGGTCTATGACCAGCACAAGGGCCACACGGGTCTCGCGGTGACGAGTGACGGCTGGAAGCTGACAAAGTGAGTCGGCATCAATCCTTTCAGTGTCGCCTTTCGCTTCGCGAAAGGACGTTCTTTCGCGGAGCGAAAGACGACATTGGCAGACCGCTCATGGAATTTCCGCCGTACCTCACGCGGCACAAAGTGAGAGGTTTCCGAGCGGGGTGGCGTCAGCCCCCCGGTTCTTGGGCGTAAGCCCTCCTCGGAAGAACCGGGGGGCTGACGC
>JAYSQC010000487.1:0-17147 GCA_043721755.1 Schlesneria sp.
GGCATGGCGCTAGCCGCCGGTCGTTTTCGCCTACACCGGCGGCTAGCGCCATGCCGCTCACTCAAGCATCCAACACAAATGGCGGAGAGCCTGAAATGCGTTCTCGGATGGACGCTTCGTCCGTTCGAGTGATACCTCACGCGGCCCAAGTGAGAGTTTGGCGAGCCGCGTGCCGTGAGGCCGCGGGTTCTTGATTTCGAGCAGGAAACCCCGTGGCCTTACGGCACACGGCTCGCCTCGAACCTCGCACTCATGGCCGTGCGAGGTATAGCGATCAGGGCCGGACGGACGAGGCGTCCATCCTACGGGTTTGCGAACTTCGGCCGCTGGAATTAGCTCGGCACGGTCGGGCTGTCGCCGTGGACGATGATCGTGAAGTATTCGCTCATTGCCAGTTCACCGCCGTGACCGACCTGCAGTTGGCCCCGGACTTTGGTGAGGCTCGGTTTCGTCGCCGCGTGAAACCAGACGAACAGGTCGTGGGTCGCCTGTGACGCGATCGTCACATCGAGGGGCATTCGGATCGCCTTGCCGGAAGCGAGGGGGCTGAGCAGCGCGGGGACGTGTCCGGTGTGGTCGAGCGGCGGCGGGTTCGTCTCTCCGAGCGTGTCATACGTTCGTTTTTCGATCGTCTCGGGCAGAAAGACCGCTTCCACGACGTGCATGGATGCGGGGCTGTTGTTGAACAGCGTGAAGCGAAAGGTCGCGAGTTCCTGTTGCTCGCGTTCAGACGGCGGTCGGCTGCCGTCACGATTCGACTTCGCGTTCACCGGTTGCGGGACCGCTGCCACGGTCGTGATCAACAGGTCACTCGCCAGTTCCGGTCGCTCGATGAACTCGGCCAAGGCCCGCCGGTTGACTTGGCTCATGGTGATGCCGCGGTCGGTGACGAACCGCTTCACCGCGTCATACAACACGGGCGAGATGGCCTCGCGAAACCCAACGAAGTCGTAGAACTCGACCGACGGCGGCTTCGAGGGCGCTTCACCATCGTTGTCGTCGTCTTGCACGAGCAGCATTGTTCTGGTGTGACCAGGCAGGGCGGACGCACCTTGATGGGTCTTCATCTCGGCGCTCGAACCCGGCTTGTCGCGACCGGCCGCAACACCGACGACCGACATCGTGGCCGAAGACTTTGGTTTGACGGGCGGAGCTGGCGCGGGAGGCAGCGGAGGAAGCTCTTCGGGAACCGCGAACAGCCCCTTCACCTTGGCCGCGAACAGCCACTTCCCGTCCAAGCCTTTGCGAATCAGCGTGTCGGGCTGAATCTGCCCGTTCGCGACTTTCGCCTTGAGTTCCCCGCCGGAGAGCGGCCCCAATTCTTGCCCCATCACCTGAAAGTACCACTCGCGCGTCATGACCGTCTCCGTGGAGAGAACTTGTTGAGCCGAGAGTATTCCGAGTCCCACCGCGTGCCACAACACCAATGCGAGGTGGGTGGAATCCAGGTGCAATCGTTCATTGGCGTCTCCTCAACGAAACGCTGCGGGTCAAGAGTTCCTGAGAAGGTAGCCCTGTCGCTCCGCGACAGGAGGCGCGATCAACAAGAGACATCAATCTGTTGATCAACGGCAAACGTCGCTCGTACGTTCACGCTTCCTGTCGCGGAGCGACAGGGCTACCACCAAGGAGTGATTTCGCCCATCGAAGCTTGGCACACTACCCGCGCGCGCCGGCCATTTCGCGGGAGTCTTCCCACTCGTCCATGCTCATGACGACTTCGCGCGCTTGGCTGCCGTTGAAGGTGCCGACGATGCCGTCTTCGGCCATCCAGTCGATCATGCGTGCGCCGCGTCCATAGCCCACGCCGAGCGCGCGTTGCAACAGCGAGACACTGCCGCGGCCCTCGCGGATCACGATTTCAACGGCCTGGTCGTACAAGTCGTCTCGATCGCGCGGCTCTGTCGATCCCTTGGCCCCCTTGGTCGTCGCGACTTGGAGATTCATCAGTTCTTGGTCGTACTCGGGTTGCTGGTCGCCGAAGAACTCGATGACGCGATTCACTTCGTCATCGCTGACGAACGTCCCTTGGGCGCGACGGAGCGTACTCGTGCCGGGAGCCATGTAGAGCAGGTCGCCGTTGCCCAGCAACTTGTCGGCTCCCATCTCATCGAGCACGACACGGCTGTCCATGCGGCTGGCGACTTGGAACGAGATTCGAGCGGGAAGGTTCGATTTGATGAGTCCCGTGATGACATCGACCGTCGGCTTCTGTGTCGCCAGCACGAGATGGATCCCCACCGCGCGCGACTTCTGTGCGAGCCGGATGATGTGGCCTTCCACGTCTTTGCCCGAGGTCATCATCATGTCGGCCATTTCATCCGCGACGATGACGATGTACGGCATCGTCGCGGGGATGAGATCGGCTTCATCGGAGTCCGCATCGATGTCGAGCTTCCGCAGCACCTTGTCCTTACCGAGCTTGTTGTAGCTGTCCAAATGCCTCACGCCGCAGCGGGCCAGCAGGGCGTAACGCTCTTCCATTTTGTCTACGGCCCAACCCAGCACGGCCTCGGCCTTTTTCATGTCGGTGATGACCGGGTGCATCAGGTGCGGGATGCGGCTGTACGGCGACAGTTCGACCATCTTCGGATCGATCATCAGCATCTTCACTTGGTCCGGACTGCGGCTCAGCAGGATCGACAGGATCAGCGTGTTGAGGCACACGCTCTTACCCGTCCCCGTGCGGCCGGCGATCAACAGGTGCGGCATCTTGGTCATGTCGATGACCATCGGCTTGCCGCTCACATCTTTGCCGAGGAACAGCGGGATCGCCTTCGTGTCAAAGTCGGCCTGACAGGTTTGAAGCAGTTCCTTCAGACGGACCATCACGCGCACTTCATTGGGGACCTCAACTCCCACCGTGTTCTTGCCGGGGATCGGCGAGACCACGCGCACCGACGGCACGCGCAGCGCGACCGCCAAGTCATCGGCCAGCGCCACGACCTTGGACAGCCGCAGCCCCTTTTCGAGTTCCAATTCAAAAAGGGTGATGACCGGCCCGGTGTCGATCTCAACCACCTTGATGTTCAGTCCGAATTCTTGAAACGTCTGTTCGAGCGTGGCCGCGGCGATCTGAGCTTTCGCCGCCAGCAGGTCGTACGGAAACGCTTCCGCCTCCTCCAACATTTCGTGGCCGGGGAACTGATACGGCAGACGCTCGGCAAGCGGCGCGATCGGCTTCGATTCAACAGGGACCGCCGCCGACATGCCCATCGGCGGGTTGACTCGAATCGGGGCGCGATTCGCCGCGAGTGTGAATGTTGTTCCGTGATCGGTCGCAACGCCCTGTGCGATTGTCCCCATCACGATCGGCGATTCCTCGTCGGCGAATGGACTCGCTTCCACAGGCGACTCTGAAACCAATGCGAGCGGCGAAGGGGACTCCATCTCGTCGAAAGACTCTTCATGCAGACGGAGCAAGCCCGATCTGGCCAAACTCAATCCCGGCAAGTTTGAACCAGCGGCCAGCGCGTTGGTCGAGGACTTCGCCGTGATCGTTCCCGCCAAGATCGGAGGGGGGATATCGACGAGTGAGGAGTACCAACTCTTCACCGGGATCGGTGCCGATTTGGTGAGCGGAGAAACGGGAATGACCGGCACGAAGGCCGGTTCCAAGGGCGGGGGTTCCACAGCGTTAGGCAGTGGTGGATCAGGAATCGTTGGCGGACGCTGTCCAAATGCCAAACGGCTCCACAGCGTGATCGGCAACAGTGCGGCACAGCACGCGGTTTGGATCAAGTGCTGCTCACCCGTAAGCAGCAGTCCGGCCACGAACACCGATGTCAGCAGTACGACACTCCCCGCACGAGTCAGACTGTCGTCCAACAGGATGCCGCCCCACGCGCCGACGTAACCGCCGTTGCCGGTCAAGGGGCCGACCAATGTGATCGGCAGAAACCATTGTCCCGCCACGCAAACAGCGACGAGCATCAATGCGGCTCCAACCAACCGCCACGTCGCATCGCCAACGTGATCGCGTGCAAACAAACGGATGTCGGCCACGAGCAGTGCCACGAGCAAGAAGTACGCGCCGACTCCCATCGTCACGATCAGAGTGTGAGCAGCCACCGCACCCGCTTGGCCCCCCAAGTTTTGAGCGACACCACGCGTGGGATACACGCTTAGCGCAGGCGGGTCGGCCGGGTCATAGCTGGCGAGGCTCAGTCCCAGAAAGACTGCTGCCGCCAAGACCGCGAGTGCCAACAGATCGGTTCGTAGTCGCGCGTAGTCGAACATGACTCGCCCGTCTCCGCACGCATCGCGATCACGACGAAACCGATCCTCGGCTTCCCCCGTTGCTCGCGATGGCTGTTCCGCCTGCAAGAAGTTTCCCGGCCAGAAGCGTGTTGCCCTGTCAGCACATTGCCACGTCTAGCCACAGTCTGAAACTTAGCACCGGTTTCTCAGGCAGGTTGAGGAAACACCTCACGCTGCGTGGCGAATCGACCACATCCCGTTCCGGTTGTGCCGGTCCTACTCGGTAAGCGAGCGAGTCAGGCTTCAATGCCGAGCTTCGTGAGAGTTCCATACTGTGGTCTCACGACTTCAGCGACTTTTTCTGAGATGTCGCTCGCTCTATGGCGAGCGGCTGGAAATCGTTTACCCGTAGGATGGACGCCCCCGTCCGTCCGGCTCTTCTGGATAAGCTTGGACGGACGGGGCCGTCCATCCTACATTGCGCGTACGCGAACTCTTGCCGCTCGCCTAACGAGCGAGGTTTTGCTCGATCCAGCTCCAAAGCTGTCCCGCGACTTCGCGTTTGGTTCCCGCGAATGTTTCCACGCTCTGTCCGGCGGGATCAATGACCTCGATCCGGTTGGTCTCGGCCCCGATGGCGGTGGGGCGATTCAGCACGATCGCGTCGCAGTTCTTTTCCTTGAGCTTGCGCAGCGCGTTCACATGCGCGAACTCGTCCGATTCCAAGGCAAAACCCACGATCCAACGGCTCCCCTTGTGATGGCCCAAGTCGGCCAGAACATCGGCGGTCTCGACGAGTTCCAACTCGAGCGACACACCTTTCTTGGCGAGCTTCCCCGGAAAGCGTGACCTCGGGCGGTAGTCGCACACGGCCGCCGTCGCGATCACGCCGTCGCATTGTGGAAAGAGTTTGCCACACGTCGCGAGCAACTCGTCGGTCGTCTCCACCGCGTGGACTTCGCATCCGGCCGGAGGCGTCAGCGCAACAGGTCCAAGAGCGAGTACGACTTGGTGTCCCGCAGCCAGCACTGCCTCAGCCAGCGCGAACCCCATTCGACCGCTGCTGGCGTTGGAGAGATACCGCACGTCATCGAGATACTCGCGCGTCGGCCCGGCAGTGATGAGGACTTTCATGGAGCGATCACACGGAAGGGGGGCGTAGGATGGGCACTCCTGCCCGTCCTGCTTTTGCCAACAGTTCTAGTCTTTGTTTTGAAACTCACCCCACCGGGCTTGTCCCGGTGGAATCAGGTTTTTGCACTACTACTTGATGACTACCCAATTTTGAAGTTAGTGCAAAGACCTGAAGACCACCCCGGCAAGCGGGGTGGGGTTTCAAAACAAAGCCTAGTCTGAGCGGGCAGGAGTGTCCGTCCTACTTGGCTAACTTCGGTTTGACATCGAGCAGCCGCGCGATGGCCTCAATAATTTCGGCCGGCTCGGCCATGCGACCGGCTCCGATCTGGCCGCAACTCAACCATCCTGTCCCCGGTTCGACGAAGTGAACTCCGTCAGCTCGCAGCTGCGCCACGTTGCGTTGGACCGCAGGCTTGGCCCACATCTCGCAATTCATCGCGGGTGCGAACAGCAGCGGACAGGTGATGGTCAGTGTGAGCGTCGATAGCAAATCGTGAGCGAAGCCTCCCGCGACCTCGGCCAAAAAATTGGCGGTTGCCGGGGCGACGACCATCAGATCGGCACGCTGCGCCAGACCAATGTGTTCGCCGCGAAAGTGCTCGACCGGGCGGAATGCCTCGTGATACACGGGCCGCCCGGTCAGAGCCTCGAACGTTGTGGGGCCGATGAATTGGCGAGCCGCCTCCGTCATGACGACGGTCACAGCGGCTCCACTCTGCACCAGCTTGCTGCACAAGTCGGCCGCCTTGTATGCGGCGATGCCACCCGTGACGCCCAACAGGATTTCGCGATTCTTCACGGCGGGCATCCCTCAAGAATGAACCGCAGGCGCGGACTTCATCGTCCACACCAGCCAACACAAACTCACATGTCGTCCAAGGACGGGCCGCTGTCGAAATGACGGACGCGGTTCTTGTCGGGGCGAGTAATCACCACATTGGTGGAGTCGAGATAAATCTTGTCCTGCATGATCTCTTGGACGACCACTTCCATCGGGTTTTTGGTTTTGATATCGACCAGCGGACGGGCACCTCGGTTGATCGCCACCATGCGTTTTTGAATCAGCGTGGACAGCTTGAACCGTCCGCCGCACTTCTTCACGATCGTTTCTTCCATCAGTTCGTCGAGCATAGCATCCTCTCAAAAAAGGCAATTGCCCCTCCGGTTGACAGACAGGCCGTCAGTCGAGGGGCGAGTTCGGGGCGTAGTGTGGCGGCTGTCCGGACATCAAGCAAGGCCGGACCCCGCCGCGTTCATGTTCTCAATTGGTCGGACAGAATTTGACAGATGGTTCCCACCGCATGATCGAGTTCGTCATTGACCACTCGATGGCGATAACGATCCGCGAGTTGCAGTTCTTCGTGGACTTTACGCAGGCGTTTCTCGATGGTGGCTTCGGAGTCTGTGCCACGTGACCTCAGACGCTGTTCGCAAATGGCGAGTGAGGGAGGCTCAAGAAAAATCGTGAGTGAGTCGGGATAGATTTCCATCACCCGCAACGCTCCTTGCACGTCAATCTCTAAGAACGCCCAGCCACCCATTTGTCGTACTCGCTCGATCTCTGACCGGAGCGTTCCGTACCAGTATCCCGCGCCAAACACTTCGGCAGTTTCCAGAAACTCGTCCCGCATGCGCCGTGCCGCGAAGTCTTCCGGAGACAAGAAGTAGTAGGCATCCCCCTCTATTTCGCCGGTTCGAGGTGGGCGCGTCGTCGCAGAGACGCACTTCACCAGCTTGACCGGAGCTTCGCGAATCAGACGCTCGACAACCGTCGTCTTGCCGCTCCCGCTGGGACCGGACAGAACCACGACTTGAAACGAGCAAGGCGGATCGAACGTCTCGGCCACCGTCGGTCACTCCACGTTTTGAACGATCTCGCGCATCCGCTCGACGGCAACCTTGGCTTCCACCGCCGCGTGCGAAATCTCGACATGATTGGCTTTGGAGCCGATCGTGTTCACTTCACGAAACAACTCTTGGCACATGAAGTCGAGTTTGCGGCCCTGCGACGTGGTGTCGTCGAGCAACTTCAAGAACTGCGACAAATGGCTTCGCAGGCGAGTGATCTCTTCCGTGATGTCGCAGCGATCAGCGAACAGTGCGACTTCACGTAGGACATCCGACGGCCCCATGCGGGAGTCGAGGTCTTTCATCAAGTCATTCACGCGCTGGAGCAGCTTCTCGCGGTATTCATTGATGACCTGCGGCGAGAAGTTTGCGATTCGATCGACCTGAGCCGCAATCGCTTTGCATTGAACGTGCATCTCGGTCGCCATCGAGGCTCCCTCACGCTGACGGAACTCGCCCATTCGCAATGCTGCCTCGCGAATGTTCCGTTCGACGATTGGCCACAATTGTTGAACCGTCTCCGTGTCAAACCGGCCGTCATCAATGACCGCAGGCAATGTGAGCAACGCTCCGATCGCTGGCGTCTCAGTCCCCAAGAGTTGGGATACAGCCTGAAGCTGTTTCCAATAGCCAGACAAAACGGTCTGGTTGATCTGCGGCGAATTCGTGTTGGCGGAACGCTCCAAGCGAACCGCCAATGACACGCTGCCTCGAGAAATGGTCTCGCGCAGCAGACGTTCGATGTCATTTTCCAAATGGGCAAAGCCATCGGGGCTGCGCAGGGAGAGCTTGAAGTGGCGGTTGTTGACGCTGCGGAGTTCGACCCGGCAGACCACGTCGCCCGCTTGTTCCCGAGCTTCGCCGAACCCTGTCATGCTCAATAGCACTGTGCGTCACTCCGTGTTGAGGTCTGCGTCATCGATGAACTAACGAGCGAGATTCAAAGCTTGAATCGCGGGACTTTTTCGATGTGTAAGTCATAGGGCGCGAACGGCTGATCCGCTCAGCCAATCATTCAGACTTCTTAGCGTCTGACGATTCTGGTTTCGCGGGATTGTCCGTTCCCTCAGCTTTAGGAGGAGCGGACTCTTCCGCTTCCGGAGTACCAGGTTTTGCAGGTTCCGCTGGAGCTTCTTTGTTGACCGGCGGCTTTGATTCAGAAGCGTTACTGTCCTTCACCGCATCGTCGCTTTTGGCATCGCTACCGCCCTCAAGTTTTTTCTCACCATTAACAGGCTCGCCCTGCTTGGAATCAACCGCATCTGGCTTGTCATTGACCGGAGCGGTGATGACCGCCTTATCACCGTCTTCCTTTACGAACTTTGCGCGACCACCGTTTTTGACCGCCGCATTCACGACGAGAATGCAGATACAAGCCAATGTGATCCAGAAGATCGCGACGCCGATCGTAATCTTGGTGAAAATATCCCCAGCCTTAGTGCCGAATGCGCTCTGGCCACCCATTCCGCCGAACGACCCTGCCAGCCCACCACCGCGCCCGCGTTGGAGCAGGATAAGTCCGATCAGGAATATCCCGACGAACATGTGCAAGGTCAACAACGCGTAAGCCAGATACATCATCTTGAACATCCTTTTTCACCGCTCGACTGTCGCGGCGAGAATTCCGAGCTGATTTGAAACGAATCTCATTCGACTCATCCGCCAGCCAATTCCGCCGCCGCTCGAATAATGCCGAGAAACGGGTCGCTTTTCAGGCTCGCACCGCCGACCAATGCGCCGTCTACGTTGGGCTGTGAAAGTAGTTCCTTGGCGTTATCAGCCTTCACGCTACCACCATATTGAATCCGCATGGCATCGGCAGACGCCTGATCGAATCTCGTTGCCAGCCAATTTCTGATGAACAGATGTGTCGCTTCGGCCTGTTCGGGAGATGCCGTCAAGCCGGTGCCAATCGCCCAAACCGGTTCATAGGCAATCACGAGCTTGCCCAGTTGACCGGCCTCGACTCCCATCAAGCCACCCTCAAGTTGGGTACTCAGAACAGACTCGGTGCGATTGGATTCCCGATCCTGCAAGACCTCGCCAACACAAAAGATCACGTCCAGCCCACGCTGCCACGCGGCATGAATCTTCTTGTTGACCAGCTCGTCGGTCTCACCGAAGAACTGCCGCCGTTCACTGTGGCCGATTACCACCCACTGGCAACCAACATCGACGAGCATCTCTAAGGATGTTTCGCCGGTAAAAGCACCTGGCTTTTCATAGTGAGCATTCTGGCCACCCAGCATCACCGGGCTGTTCGCCAAGGAACTGCCGACGGGGATGAGGTATGGAAACGGCGGGCACACCGCAACGTCGATATTCGGCTGGATGCGAGTCACTTCAGCAGCAACCTCACTGGCAAGTGCCCGTGCGGAGGCCATCGTCGTGTTCATTTTCCAGTTGCCAGCCACGAACAGGCGGCGCATCGCATCGTCCTTAGACCCCGCTCGACCTGTGCATTGGCGTCACGAGCGGATCAGTGAAACCAAAAAACATCTCTACCGGCCAACCCAAGACGCGGTCATTGAAGTCGCCACCTGCTTCGCAGCGATCACCGACACCACACGTTATTCAACTGGCTCACTTCGCGGATACGACCCTAAAATTTCCATCCGAACCGCCATTTTTGCCAGGTCTTCCAACGCTCGTTTCACCTTCGCATCCTTGGTGTGACCTTCACAATCCAAGAAAAAGATGTAGCCCGTTTCAGGGCCACGCAGCGGGAACGACTCGATCCAAGTCAGGTTCAGTTTGGACTGCTTGAAGATCGCCAACGACTCTGACAGCGAGCCAGGTCGGTGGGGAATCTGAAGCAGGATCGAAGTTCTGTCTTTTCCGGTCGAACCAACCGGCTTATCACCGATCACCGCGAACCGAGTGACGTTACTTTTATTGTCTTCAATGTGCTCGGCCAAGACATGTAGGCCGTACTCGACAGCGGCCTGCTTGCTCGCAATGGCAGCTGCTCCCGGCTTGTCACGAGCCAACTGAGCCGCTGTCGAAGTGCTTGTCACTTCGATGACGCGTGCTTGCGGCATGTTCTTGCTGATCCACTCGCGGCACTGCGAAAGTGCTTGAGGCTTGCTGTAAACCTCGCTGATTTCGCCGCGCGGAGAACGACCGAGCAAATTGTGATGGATGCTGAGTTGGATCTCACCGCAGATCCTAAGTGGAAGCCGTGTAAACATATCCAGCGTGTCAATAATCCGGCCATCGGTACTGTTCTCGATCGGAACAACACCAAAGTCGGCATGGCCGCGATTCACTTCTTCAAACACGGCGGGGATCGTATTCACGGGGATCAAATCTGCCGACTCGCCAAACCGTTCGATCGCCGCCATATGCGAAAAGCTATAGGCTGGACCAAGATAGACTGCCCGCTGAACCCGTGCTTGATTCCGAACGGAACTGAGAATTTGGCGAAACACTCCTCGAATAGCACGAGGCGTAAGTGGCCCGGGGTTCTCGGCTTCCAGCTTGGCGAAGAGGTCATCGTCTGATCGCGGGTCGTAGATGGCCGTTCGCCGATCCGGGGAGGCCTCGATGAGCTTGATCGTCGCCACAGCCCGCCGATTCAAGAGCTTCACGATGTCTTGATCGAGCTTCGCGATATCAACTAACGCTGACGCTTGGTTTTTGACGGTGGGGGAAGCCGCTGCTAACTGCTTGCCCGAAGCCGATGAAGAGGTTGGTTTTGCAGCTTTTTTTGGCACTGGTTTACTCGCCATCCAACCCGCCTCCACCGAGACAACCCGAACGGACGCCTCCCTGCAAAAAATCAACCGGTTTCGTCCACAAAGGGCTTCCGCTCGGCTCAACGTCCAAATTGAGGAAACTCTTTTACTGGCAGGATTTCGTATTTGCAAGCGGCCCACCCTGTTCGATGCAGCCGGAGTTGCTAAGAGTCGAATGCTGCCCCCATCTCCCTCCACAAGCCACTGCCATTTTGGCCGCGGCGGCGGTGGGTAACTATGAGCCAACTGGTGACAATTTGGCAGCGCCGTGATAAGCCGAGCGCGGCTTTCAGGCAAAGACGTTTCGTAACCGCCTGAAATAAGGAGCTTTAATCCGAACTGGCCACCTTGGAATCGACTGGCGCGACCTTTGCTTTCCTGCTCGAATCACGCAGGCTCGGACGAAACGAGCCCGTTCAATTCATCGAGAAGCCTGATTGCGGGAGACATCACCCCGCTTACGAGGCTTGCGGCGTCGAGACTTCATCCCAAGGAACAAGCACTATGGCCATTCAAGAAAAAATCATCGGCATCGACCTCGGAACGACCAACTCGGTTGTTTCCGTCATGGAAGGGGGCGAAGTCAAAGTCATCGCCAATCAAGACGGCAACCGCCTGACTCCGAGCGTCGTGGCCTATACCGAAAAGGGGGACCGCCTTGTCGGAGACCCCGCCAAGCGGCAGGCGGTCACGAATCCGAAGAACACGGTGTACTCGATCAAGCGGTTCATGGGGCGTCGACACAACGAGGTCGAGTCCGAAGAGAAGATGGTTCCGTACAAGGTTGTCGGTGGGCCGAGCGAATACGTGAAGGTCGAAGTTCACGGTAAAACGTACACGCCGCCGGAGGTTTCGGCCCAAATTCTTCGCAAGCTGAAGGAAGCCGCTGAAGCGTATCTCGGTCACACAGTGACGCGCGCCGTCATCACGGTTCCGGCCTACTTCAACGATGCGCAACGTCAGGCGACGAAGGACGCGGGCGAGATCGCCGGTCTGAAGGTCGAGCGAATCATCAACGAGCCGACGGCGGCAGCCTTGGCTTACGGTTTGCAGAATAAGAAGAACGAGAAGATCGCCGTCTTCGACCTCGGGGGTGGAACGTTCGACGTGTCCGTCCTCGAAGTCGATCACGAACTCGTCGAGGTGCTGAGCACCAACGGCGACACGCATCTTGGTGGAGACGACTTCGACGAAGTTCTCATCAAGCACATCGCCGATAAATTCCAGGCCGAACACGGCATCGACCTCCGCAAAGACGCGATGGCCCTTCAGCGGCTGCGTGAAGCGGCCGAGAAGGCCAAGAAGGAACTCTCGGGCCAGCAATCGACCGACATCAACCTGCCGTTCATCACGGCCGACGCCAGTGGGGCGAAGCACCTGCAACTGACAGTGACGCGCGCCGAGTTCGAGCGGATGGTCGATCACCTCGTCGAACGCTGTCGCGCACCAGTCGAGAACGCTCTGCGTGATGCCAAGTTGTCGCCGAGCCAGATCGATGAGATCGTTCTCGTCGGCGGTTCGACTCGCGTGCCGATGGTTCAGGAATTCGTCAAGAAGATGTTCGGCGGCAAGGAACCTCATCGCGGTGTGAACCCCGACGAAGTGGTGGCGATCGGCGCGGCCATTCAAGGGGGCATCATCTCGGGCGACGTGAAAGACATGGTGCTGCTCGATGTGACGCCGCTGTCGCTCGGTCTGGAGACGGAGGGTGGCGTGCTGACGGTGCTCGTCGAACGCAACTCGACGATCCCCGTGACCAAGAAGGAAACATTCTCGACGGCCGCAGATGGTCAGACCGCAGTCACGATCAGCGTGTTCCAAGGTGAGCGACCGATGGCGCGCGACAACCGCATGTTGAATCAATTCAATCTCGAAGGGATTCTCCCCGCGCGTCGAGGCGAGCCGAAGGTCGAAGTCACCTTCGACATCGACGTGAACGGCATCCTCAACGTCAAGGCGAAGGATCAAGCCACGGGCAAGGAGCAGTCGGTGCGGATCGAGAACTCCAGCGGCCTCGATACCTCAGAGATCGAGCGGATGAAGAAAGACGCCGAGTCGCACGCGGGCGAAGACAAACAACGCCGCGAGTTGGCCGAAGCTAAGAACAAGGCCTCGATGTCGGTTTACGAGACCGAGAAGGTTTTGAAGGAACACGGCTCGAAGCTCGATGCGGCGTCGAAGTCTGCCGTCGAAGCGAGCATTGAAAAAGTGAAGGCCGCCGAAAAGGGGACCGACATCGCCGCGATCAACTCGACTGTCGAGAGCCTTCAGCAGGCCAGCTACTCGCTCGCCCAACACGTCCAGAACGCAACGGGTGCCGCAGGCGGAGCCGCTCCCGAAGCCGCCGGCGGCGGTGCCAAGCCCGATGACGGCGTGATCGACGCCGAGTTCGAGAAGAAGAGCTGACAGTCTGTGATTGAAAGTAGGATGGACGCCCTCGTCCGTCCTCTTCCAATTTGAAATCGCTCGGACGAGGGCGTCCAAGCTACAAGATTCCCTCACCCTCACCCTGCAACGCCGGGGCGAGGGGACAAGAGATCAAACATGTCCAAGACCATCGCCTACTGGATCCTGACGGTTCTTGTTTGCCTCGCGATGGGAATGGGGGGCGTGATGGATTTGGTTCAACCGGGTGACATGAAAGAACAGCTCAAGCAGATGCAGATGCCGCTGTACTTCTTTTCGATACTCGGCTTCTGGAAGGTGCTGGGTGTGATCGCCCTGCTGATCCCGAAGTGTGCGACGCTGAAGGAGTGGGCTTATGCGGGGTTCACGTTCAATCTGACCGGGGCTTCCGCCTGCCATTACTTCGCCGGGCATGACGCCACGAAAATCATCGTGCCGCTCGTCATCTGGGTTCTCGTCATGACGACTTGGTACTTGCGACCCGCTAGCCGCCGAAGTTCAACTCCCGCCTGAGACACTGCGGCACACGTTCCTGTGCGCCGCTTGATCCCTCTTTCCAATTGATCGTGCGCTTGCCGAGGCCGCACTTCGGATGATCGCCTCACGGCTGTGAGAGACCGCGCGAAGGAGGCCGGAAGAAATTGGGAACACTCATCGACGCTGATCTTCGCTGATGGGAAAGCGGTCTTCGCCGATCTGAATTAGTGCAGATCAGCGAAGACCAGTGTTCCAATTCCGTGTCTTCGACTTCATTCGTTTTGGATACGACGACGCGACGTTCAATTGCTCAGCGTCGTCCACGTTGTCTGCCAAGTGATTCACTTCTCACCCTTTCTCAAGGAGTTCCAGCATGGCCTTTCGACACGACAAGCTGACGGTGAAAGCTCAGGAAGCGGTCCAGTTGGCGCAGCAGTTCGCTGAGTCGCAGGGGCATCCGCAACTTCTTCCGCTACATCTGCTCAAGGCGCTACTCGACGAGCAACAGGGGATCGTCCGGCCGCTGCTGGAGAAGATCGGCATCCGCGTCAGCCAACTGCGTGGGATCATTGATGCCGACTTGAACAAACTTCCGCGCGCTTCCGGCGGTCAGGTGGGTGCGAGTCCCGCCGCGATGCAGGTGTTGGAGAAGGCTCAGCAGCAGGCGGACGCGATGAAAGATGCGTTCGTCTCGACCGAGCATTTGTTTCTCGCGCTGACGCAGGTGGACGATCAGGCTCAACGAGTCTTGAAGCTGAACGGCGTGACTGAAGCGGACGTGATGAACGCCCTCAAGACGGTGCGGGGTTCGCAAACGGTCACCGATCAGAATCCCGAGGACAAGTACCAGGCGCTGGAGAAGTACGGGAAGGATCTCGTGGCGCTGGCACGTCTCGGGAAGATCGATCCCGTGATTGGACGCGATCAGGAAATCCGCCGCGTCATTCAAGTGCTGTCTCGTCGCCGGAAGAACAACCCGGTGTTGATCGGGGACGCGGGCGTCGGCAAGACGGCGATTGTGGAGGGTCTCGCCCACCGCATCGTGCAGGGTGATGTGCCGCAGAACTTGAAGGAGAAAGTTGTCATCGCGCTCGACATGGGAGCACTCATTGCTGGAGCCAAGTATCGCGGTGAGTTTGAAGACCGTTTGAAAGCGGTCCTCAAAGAGGTCTCTGAAGCGGAAGGCCGAGTCATCCTGTTCATCGACGAATTGCACACGGTCGTCGGAGCCGGTGCGTCCGAAGGAGCGATGGATGCAGCGAACCTGCTCAAGCCGGCGCTCGCTCGCGGCGAACTTCATTGTGTCGGTGCGACGACGCTCGATGAGTACCGCAAGTCGATCGAGAAAGACCCGGCTCTCGAACGCCGCTTCCAGCCGGTACTCGTCAACGAACCGAGCGTCGAAGACACGGTCTCGATCCTGCGCGGATTGAAGTCGCGCTACGAATCGCATCACGGCGTGAGGATCACTGATGACGCTTTGATCGCCGCCGCGACGCTCTCTGACCGTTACATCAACGATCGGTTCCTGCCCGACAAGGCGATCGATCTCGTTGACGAAGCCGCGAGTAAGCTCCGCATGGAGATGGACTCGATGCCCGCCGAAATCGATGAGGCGACTCGCAACCTGACGCGGCTCCAGATCGAAGCGGCAGCCCTCGCATCGGAGCCGAGCGCCGACAGCAAGGCCCGCCTGCAAGACCTTCGCAAACAGATCGCCGACCGTGAGGAAAGCGTCAACGCGCTGAAGACGCGCTGGCAGGTCGAGAAGGAGGCGCTCACCGGCATCCGCCCGCTGAAGGAAGAGATCGAGAAGCTGCACACTGACTACGACCATGCCTTCACGCAGGCGCAGCGCACGAACTCAAACGACGATTTCGTGCGTGCGTTTGATGTGGAGAAGAAGCTGAAAGAGGCTCAGCAGAAGCTCGTCGTCGCCGAACAAAAGGCCACGGAGGTCGGAGGCGACGACGGCCACCGCCTGCTCCGCGAAGAGGTCACTCAAGACGACATCGCCAGCGTCGTCAGCATCTGGACCGGCATCCCCGTTTCACGCATGTTGCAAGCCGAAAAAGCAAAACTCCTCGAAATGGAAGACCACATCCACGAGCGGATGATCAATCAGTCCGAGGCGGTCACGGCCGTGGCCAACGCGGTCCGACGGTCTCGCTCCGGCCTGCAGGATCCCAATCGGCCGATTGGTTCGTTCATCTTTCTCGGCCCGACCGGTGTCGGCAAAACGGAGCTATGCAAGGCGCTGGCCGGGTTCTTGTTCGACGACGAACGGGCGATGATCCGCATCGACATGAGCGAGTTCATGGAGAAGCATTCGGTCGCCCGCCTGATCGGTGCCCCGCCCGGATACATCGGCTACGAAGAGGGAGGCAAGCTGACCGAGGCCGTGCGCCGCCGACCGTACTCCGTGCTGCTGCTCGATGAGATCGAGAAGGCTCACCGCGACGTGTTCAATGTCCTGCTGCAACTGCTCGACGACGGACGCCTCACCGACAGCCACGGCCGCACTGTCGACTTCACGAACACCATCGTCGTGATGACCTCCAACATCGGCAGCCAGACGATCATGGACCTCGCGGGGAAGGAGGACGATGCCGAGATCGCCCGCCGCGTGATGTACGCCCTACGCAAAGAGTTTCTCCCCGAGTTCCTCAACCGAGTCGATGAAACGATCGTTTTCCACCCGCTGACGAAGCACGAAATCCGGCAGATCGTCGATCTGCAACTGACCCGTTTGCAGAAGCGTCTCGAAGAGAACGGCTTTACGCTGGAGGTCACAGATGCCGCCAAGAAGCAACTCGCCGAAGAAGGCTACGACCCGGTCTACGGTGCTCGTCCTCTCAAGCGAGTCATCCAGCAACGCCTCCAAAACGAACTGGCCAACGCCATCCTCGGCGGTGAGTTTGAAGAAGGCTCCCGCATCACCATCGACGTCCAAAACGGAGACTTCACGTTTGGAAGTGCGATGTAGCGGAAACATTGTGACTGGGTAGTTGTGCGCATGCTCTGAGTCCTTGAAGGGTGTGGCGTAGTGTATTGCAAGGGGCAAAGCCCTGCCGCCAGGGCCATCGCCTTGTTTGGCCTGCGCAATCTGTAGGGTGGGACCAGCGGCGTTTCGCCGCGCCGGCCCCCCTGATTTCTCGACGTTTCCTGATGGTGGGCCGGCGCTCGAAGCGAGCTGGTCCCACCCTACGTTGAAAAAGGTGATGGCCCTGCCCTGCCGCCCTTCGAGGATTCAGGGCGTGCCACCCAGCCGCCAGTTGTTATGAATGAATCCAGTTTTGGTTTCCGTCGGGCTTGTCCCGACGGGACCACAACGGCCTGGCT
>JAYSQC010000488.1:0-2814 GCA_043721755.1 Schlesneria sp.
CAAGCTCGCTTCGAGCGCCGGCCCACCATGTAGAACGTCTACACATTCTGGTGGGCCGGCGCTCGAAGCGAGCTTGTCCCACCCTACGCCGATGGTGGCCCCGACTCCTGTCGGTCACGTCTTACAAGGCCAATCAGAAGTCCTGTCGGCTGGTTCGTATCACTCGTCATTCAAGCCATTCAGTCGCAGCGCATTGCCGATCACGGACAACGAACTGAGACTCATCGCCAACGCCGCGAGCATCGGGTCGAGGGCCGGGCCGCCGAACGGTTCGAGAATGCCCGCCGCGAGCGGAACACCCAGCGCGTTGTAGGCGAACGCGAAGAACAGGTTCTGACGGATGTTCGTCATCACGGCCCGACTGAGCGCCAGTGCGGTGACGATCCGCCGCAGATCGGGCTGAATGAGGATCACTCCCGCCGATTGTTTTGCCACGTCGGTGCCAGTTCCCAGCGAGATGCCAACATTTGCAGCGGCCAATGCGGGCGCGTCGTTGATACCGTCCCCCGCCATTGCGACGACATGGCCGGCGCGACGGCTGGCTTCAATCCACTCCAACTTTTGATGAGGCAACGATTCGGCTCGCACGTCTTCGATGTTCAGCATCTTGGCGACGGACTGAGCCACTTCGCTGCGGTCTCCCGTAAGCAACACGATGCGCACCCCGGACGCTTTCAGCCGTCGCACCGCCTCGAATGATGAGCCGCGGATTTCGTCTCCCACTTCAAACAGTGCCGCATCGCGACCATCGACCGTCAGCCAGACGAACGACTCGGGACGCGGCAGCACATCGTCGGGCGAGGGTCGATCATCAGCCAAGTTCTCGTCCCGGACCGCCGGTTGCTGGTGACTTCCGGTGAACTTGGCGGAGCCGATGCACACGCGACGGCCTTCGACCACGCCGCTCACACCTTGGCCCGGCAACGCGGCGAACTCAGCGACTTCGCTGAGGATCACGCGCTCCTTCTCTGCTCGCGCGCAGATCGCTCGCGCCCACGGATGCTCGCTCAATCGTTCCACCGACGCCGCCAGTTGAAGTGACTCCTCAATCGTGAAACCCTCGGCGGGCTGGATGTCGAACAGACTCGGCTTCCCCTCGGTCAGTGTGCCGGTCTTGTCGATGAACAGCGTGTCGATCCGATGCAGTTCTTCGAGCGATTCGGCATCGCGGAAGAGAACTCCGCTGCGGGCGGCTCGTCCCATGCCGACCGTGATCGCCATCGGAGTCGCCAGCCCGAGCGCACACGGGCACGCGATGATGAGCACCGCGACGGCATTCGCCAGCCCGTGACTGGACGATCCGGCCAGCGACCACGCCACGAGAGTGATCGCAGCCACGCTCAACACCGCAGGGACAAACCAACTCGCCACCACATCGGCCAGCCGCTGCACGGGAGCACGGCTGCGCTGTGCCTTGGCAACCAGCTCGATAATTCGCGCGAGCATCGTCTCGCGACCAACCCGCTCGGCCCGCATCAGGAATGAGCCGGTCTGATTGAGCGTCCCGCCGAGCACTTGATCACCGACGCCCTTCGCGACCGGAAGCGACTCACCCGTCAGCATCGATTCGTCGATGGTTGTTAGCGCAATCTCTTGGCGAGCCGTTTGCCGTAAGGCTTCGGATGTGTCCTTCGGTACCCGGGGTCTCACGGCACCCGGCTCGCCTGTGTCATCTTGGCTCGAATTCGTTTCGCCCATCAGCGTCCCATCGACCGGCACCGTCTCGCCCGGTCGCACGCGCAATGTTTCACCCGGCATGACTTCGCCCAGTGGAACCGTTCGTTCGACACCGTTCCGAATCACGCAGGCTGTCGGCGGCGCGAGGTGCATCAGCTCGCGAATCGCCTGACCGGTACGACGCCGTGCGCGGTGTTCGAGAATCTGGCCGAGCAGCACCAGCGTCGTGATGACGGCCGCCGACTCGAAGTAGAGATTGGCGTGGACCTGTTCGTGTCCTGATGAGGAGTGCCTGAACGTCAGCCTGAACAACTCCACGAGGCTGGTCGTGAAGGCTGCCCCCACGCCGAGCAGGATCAGTGTGAACATGTTCCAAGAGCGAGTCCGCAAGGATTGGAAGCCGATCACCCAGAAGGGCCAGCCGCTCCACAGCACGACCGGTGTGCTGAGCAGTGCTTGCAACCAAAACGATGTCGTTGGTTGCACCCAACGATCAATGGGCAAGCCAAGCATCGGACCCATCGCCAGCACGAACACGGGCACCGCGCAAACGACCGCGACGAGGAAACGCCTCCACAAATCGCGCAGCATCGAACCGTCATCGCCGTGTGACGCTGAAGCCAAATCGGGTTCGAGAGCCATGCCGCACGTCGGGCAACTCGCCGGGTGGTCACTCGTCACGCCGGGGCACATCGGACAAAAGTAGTTCGTGCCGAGAGGCGGAGGCTCGGTCGAAGCGAGTATCGGGTTGAGAAACTTCGTGCGACAAAACGCGCAGCAGAAGTACCACGTCGTCCCGTCGCGCTCGCACGACAGACCGGTCGCACGATCAACACTCATCCCACAGATTGGGTCGATGGCGTGAGTCGATGATGGCCCCGCAGCATCCGGTTCGTTGTTGAGAACCGTCAACGAGAACAACGCCGGTGATCGCAACGGTGATGAGTCTTCAGTCATGAGCAGCCTCCCCCACGAACACTAGGCTTTGTCGGAAAACTATCAGCCGCTGGGCGCTAGCCCACGGTTTCCCCGCAGAAACCGGACGCTAGCGCGTTCCGGCTGATAGTTTTCCGACAAAGCCCAGTCTTGAAATGCGCACCAAGTGAAATTCACACCAAGAAGGTAGCCCTGTCGCTC
>JAYSQC010000489.1:0-5723 GCA_043721755.1 Schlesneria sp.
GCGCCGGCCCACCAGAATGTGTCGGCGTTTTACAGGGTGGGCCGGCGCTCGAAGCGAGCTGGTCCCACCCTACGCCGACTTTTGTCGGTCACGTCAAGCATGTGATCCGCATCGGAACTTTTCTGCGTGCTAGGGTTTGATTCCCACCGTGTAGATGACCAATACAATGGACTCGAAACACGACCAAATCGCTTTTGTTCAACCTGAGTGGCAGCGCCGCAGAAGCCCCCTGACCCTATTTTCTCCCCCACAAAGCTGGGAGCGAGAAGTCAAGTGAAGTCCCTGCAACCCGCTGCGACTGTGATTGGAACTAGGCCACCAAATCTGCTGAGGCATGAGTACGATCTCGTGCTGCTGAGACTGCAATTTGCACACAGTCGATGAATTTGCACACAGTCGATCGCCCGCACTCTGAAGGATATGTTCATGACACTGCCAATCCGACTTCTGCGATCCCGTGTCGGACTCGAACTAGCCATACCCACTTTGATCGGGGTGGCCGGAATGAGTCTGTTCGTGGTGGAGGCCCATGCCGCCAACAAGCCGGGTGCCGCCAAGTCCGGCTCGGTCGCGGCACCGACGGCGAACGGCGTGGCTGCCAAAGTTGATCAGCTCATTCTCACCGATCTCACCAAGGCGGGAGTCACTCCGACCGGTGTCTGCAACGACGAGGACTATCTCCGCCGCGCGTCGCTCGACATCACCGGTCATTTGCCATCGCCCAGTGAAGTCACTCTGTTCGCCCTCGACCCCGATTCGGGCAAGCGGACGAAGCTCGTTGAGCGGCTGCTCGCTTCGCCCGACTTCGGCCAGAACTGGGCACGCTACTGGCGCGACGTGATCTACATGCCCGCCACCGAACCCCGGTCGCGACTCTCACAAGCCGACTTTGAAAAGTGGCTGGCCGAGCAGTGGAACAAGAGCGTCGGTTGGAATGCCACGGCCGCGTCGATCATCACGGCGGTGGGTGATGTCACCGAGCATCCCGAGACCGCGCTGATCTTCGCGCAGAGTGGCGTGAATGAAGATGTGGCTGCCGAAGCGTGTCGGATTTTCCTCGGCATTCAGATGCAATGCGCGAACTGTCACGACCATCCGTCGGACATTTGGAAGCGCGAGCAATTTCACGAACTGGCCGCCTATTTCCCGCGCATCACCCTACGACGAATGATGGTCGGTGAGATCAAAATCGAAGTCCTCTCAGCCAACACTGATCGTGGGCGAGGCGACCAGATGCGTGAGAATCCCGAGCAGTTCGTCACGATGCTCGACCGCAACAAAGACAAAAAACTCTCGAAGGACGAGATGCGCGCCCGGCCCGGCATGATGGCGCGCGCCGAAACGCCGGGAGTCCCCGCTCAACTGGTTGATCGCATTTTCGAGCAGGCCGACAGCAACAAAGACGGCGGGATCACCGCTGCCGAAATCCAGGCGATGCCGCAACCGATGCAGGCCGGGCGAGGATCGACCGAACACCACATGTCGGACCTTCAAGACCCGTCGTCCAAGGGGAAGCTGATGCAGCCGAAGTTCTTCATCGGTGGAGCGACTCCCGGACAGAACCTCTCCGATCTCGAACGCCGCCAAGCCGCCGCCAAGTCGTTCACCGCGTCCGACAACCCGTGGTTTGCTCGAGCCATCGTCAACCGCGTCTGGTGCGAGATGCTGGGCGAGGGCTTTTATATGCCGGTCGATGATCTTGGTCCGACTCGGTCAGCCCACTTCCCCGAAGCACTCGAAGCGATCTGCCAGGGGTTCGTCGCGAATGGCTATGACCCCAAGTGGTTAATCCGCACGGTCGCCAACTCGCAGACGTACCAACGCAAGGTCGCCGCCAAGTCCACCGCCGAAGATGCGCTGCCGTTTGCGTCCGTCACACCAACGCGACTGCGGGCCGATGTTGTCTTCGACTCACTGATCGAAGTGCTGGGGATCAACGAGGAAAGTCTCAACGGTCCCGCACGCGGCGGAATGATGATGGCAGGCGGTCTCCGAGCCACGCAACGCGGTCCCCGTTTTCAATTTGACTCGCTCTTCGGGATCGATCCCTCGATGAGCAAAGAGGACATCACCGGCAATGTGCCGCAGACGCTGTACCTCATGAACAACAGCTTCTTACGCAGTGCGGTCACCGCCAGTGGCAACAGCCGTCTCGGACGCCTACTCCGCAACAACCCCGACGAACGCGATGCCCTCGGCGAACTCTACCTCCTCGTCCTGGCACGCGAGCCATCGAAGCACGAAGTTGAAATCTGTCAGGCCCACCTCAAGGAAGTCGGACAACGCAACGAAGCCTACGAAGACCTGATGTGGAGCCTCCTCAATTCGAGCGAGTTCCTGTCGAAGAGATAAGACGGTGTCGAAGTCATTAGGGAAACGCGATCGCGCCTGCCCACTGCCTAATTCCAATCCTCCCACACAGAGACCCATTCCATGACAACTCTCGCTTGGCACGAAGACGTTCAACTTTCTCGGCGTTCACTTTCCCGGCGAGGCTTTCTGTACGGGATGTCGGCGGCGGGGCTGGCGGGGGCGTTCGACTTTCGCGACACGATGACCTTGCAAGCCGAAGAGCTTCGCAAGCAGGGCCGTTCGATGATCCTGCTCTATATGCAGGGTGCCCCCTCGCAGTTGGAGACCTTCGATCCGAAGCCGGGGACCGACAACGGTGGGCCGACGGAAGCGATCGACACGGCCGTCTCGGGCATCCGCATCGCCAAGGGCTGGGAACAGACGGCCAAGCAGATGCAGGACATCGCGATCATTCGCTCGCTGACCAACAAGGAGGGCGAACATCAGCGGGCGTCGTACCAACTGCACACCGGCTATCTCCCGACCGGCTCGGTAAAGCATCCGTCGCTCGGCTCGAACATCGCGAAGGAATTGTCTCTCGCCAACCACGACTTGCCATCGGTCGTTTCGATCGGTGAGGCCGGTCGAGGCCAAGGTGGCGTCGGCAGCGGGGCGGGATTCCTCGGCGTGGACTACGAACCGTTCCACGTCAGCAACGCGGGACAGATGCCCGAGAATTTGAGTGCGTCCGTCAACGGTGGCCGCTTCCAACGGCGACTCGGTCTGCTCGACAAGCTCGAAGGTGAGTTCGCCTCGCGCGGCGGGGCTTCGGTCGTCGAGTCGCATCGCAAGATCACCGACAAATCATCGAAGCTGGTCCTCACGCCACTCACGAAGACGTTCGACTTGAGTGGCGAATCGACCGGTTTGAAAGAGCGTTACGGAGACTCGCCGTTCGGACGCGGCTGTTTGCTGGCGAGGCGACTCGTGGAAACGGGTGTCACGTTCGTGGAAGTCCGTCACGGCAACTGGGACACGCACGACGACAACTTCAGCCGGACCGCCGGACTCATCAGCCCCTGCGATCCGGCCGTGGCCACGCTGATCGCGGACCTCAAGGATCGCGGGCTGCTTGAGAAAACCCTGATCGTCTGGGTGGGTGAGTTCGGTCGCACGCCGCGCATCAACCCGCGCGGAGGCCGCGATCACTGGCCTCGCAACTTCAACACGCTGCTCGCGGGAGGCGGCATTCGCGGTGGGCAGGTCATCGGTGAAACGGCCAAAGACGGCGCGGGCATCACCAGGGATCCCGTCTCCGTTCCCGACCTCTTCAGCACGATCTGCAAGTCGCTGCACGTCGATCCGGCCAAGGAAAACATGAGTCCCATTGGTCGCCCGCTCAAGATCGTGGACGGCGGCACGCCGGTCGAGAAGCTGTTCGGCTGAGACAAGACAAAATGATGGGGCACAGAATGATGAAGAGGCTGAATCAGATGGCAACAAGACCAGAGTGAGGAACACTGATCTTCACTGATCGGGATTTAGTGAGGCATTTGGCTCGTTTATACTTCGCGCGGTCAGTGATGAGACATCTGAGCGGGGCGGCGTAAGCCCCCCGGTTCTTGGGCGTAAGCCCTCTTGGCAGAACCCGGGGGCTTACGCCACCCCGCTCGGAAAGGTCTCACTTAGTGCCGGGTGAGGTATAATCGCGTGAACAACGCCCCGCGCGGCGATGGCAAAACAGGCTCAATAGTCGCTCGACGCGCGGGGCGTTGCCCACGCGGTTAAACGACTCAGTTCCGGCCGCGCGAAGTAAACATCAGCGTCGATCAGCGCAGATCAGCGTTCCAAACTCTTCATCATTTTGTGACTCATCATTCTGTCTTTCACGCACGCTGTGTGACGAGTGCCGCCGCGAACGTCACCAAATCGCCGCGTGATTCCGCGGACGACTTGAGTACATCGAGTCGCCCGGCCTTGAGGCAGAGTTCTGAGAACGCCGCCGCGAAGTCGGGGGCCGCCTTGAGCAGATGCTTCTCCGCCAAGACGACTGCCTGATCGAGCTGTTCCGTTCGCGCGAGCAGATCGACCAACACGTAGGCGATGAGAGCCTGATCCTGTTCGTCGGGTTCTTGTTCCAGTTGCTGCTGGAAGTAAGCCAGCGCAGCATCTCGCTCGTCGCTCGCCAGGAATTTGAAGAACTGGATGTGCGCGAGATAGAACTCGGTGAACGGTGCTTCACCCGCGTACTGGAACTGCTGTGAGAGCTGCGAGCCGTACTCGGCCAGATCGCGGGCGATGGCTAACTCGGGCGAACCGGCTGTCAGCGAGCGGGCGAAGCGGACGGTCGAGTGCAGGTGCGAAACATCGATGTGGTAGTTGTTGTCGGCAAACAGCCACTCGCGCCCGGCGATCAACTCGCGCAGCGTGCTGGCGGGGGGCGCGAATGGCATCCGCTGCTTGACCTCACGCTCAATCGACTGCAACAGGTCCGTGTGCAGTGACTTCACGAGGATCGCCGCACATTCAGAACGCTGCTCGGGCGAGAGGTTCTGAAACTGCTGATCGAGCGACGTGATCGTGCTGCATGTCCCGTGTGTCTTGAGCATGACCTGCAAGCCCTTCACGGGATGGACCAGTTTGTAGAAGGCGAGGTCGATCAGTTCTTCCGTTTCGTCGGTCAGTTCGCGCGGCAGCGGCATCGCGTCGAGGATCGCTTTGACGGGAGCCGTTTCGCGGATGGCGTGGAAGTACATCCAAGCCTGCCCCAGCTTCTTGTCGTCGAGCAGATGCTGCCCCGCCTCGCGCGCCGCCGCCATGTAGGCCGCTTCAAACTCCTCGCGCCGCTCATTCGGAACGTCCTCGAACGACGTGGGCCGATGCAGCGGCAGACCCATCTCAAACTTCTTCCGCTGGCAGCGCGCGTCGAACAGCTTGTGAAACTCCTTCTGTTCGAGGAGTGCTGTGGCGAGTTGGTCGAACACGGCGGCAGGCCCACCGGTCTGAAGCTGTTCGGCGAGCAAGGCGAAGGTCGTAGAAGTCGTCATCGGTGAGAGTCCTAATTCGGCAAAGGAGGGCAACCAAAGCGGCGGGAGGATACTGGCAGAACGGCATCGAAAGCGGGAGTGAAGTGACCGTAGTTCGGACCCCAAGGAGTCTGTCCTTGCAACTGCGGCAGGCGGTTATTGATTGGCGTTTCGGCGAGGCCGTTGCCGGTTTGGTGGGGGGCGGTGGCCGCCCCGGCCTAATCGGCCACTCGCCCCAACCCGAAACGCGGCCGACTCGGCAAAATCACAATCAAAAACCGACCACCTCAGTTACGAGGACACGCTCCTAGTGGTTCGCCAATTTTAAGTTGTTCGGTTGCGTTGTTTAACCGCGTGGGCAACGCCCCGCGCGTCGAGCGACGTTCGAGTCTGTTCCCCATCAAC
>JAYSQC010000490.1:0-17645 GCA_043721755.1 Schlesneria sp.
GGCGTTAGCCCCCCGGTTCTTGGGCGTAAGCCCTCTTCGGAAGAACCGGGGGGCTTACGCCGCCCCGCTCGGAAACCGCTCACTTTGTGCCGCGTGAGGTATAGATGACTGCGGAATTTGTGACGCACTTTTTTTGAAATCTCGCCACCGAGGGTGATTCTCCATGATCGACATTCTGTGCCTCGCTGTGATTGGTGCCGTCGCGTACTTCGTCTCCACTGAGGGGGCGTGGGGGGCAGTGCATTCGTTTCTGTGTGTGCTGATCTCAGCGCTCATCGCCACCAACTACTTTGAGCAAGCGGCGGCAATCCTCGAAGGGTTATCGCCGGGGTACCGACACTTCATGGACGTGATCGCGTTGGTCGGGCTGTTCATCGGCTGTGTGTTTGCCCTGCGCATGGGATCGGAGCATTTGGTTCAGGTCTACATCGGGCTTCCCTCCGCGATGGATACCGCTGGCAAGTGGTTGTTTGGCGCAGCCACCGGTTATTTGACGATGGCTTTCCTGTTGATGGCCCTACACACCGCGCCGTTTCCGCGTGAGTTCCTCGGCTTCAAGCCCGAGCGGCCCAACTTTTTTGGGATGGCCCCTGACCGGCAATGGATCGGCTTCATGCAGCATGTCACCGAAAAGCCCTACGGCTGGTATGTGTTTGAAGATCGGGACATCACCCCCAGCAAGCCGATCGCGCACGCCTTCGATGGCAAGTACGAACTTTTGGGCGACAAAAAGGCCTCGTATCCCAACACGATCTGGCCCTCGTTCCCGATCCGCTATGCCATGCGCCGCGATCGGATTGACAACAACCAGCCAGCAGTTGGACCCGTCGCCAAGCCGCAACCGGTTGCACCGCAAAACGCGGGAGCCGCTCCTGCCGCTCCTGCTGGCAATGTGGGTTTTTGAGGCCACTCGCGTCCGACGATCTCATTAGGCGCCTATTGAAGAACGTAACTTGGACGCCCTCGTCCGAGTGATTTCAAATTGAAAACGGACGGACGAGGGCGTCCATCCTACGGGTCAACTATTTCCTGCCGCTCGCCTGATTGAGTCCTCGCGCTGCCTTGATTTTTTCCCGCCAATCCACAGGCTGTTCGCGAAGTCGAGGCGTCTGCCTCGATTCGTTTGTCTTGTAGGACGGGCACTCTTGCCCGTCGTTTGGCATTCGGCGGGCAAGAGTGCCCGTCCTACAAACTTGTTTCGGAACAGCCCCTTGGCAAAGAGAGGTTCACGATGACGGACGGCAAGCGTGCTTGTTGCGCACTCATGTTGAGTGCGTTTGTGTTGGTGGCCGTCACGAGCGGGACGAGCCGGGCCGACGGGCCTGCTGACAACACGGCCGACTCCGTGCGGCGCATCCCGAAGATCGGAGTTGAGATCACTGACGCCGATCGCGCGGAACTCACTGCGGGGCTTGCTGCGCTGAACTCTTCCATCGAGCAGTTGCGTCAGTCGAAATCACCGCTCGCGACGGAGCTGCTGCCGGATGTCCTCATCTTTCATCGCGCCGTCGATCAGGCGCTGCGCTATCGCGAGTTCTTCGAGTCAAAGGAAGTGGCGGTTGGCAAGGCTCTGTTAAAAACCGGACAAGAGCGAGCCGATCAGTTGCTGGCGGGAGACGCCCCGTGGACGAAACAGACCGGGCGCGTCGTGCGGGGTTACATCTCGAAGATCGACCGCACGGTTCAGCCGATCGGGTTGCTCATCCCCGCGTCGTACAAGTTTGACGGCGGACAGAAGCATCGGCTCGACTTCTGGTTTCACGGTCGCGGCGAGAATTTGAGCGAGGTCAATTTCCTCAACGAGCGCTCGAAGAACGATGGCCAGATCGCACCGGCCGACACCCTCGTGCTGCATCCTTACGGACGCTTCTGCAACGCGAACAAGCTGGCGGGCGAGATCGACTCGTTCGAGGCCCTCGATGCCGTTCGCAAACACTATCGCATCGACAACGATCGAATCGCGGTGCGCGGCTTCTCGATGGGCGGAGCCGCCGTGTGGCAGTTCGCCGTGCATTATCCCGACCTGTGGTTCGCCGCGAATCCGGGGGCCGGGTTTTCGGAGACGCCCGACTTCTTGAAGGTCTTTCAGAGCGAGACGCTCACGCCGACGTGGTACGAACAGAAGCTGTGGCAGATGTACGACTGCACGGGCTACGCCGCGAATCTGGCTCACCTGCCGACCATCGCGTACAGCGGCGAGATCGACAAGCAGAAGCAAGCGGCCGACATCATGGCCGTCGCGCTGAAGCGTGAAGGCATGGACCTGCGGCACATCATCGGCCCGATGACGGCTCATAAAATCCACCCCGATTCGGCCAAAGAAATCGACGCCACGTTGAATGAATGGGCGATAGCAGGGATCGACCGCGCGCCGCTGCCGGTGCAGTTCGTAACCTACTCGTTGCGTTACAACCGGATGCACTGGCTGACGGTCGATGGATTGAAGGCACACTGGGAAGAGGCCCGCATATCAGTGAAGCCGGTGGATGGCGGCTTGACCGTCTCGGCGAAGAACGTCACGTCGTTCACGCTCCGCCCGCCGAAGACGCTGCCGCGTCCGGTGCATCGCGTGACAATTGACGGTGGCTCGCCATTGGAGATCGCGGGCGATGACTCAACGCTTTCCTTCGTTCACGATGGCCAAGCGTGGAAACGCGGCGAGGCGACCGGGCTGCGCAAGCGTCACGGATTGCAGGGTCCGATTGACGACGCCTTTCTTGATTCGTTCGTCTTCGTGCAGCCGAGCGGCTCATGTCGCTCGGACGCCGTCGATCAGTGGTCGAAGGGCGAGTTCACGCGCGCGGTGACTCATTGGCGGCAACAGATGCGCGGCGATGCCGTCGTGAAACGCGATACCGAGGTGACCGAGGCCGATATCGCATCGTCGAACCTCGTCCTGTGGGGCGACTCCAAGTCGAATGCGGTCCTGGCCAAGATCATCGACAAGCTCCCAATCCGCTGGTCGGAACAGGGTGTTGTCGCGGGAGACCGCTCGTTCGATGGAAGTCATCACGCCCTGATCGCCATCTACCCGAACCCGCTCAACCCCGAGAAGTACGTGGTCCTGAACAGTAGTTTCACCTACCGCGAGTACGACTATCTGAACAACGCGCGACAGGTGCCGAAGCTCCCCGACTGGGCCATCGTGGACGTGAAGACGCCCGCCAACAGCCGCTATCCCGGCAAGGTCGTCGCCGCCGATTTCTTCGACGAACAGTGGCAACTCAAGCCCGCCTCCGTTGCCAAGTGACCACCTTGCCGAGCGTCGTCGTTGATCGTTGATCGTGTCGTCGAAGGCCGTAGCCATCATGGACGAATTGAACCCAGCGCGAGCATTGTCGCAACAAGATCAGCCTACTGGCGAAGTGATCGATGCGGGGCGAGGCCGCATCTTTCCCTGCGAACAATGCGGCGCGGACTTGGAGTTCTCGATCGGGACTCAGAGTCTGCAATGCCCCTTTTGCGGCACGGTCAAGCAGATCGAGTTGCCCAGCGATGCCGTGATCGTCGAACGCGACTACCTGGAGATGCTCGCGAATCTCGAACGACTGCACGAGCAGGGGCACGAGCACGGCGAAGGGGCGACTGGCGAACATGCCGTTCGCTGCGAGTCGTGTGGTGGCGAAGTCGTCTTTCAAGGGACACTGACGAGTTCTCAATGCCCGTACTGCGCGTCACCGTTGCAACGGGACAAGATTCACGATGCCCCGAACAGAATCTTTGTCGATGGCGTGTTGCAGTTCCTTGTCCCGGAAACGACCGCCAAGCAGGCGCTGCGCGAATGGGTCCGCTCGCTGTGGTGGGCACCGAACGAGTTTCTTCGGCAGGGAGCGTCGGGCAAGTTCAATGGCGTCTACCTGCCCTACTTCACGTATGACTCATTCACAACGACTCGCTACGCCGGACAGCGCGGAGACTACTACTACGTGACGGTGGGATCCGGAAACAACCGCCGCACCGAACGTCGCATTCGATGGAGCGACACCGACGGCGAGTTCCAACGATTCTTCGACGATGTGCTGGTCATCGCGGCTCGCCATCAGAGCGAGTCGCTCGTGCAGCGACTCGAACCGTGGCCGCTGGTGCGGTGCGTGCCCTTCACTCAACAATTGCTCGCGGGCTTCTTCGCTCGCACCTACGACGTGTCTCTGGACGACGGCTTCGCGACGGCGCGACAGCGCATGGAATCGGCCCTGACGGCGGACGTTCGCCAGCGAATCGGCGGCGATGTCCAAAACGTTTCATCCCAACAGACGAACTACGGTGCCATCACGTTCAAGCACCTGCTCCTGCCGGTCTGGCTGATGGCCTACCGATATCGTGAGAAGCCGTATCGGGTGATGATCAACGCGGTCACGGGGGAGGTCTCCGGGGAACGACCATACAGTGCGGTCAAGATCGGGTTTGCCATCGCAGCCGGACTGGCCGTTGCGCTCGCGCTGTGGGCGTGGCACGGCTCAAATGTTCAGGCGTCTTGGCAGGTGAAAAATGACTCCCGCCCCGCCTTCAGAAAACGGGAACAACTCGTCTGTCGGCCGTTGCGGCGTACCGACCAAGCGGCTTGGGAATCGGGTGGTTTCTCGGAGCTTGCCCGAGAGAATTCCCTGCGTCCGACAGGTATGCCTCTCCTAATTTACAACACTCAACGGAGCTGCCCGCCGAACCCGGCAACTCCAGTGGAAGTCGCTTGAACTTTGGGGCATCGACACTTACACTCCCCGCCCCTGCGAACTAGGGGGGGAAAGTCCCGGCGTTCGCGCTGATCCATACTGGCCCGTTTCGACGACGAATTGCACCAGGTCTGACTCTATGCCGACTATCAATCAACTGATTCGCAAGCCCCGCAAGCACCAGCCCGTTCGGACAAAGTCCCCGGTTCTGGAGGGATGTCCGCAAAAGCGTGGCGTCTGTTTGCTGGTCAAAACCGTGACCCCGAAGAAGCCGAACTCCGCCCTCCGAAAGGTGGCTCGTGTTCGACTCTCGAACGGTAAGGAAGTCACGGCTTATATCCCCGGTGAAGGCCACAACCTTCAGGAACACTCCATCGTCCTCATCCGAGGCGGTCGTGTTCGTGACCTTCCAGGTGTTCGCTACAAGGTGATCCGCGGCGTGCTCGACACGCTGGGTGTTGCCAAGCGTATGCAGGCTCGTAGCCGGTACGGTGCCAAGCGTCCTAAGTGACCGGTACTCTCCGGGGCCTGTTTCGACACGTCACCGAGTTTCGTTCGGTTGGTTAACGCGGCAAGTTGCCTGAGTTGTTCAAATTATTTCCGTGAATTCGCTAGGTTAAAAGAAGGGTTGCTCAATGGCTGATCGCTTTACAGCCAGTCGTGCTCAGTTGAAGCCCGATCCACGTTATGGATCGAAGCTCGCTTCCAAATTCATCAATTGCCTGATGCACGATGGCAAGAAGAGCGTCGCTCTGAACGTCTTCTACACCGCGATGGACTTTGTGGCCGAGAAGGTCAACGACCGTGAGCCGATTGATGTCTTCATCACCGCCGTCGAGAACTGTCGCCCATCCATCGAAGTTCGGTCGAAGCGCGTGGGTGGCGCGAACTACCAAGTGCCGACTCCGGTCAACATGAAGCGACAGCAAACGCTGGCGATTCGCTGGATTCTGGAAGCCTGCCGCGACAAGAAGGGCCGTCCAATGAGCCGTCGGCTGGCCGATGAGTTGCTCGCCGCTTATCGTCGTGAAGGTGTCGCAATCACCAAGCGTGAGAACGTTCACCGCATGGCCGATGCCAACAAGGCGTTCGCCCACTTCGCTTGGTAATTGGTCGCGTCTTGATGCCTGAAACAATGAAGCCTGTTGCTGTGAAAGCGACAGGCTTTTTTTGTTGGCTCGCTGAGATCACTCTGCGTGACGACGAATGGCAAGAGATGGCGCAAAAAAAACGGCGAGGGCTGGTGATGTACCAGCGCCGCGCCGTGTTGATGTCGGCACGAACTCGTTCGATTAGCCGCCTGTTGAAAACGTAGGGTAAGCGTCTCGCTTGCCCGTCATTACAGCGAGAAAACGAGCAAGCCAGCGGCTTACTCTACGTTTTTCAACAGGCTGTTAGGTGGCGTTGCTCTGAGCTAAGGCCCAGCGGAGGTAGGCCTCGATCCACGGATCGAGGTCTCCATCCAAGAGCGCCAGTGGGTGAGCCGTCTTGTACTCGGAACGGTTGTCCTTGCAGTACGACTCGGGATGCAGGACGTAGCTGCGAATAGTTTCACCACCGAAACCGATGCGTGATTTTTGGCCGCGCCGGGCGGAGATCTCCGCGTCGCGTTTGTCGGCTTCCAATTGGTACAGCTTGGCGATCATCATTTTGCGGGCGAGTGCCCGGTTCTGATGTTGGCTCCGCTCGTTCTGGCACTGGACCACGGCGTTGGTTGGCAAGTGAGTCAGTCGGATGGCCGAGTCGGTTTTGTTGACCTTCTGGCCACCGGCACCGCTAGCTCGACAGATGTCTTCGCGGATGATCTTCGGATCGTCCCATTCGACATCGATGTTAATGCTGTCATCCACTTCGGGCGTGACATCGACGGCCGCGAACGACGTTTGGCGGCGATGAGCCGAATCGAAGGGACTCATCCGAATCAGGCGGTGGTTGCCCGTCTCGCCCTTCAACAGTCCAAAGATGAATGGACCGCGAATGATGAGCGTGGCCGAGTGAATCCCCGCCTCTTCGGCCGGAGAGGAATCGAGCAGTTCCGTCGCGAACCCGCGATTCTCCGCCCAGCGTTGGTACATGCGGACCAGCATCTCGGCGAAGTCTTGAGCGTCCGTTCCCCCTTCGCCCGATTGCACGGCGACGTAAGCGGCGTTGCCGTCTTGCGGGCCTGACAGCATCGCTTGCAGTTCGGCCTTGGCGAACTGCTCGTGGAGCGATGCGACCAACGTGACGGCATCGGCCCCCACGTCTTCGCCCATCTCAGCGAACTCAACCATGACGCCGAGGTCTTCGGCCCCTTTGACGAGTTCGGCGATCGGTTTGATCGCGGCATTGATCTGCTTGAACTCGTTCATCGTGACTTGAGCCTTCTCCTGGTTGTTCCAGAAGTCAGGCTCAGACATGCGTGTGCTGATCTCGACGATGCGTTGCTGCTTGGCAGCCCAGTCAAAGAGAGTCTCGGAGTTGGAGAATCCGGGCGATCAGCGACTTCGCTTCATCTTGTTGGGCAGTTTCCATGGCAGCAGTCTCACTTTTTGAATTCACGAGGAAAACAGAACGGCAGGAGTATATCGGCCAACGCGGCGAGTGCGACCGCAGTTGCGGCCTGAGGACTTGTCCCAGAACAACACCAACCCGAAGCGTGAGCGTGGACGAGAGTCGAGCGACATTCGTCCTCGCTCACGCTTCGGGTTGGTGTTGTTCAAAACACGGCGTAATTCTTGGGCATGTTCTTACGACAGCAACATCTTCAAGTCGTCGGCGGTCATGTCTTGGAGGATCGAGTTGTTTTGTTCGAGGATCGCGTCGGCGAGTTCTCGCTTTTGCTTCTGCAACTCGGCGATCTTCTCTTCGACGGTTCCTTTGCAGATGAGTCGATACGCGAAGACTGGTCGCGTTTGACCGACACGGTGGGCGCGGTCGATTGCCTGCGTTTCGACGGCCGGGTTCCACCACGGATCGAGGATGAAGACGTAATCGGCGGCCGTCAGGTTCAGACCCAAACCGCCGGCTTTGAGGCTGATGAGGAACACGCCGCACTTTTCATCCGACTGGAAGCGTTCGACCCGCTCCTTGCGGTCGCGCGTCTGGCCGTCGAGGTATTCGTAGACGATCCCCTTCTTGTCGAAGTGCTCGCGTACGATCGCCAACATGCTGGTGAACTGCGAAAAGACGAGCGTCTTGTGCCCCTCTTCGATCAACTCTTCGATGTGCGGAATGAGGACATCCAGCTTCGCACTCGACTCGGCGGACGACGACTTGTCGAGCAGCGCCGGATGGCACGCGGCCTGTCGCAAGCGGAGCAACGCTTCCAGCACGTGCATCTTGGACTTGGCCAGTCCCTGATCCTCGATGATTCCGAGCAACGAGTCGCGGTAGTGGGCACGCATTTCGTCGTAGAGCCGCTGTTGATCGGGGCCCATCTCGCAGAAAATCGTTTGCTCCAGCTTTTCGGGAAGTTCGCTGGCCACGCTTTGCTTGGTGCGTCGCAGAATGAGCGGCTTCAAACCGTCTGCCAAGACGCGGCGGGTCTCGACGTTTTCGGGATCGGCCGCGTGCAGTTTGAATGCGGAACTGCGCCCCAACATGCCGGGATTGAGGAACTCAAAAATGGAACAGAGATCGCCGAGGTGGTTTTCGATGGGCGTGCCGCTCAGCCCGATGCGGTGTCGCGCTTTGAGCAATCGCGTCGCCTTGGCCACTTGCGAGGCCGAGTTCTTGATGGCTTGAGCCTCATCCAAAATCACGTAGTCGAAATCGACTTCTTTCATGATGAGGACATCGCGTCGCAGCGTGCCGTAGGTCGTCAGGATCAAGTCGTACTCGCCAAAGTCGTCGCGCAACTTGGCTCGGTCGAGTCCCGAGTATTCGAGCACATTCATCTCGGGCGTAAACTTCTCGGCTTCCTGCTTCCAGTTGAACATCAACGATTTGGGGACGACCACGAGCGATGTTCGGCGTTTCTTGGCGGGCTTGCGTCGGCCTTCGAGAAACGCGAGGACTTGAATCGTCTTACCGAGACCCATGTCGTCCGCGAGACAGCCGCCGAATTGAAACTCTTCGAGGAACCGGAGCCAGCCGAGACCCTCGCGCTGATACGGGCGAAGCTCTCCGCGAAATGAAGGAGGTTCCGGTTCGCTTTTGATCCCTTCAAAGGCAGCCAGCCGATCACGGACCTCAATGAAGCGAGCGTCGAGATCGACCACCGACTGGGTTGATAGCAACGCGTCCAAGATGCCGACTTGGACGTTGGTGAATTGAAGGTGGTCTCCCTCAGCCACGCCCAGTCCGGCGAGCAGCCCGTAACGTTCCATCCATTCTTCGGGCAGGATTCCCAGCGAGCCGTCGTCGAGTGTGATCGTGCCGTCGCCACGAGCCAGCGCGGCGAGCAACTCGGGAAACGTGACGCGCGCGCCGCCGAAATTCACGTCGGCATGAAGCTCGAACCAGTCGATGTTCGACTTGATTTGGAACTTCAGATCGACCGCTTGTCGAACTTGCTTGCCGTCGGCTTTCACCTGCCAGCCGTCGGCAATGAGGGCACGCACGGCGGGAGCGAGATCGCGTGCGGCGATCTCGGCGTCGTGCTGGCCGCGACGGTAATCGAGCAACCGTCGGAAGCCGCCGTCCTGCAACTGTGACCACGCTAAAGCTTCCGCCTGACGATCACGCACGAGGCAGCGGTTGGCCTTGCGTTGAACGATGGCCCATTGGCTGCTGGTCCCGCGCACGGGCGTGCCGTCGTAATCGAACAACACTTCGGCCTTGAGTCGGTCCTGATGCCAGCGTGATCGGCCGGGAGCATGAACCACCACAATCGGCTGCGGCGCGACGACCACTTCTTCGAGGCGCAGTTCCTCCGGAAGTTCGAGCTTCGGCAACGCGGGCATGTCGAGCAGTCGATCGACGAGCGCGTGTTCTTCGCCTGCGGCCACTTGGAATTCGTCAGTCCGCCGGAGCAGAGTCACCCACGGATAAGCGTCGAAATCCTGAAACGGTCGAACCTGCGTGTCTGTGATGGCGAGGCCACCCGGCACGACCAGTACCGGCTCACGCAACGGCATCTTTTCGGAACCGCGTCGCAGCGTGCCTCGCAATTTCCAGACTTGCTGGTCTTCTTGAAACTCGACCGCCAAGCAAAGTTCCCACGGCGCCCCCGCGTCCCACGACAGTGTCTCAGTGACACGTTCATCGTCGCCGAGCAAGCGAATGCGACCGGTGGCGCAAATCGCGGGCAACAGCATTTGGCACAGATCATGAGGGACTCGATAACGGAACGCGGCCAGATTGTCGGCCACTTGTCCGGAGAGCGAGGTCCGGTCGGGAGTCCCGCCGACGATGTGCGCGAGGATGCGGCGATCTTCGTCGTCGTCGATCTCTTCAAACTTGCCGGGACGCAGCTTGAGCGGCTTGAGTTTCCCCCATTCGCCGTTCGCGCGTCGCTGACGTTGTGAGGTCTGAATGACGATCAATCCCGCCTCTTCGCTCGCCCGGGCGTCGATCTCATAGAAGACCTGCCGCTCGCGACCGGCCGCTGAAACGGAGGACTCTTCGCCCTGCATCTCCTTGCGCAGTTCACTGAGTCGGATTTCCCACTCTTTCAGGCGTGTGGCCGCTTCAAATTTCGGCTCGTCCGCATCGTCATCCTCGCCCGCCTTTGACTTTTTCTTCTTGGAGCGACTAGAAGAAGTCCCCATTTCAGCCAAGGCGGCGGCGTCGGCGGCGTCACCTTCCCATAGCTCCGTGTCACTTCCAAAACGAAGCGGCACGTCGTCCTCAACCATGAACGGCGGAAAGAATCCCGGCTTGGTGGAGGGCGAAACGTAGGAACCCGCGTCAGCGGCGAGGATCGTGGCCCACAAATGTTTGCACTGAGCGTTGCCGCTGGGGTTGGAAGACGTTCCCACGCAGTTGCAGATCATCCGAAACGGCCCGCCGTCGCGGCTGAGTTGCGTCTGAAACTCGACGCCGTCTCGCACGACGGCGAACAAATGATCTGGCGTCACACGAATCACGGAGACTCGCTCGGCCTGAATGTACGCGGCACCCCGAAAGCGAATATCGCCACGAAACTTGCCTTCCAGCAGTTCCGACAACGTCATGGACGGTTCCCTGTCTTTGCGGTGGTGGGAAGATGAGTTCACAGGACTTGGCGTGAAGCGGTCCCGGCATTTCCCAGCCGCAGTTCCTGTCTCGAAGCTTGAATATCTCGCTCGAAACACCGTGAGGACGGCGTGTCGAGCGCAGCAGGGGAAGGTAGCTGATACCCGGCAACGTGGGTAGTCAGTAACGCCGAACGATTCGCGACGAGAGCAGGCTCCGTTCGTGCCTTTTGTCAGCACCGGCAGGCTTCTACACTCTCGCCGCCGTTTTGGAGTCCGCCGCGATGCAATGGGGTTGGTAGGTGAAACAGCGTGTCTTGCCGCTCAACTCTCATCCCCTTTCTCTTGCCCCCACTGATCACTGGTTGAGGAACCCTCGATGCACACCCACCGACTTACGGTACTCGCCCTGCTCAGTCTCTCACTGAATTTCGGCGCGGTGCTGTTCTCCCAAGAGGCCCCGCCTGCCGCCAAACCGACGAAGGCGGAGAGCTGGCCCGAACTGTTCTCGCAGCGGCAGAAAATTGCCGCGCGACTGACCGAGTTGCAGCAGAACTTCCGCAAAGCCAAAACGACCGATGAGCAAGACGCGATGCGGAAGGAGTTCTTGGAGAAGCGAACCGAATTCCAAAGCGTGGACGAACGGCTAGCCAAGTTGGCTCCGCAGGTCTTTGCGGCCGATCCCAAGAACCTCGACGCGGGTGAGACTGTGATGGAAGCCGCCTTCCAAAATCATCGCTTCGACGAATCCAAGAAACTCGCCAGCACGCTGATTGCCGCTGGTCGCAAGAACGTGCAGACGACCAACATCTTGGGGGTCTCGCAGTTCGCCACGCACGACTTCGCAGAGGCCGCCGAGACTTTTTCCGCAGCAGAAAAGGCTGAGATGCTGCACCCGCAACTGGGTGGTCGGTATCAAGCGGCCGCCACCGAATACGTCGCGTTCTGGAAAACCGAGCAGGCCATTCGCGAGGCAGAAGCCGTCGCGACCGGAGAGGCTCAACTCCCGCGAGTCCTCTTCAAGACGAATCGCGGCGACATCGTGCTCGAACTATTTGAGAACGAAGCCCCGAACACCGTTGCCAGTTTTGTGAGCCTCGTCGAAGCGAAGAAGTACGACGGGATCAAATTTCACCGCGTGATCCCGATGTTCATGGCTCAAGGGGGAGACCCGAACTCGCGCGACGATGATCCCAGCAACGATGGTCAGGGTGGCCCCGGCTACATGATCAAATGCGAGTGCTTTGAAAAGAACGCCCGTCGTCACTTTCGCGGTTCGCTCAGCATGGCCAAGACTGCCGCACCGAACACCGGCGGTTCGCAGTTCTTCCTGACTCACCTCCCCACGCCGCATCTGAACGCGAACGTTGAAGCCCAGTTGGGGCATACGGTTTTCGGTCACATCGTCGAGGGTCTCGACGTGGCGGCGGCGTTCAAGAAAGACGACAAGATCGAGTCGGCCACGGTCACTCGCAAACGCCAGCACGAGTACAAGCCGGAGACGCTGCCTGACGGCAAGTGAGGGACCGTCCGTTGAGTGCGTGATAGGGGTGACAAGAGAAGAGATCGCATACTGACCGTAGGATGGACGCCTCGTCCGTCCGGGAGACGACAGCAGCCTGGACGGACGAGGCGTCCATCCTACGGGTCCATGAGTTCCTGCCGCTCGCGTTAGCTGGAGAACACCGCCTTGAGTGGATTGGTGACGGGACTGATTGGCCTACTGATTGGCTTGGGTTTGAGCTGTTGGCTGGAACAGCTCAGTCGTGTCGAGCGTGCCGCGCTGAACTTGCCCGCCGTTTCGAGTCGCGTCCGTTGGCTGCGCTGTGCGGCACTGATGTTGGTCACGGCGATGTTGTTTTGGGGACTCCACTGGGCCGAACACGGAGCGCGCGTGCTCGACACGGACGAAGTTCAGCCGTCGTGGCTCGGTCGAGAAATGCGGCTCTATTATCACTTGATCCTGCTCTCACTGCTGATCGTCGCCACGGCGATCGACTTCGACTGCTACATGATCCCCGACCGCATCACGTTCCCCGGAATGCTCATCGGAGTACTGGGAGCGTTCGCAATCGGTGAGGTTCAACTCTGCCATTTGTGGGTGGACTGGTCGATCGCCATTCCGCAACTGCGTGGCCCGACGATTCCCGCGTGGTACGACCCGCACCAACATTGGCACGGTCTGGCGTGGAGCAGCGCGGGACTGGCAACCGGTGCCTCGCTGACCTGGCTCGCGCGGGCAATCAGTTCGCGCGTCATCGGTCAGGAAGCCATGGGATTTGGCGACGTGACACTGATGGCGATGATCGGCAGCTTCCTCGGCTGGCAAGCGGTCGTGCTGGTGTTTCTGCTTGCCCCCCTAGCTGGACTCACGGTCGGCATCCTCATCAAGCTCGTCTCGGGCAAGACTTACCTGCCCTACGGCCCGTGGCTGAGCATCGCCGCCGTCTTCGTCCTGTTCCGCTGGGGCTGGCTCTGGCAACAAACGCGAGTCATCTTCAGTGACTGGCTCAGCCTAACCGTCCTCGCGGGCATCGGCGGCATCGGCTTCGTGCTGCTGCTTGGCCTCGTCCGCCTCTACCGCGCCATCCCGGTGCGACCTCAGTCGTAGCGTATTCCGTTGGCTTGCAGTGCCAATGCTTGTTTGAAGTTAGGCAGGATGTAGGGTGGGACCAGCGGCGCTTCGTCGCGCCGGCCCACCCTGATTTCTCGACGTTTCCAGATGGTGGGCCGGCGCTCGAAGCGAGCTTGTCCCACCCTACAATGAAAAAGGCGATGACCCTGTTTGGGTTGTTCCCTGAACTGGCAATCCCCTGTTGGCCAGTCGTACAATTCCTGCCATGCCCGTTCTGGGCGACGCTGTTCTGCGTCCGTGCTGGTGGAAACTCAACTGTCGTTCGACGAAAGGGGAGCCGGTATGTCCAAGTATGCTTCGGAGAAAATTCGCAACATTGTGCTCGTGGGCCACGGTGCCGTCGGGAAGACGACGCTGGCGGATCAGATGCTGTTCAAGGCGGGAGTCGGCTCGCGAGCCGGGTCCGTCGATGATGGCACCAGCCAGCTCGACACCGACGACGAGGCCCGGCAGCACCACTTCTCGATCTCGGCCGCGATGGTTCACTTCGAGCATCACGGCGTGCGAGTCAACGTGATCGACACGCCCGGCTACCCCGACTTCGTGGGGCAGGTCATCAGCGCCGTCTGTGCCGCCGAGACGGCACTCATCACGATCAACGCGGCGGCGGGGATCGAAGCCAACACCCGACGGACGTTTGAACTGGCGGGCAAGGCCCATCTCGCGCGAGTCATCGTCCTCAACAAGCTGGATGGTGAGAACATCAGCTTCGTCCGCCTCGTCGATCAAATCCAAGCGACCTTTGGCGCGAACTGCATTCCGATGAACGTTCCCTGCGGCGCGGGAGCGACCTTCAAACGAGTGAAGAGCACACTGAACCTGTCGCACGCCGAAGAGAACGGCACGGTCGTGGATCCGTCGGCGTATGGCGCGGCGATGATGGACGCGATCGTCGAGGCGGACGAAGAGTTGATGGAGCGGTATCTCGAAGGCGAGACGCTGTCGGCGGACGAGGTTCTCGGCGGAGTGAACAAGGCGATCGCCTCCGGCTCGCTGATCCCGATCTTCTGCGTGAGTGCCAAGACGGGCGTGGGCGTTCCCGAATTGATGAACGCCGTGGCCGACTTCGCGCTCACACCGGGTGAACTCGTCCGCCACGCGACCTCGGATAGTGGCGACGATGTCGAAGTGAACTCATCTGACGACGGGCCGCTCGTCGCGCAGGTCTTCAAGACACGCATCGACCCGTTCGTCTCGAAAATGAGCTTCATCCGCGTGCTGTCAGGCCGGATGACGAAGGACTCGATGGTGAAGAACATGCGCACCGGGAAGCCGGTCAAGGTCCATCAACTGCTCGACGTTCAGGGAGGTCAGGTTGAGTCGATTGATGAGGCTCATGCCGGAGACGTGGTGGTCGTCGCAAAAGTGGACGAGTTCCAAGTGGGAGACACTCTCGTGTCGAGCGACCGCAGTTTCACGCTGCCGACGTTCGACTTCCCGAGTCCCATGATCGGCCTCGCCGTCGAACCGAAGAGTCGCGCGGACCAACAAAAAATCTCCGGTGCCCTCCACAAGATTGAAGAGGAAGATCCGACGTTCCGCATCACCCGCGATCCGCAAACGCACGAGATGGTCATGCGCGGGATGAGCGACCTGCATCTGCAAATCGTCACCGAGCGACTGCACAAGCGCGACAAGGTGGACATCGTGACACACGCCCCGAAGGTGCCGTATCGCGAGACATGTATGGGCCGGGCGGAAGGCTCGTACCGCCACAAGAAGCAGTCGGGAGGATCGGGCCAGTTCGCGGAAGTCCATCTGCGCGTCTACCCGCTGTCACGCGACATCGATCCAGAAACCGAGTTCACTCGCGCCAACTACGAGGGGCTGCGTGAACACCACTACAACCCGGAACTGAACTTCGCGTTCCTCGATTGCGTCTCGGGCGGGTCCATCCCGAACCAGTTCATCCCGGCCATTGAAAAGGGAGTGATCGAGCGGATGGAAAAGGGAGTCCTCGCGGGCTACCAGATTCAAGACCTCGCCGTCGCCGCCTTCTTCGGCAAGGACCATCCGGTCGATAGCAACGAAGCGGCGTTCCGCACGGCGGGAAGTTGCTGCTTCCGCGACATCTTCCAACAAGCGATGCCCTGCCTGTTGGAACCGGTGATGCACCTGGAGGTGAGCGTCCCCAGCGACCACGTCGGCGCGATCACCAGCGATCTGAACCCGCGCAGAGGCCGCATGGAAGGAATGGACCCGCTCCCCGGCGGTATGACGGTCGTCCAAGCCCGCGCCCCGCTGGCCGAACTCGCCACCTACGCCCGCGCTTTATCGAGCATGACCGGCGGCCAAGGCGCGTACACGATGAGCTTCAGCCACTACGAACAGGTCCCTCCACACGAGCAGCAAAAAATCGTCGCCTCCGCTCAGATGAAGCACGACGACGAGTGATGAAACGTGGCTCACGCTCGAAGTCCGGCTTTTCCTAAAGCCGGACTTCGTTTTTGTTGGGGATCGTCACAGCCCAAGGAAGTCTGGCTAACAAAGCTAAGCCGGACTTCAGACGTTGGGCTTCAGTTGGTTCGACGCGGAGTGCGACGCCGTTCGATTTGTAATCTCCCCTGAGTGCGACTACCGTTCTCGCACGTTGTCATTGTCGGTCGAAGAGAACTTCGACAGGACGGCGACGTCGGGTTTTGAGCCTCGGTCACTCTCAGATTTTCGGGAAGGTTTTCATGACGCACAGCAACAGTTCGGCACGACTTTCAACGCGGCGCGATTTTCTGAAGCAGTCTCTCGTGGGAGGCGTGGCCATCAGTTGGACGGCCGCAAGTTGGAGCCGCGTGTACGGCGCGAACGACCGGCTGAACGTGGCGTCGATTGGGACGGGAGGCAAAGGCTGGGACGACCTGACTCAGGTGGCGAAGAGTCCCAACGTGAACGTCGTCGCGCTGTGTGACATCGACGAATCGCAGAACCATCTGGGGCGAGCGGCCGAGAAGTTTTCATCGGCGGCGAAGTTCACCGACTACAGGAAGCTGCTCGATGATGCCAACCAAAAAACGTTCGATGCGGTCATCGTCTCGACGCCCGATCACATGCACGCGCCAATTGCCCTTCCCGCGATGCAACTCGGCAAACACGTTTATTGCCAGAAGCCGCTGACGCACACCGTTCACGAAGCGCGACAGATGCGAGCAGCGGCGACGAAGTACAAGGTCGTCACGCAGATGGGGAACCAGATTCAATCGCATCAGTCCTATCGGACAGCCGTGAAGCTGGTGCATGACGGCGCGATCGGCAAGGTGAAGGAAGTCCATGCGTGGCAGAGCGGCCAGATGGGTTGGATTCTGGCCGACGACCGACCCGCCACAAAGGACGAAGTGCCGAGTAGCGTGCATTGGGACGAATGGCTCGGCGTTGCTCCCGAGCGGCCCTACGTGGGCAAGATTTATCACTCGTTCAACTGGCGCGGCTGGCAAGATTTCTCGAACGGGCAACTCGGCGACTTCGGTTGCCATATCCTCGACCCGGTCAGCATGGCATTGAAGTTGACTTCGCCGCTCACCGTGAAGGCTGAGGCATCCGCGATGAACCGCGAGGTCTGGTACAAGAAGTCGAAGGTCTCGTATGAGTTCCCCGCGACCGAATTCACCGTGGCCGGGTCGCTCAAAGTGACGTGGTACGACGGCGACGGCCACTTCCCGTCGAGCGAAGCCCACGGCTTGCCCGCCAGCTACAAGCTGCCCGCGTCCGGCTCGATCCTGATCGGCGAAAAGGGAACGCTGGTGATCCCGCACGTCGCGGCTCCGAAGCTGTTCCCCGAAGAGAAATTTGCCGACTTCAAGATTGAAGAAGTTCCCGCACGCGACCACTACGTGAGTTGGGCCGATGCCTGCCGAGGTGCCGATCACACGACCTCGCACTTCGACTATGCGGTCCCACTGACTGAAACGGTGTTGCTTGGCACAGTCGCCATCCGACTCCCCGGTGAGACGCTCATGTGGGACGCCGCCAAGGGAACCGTCACCAACAACGCGAAGGCCAACGCCCTGTTGACCAAGCCGTACCGCAAGGGCTTCGAGCCGAAGTGGCTGTCGTGACAGGCCCAGCTTCTGTTTGAAGCTGGCCGATGTCGGGTGGGACCAGCGGCGCTTCGCCGCGCCGGCCCACCATGATGACTAACAGCGTGCGGCCGGAACCGAGTTGTTTATACTCCGCGCGGTCAGAACTGACTCGTTTAACCGCGTGGGCAACGCCCCGCGCGTCGTGCGGCGAAACACGATTCCACGTCGCCTG
>JAYSQC010000491.1:0-13767 GCA_043721755.1 Schlesneria sp.
CTCGACGACGTGCCGCCGGATCCGAAGGCTCAACGCCACTTCACCGATCCCGACTCGAAGATCAGGCAGGCGTCGAACAAGGGCTGGGACCAGTGCGGCGCGGGCGGCAGGTGATGGCCGGTGCCCGCGCGTCACAGCCCAGCCGTCATTCCCAAGCGTCGATGGCTTCTTGAAGCACTTCTTTTGAACCGCCCCAAGTGGGGTTCGAGTGCGCGGCGGCTCCCACCAGTTCGCCTTGTTCGACAAGATCGTCTCTGATCGGACTCATCAACATGCCGAAGGCGGATTCAGCGGAGGAGTCTCTCGTGATGGGTATTTCCCGCAGTAGAACGTTCAGCTTCGTCCGGAACTCATCGCGCGAGAATGCGGTCTTGATGACAAAGTCGTCGGCTCCGGCGTTGATCGCGGCGAGGACCGTTTCCCGACTGGAGTCGGAGGTCAGTACGACCACCTTCACTTTCGACAGGACGGGATGGGCGCGGAAGGCCTTCAACGTCTTGATGCCATCCCAGCCGGGCATCTGAATGTCGAGTACCGCGAGGTCCGGCACGCAGTCGAGCGCCCGATAAAAGCCGTCGGCTCCGTCGTTGGCCACCGCGACATCAAAGTCGTGACGCAAGACATTGGTCATCAAGCTGCGAAACAGCGGGTCGTCATCGACCACCAAAATGCGGCGACGGCGTTCCTCTGGCACATCTTCAAGAAGTGGCGTGTCGCAAATCATGTTGGAAGCAACTCAACAACGAGGAACCGCTGCGGGACGGCGATCGGGTCGAAGGCACATTGCCCACGAGGCGATCCCCAATGAGGGTACGTCCAGCCTGAGAACCCTAGGTTGCGAAATGGACTCACGCTGTCAGCGTGTTGCCCTTCGACACCAATTCTCATTTTGAGACGGTGGGGTGGTCCGCAATGTTGGTGCGACCACTGCGGCGCGAGCCATCGGTTCAACGTGAATGATCGGTACAAGCCTCACTCGGGCGAACCACCCGAGTCACGAAGAGCCTCTCCGTAAACTCACCCCTCGCCCCGGCTCTGCGGGGAGAGGGGCCGGGGTGAGGGGGTCTTGGATCGGCTTTTAGCTCGACTTTTGCCATCACTTTGGAGTGCGGCAATTGATTGCCGCTTTCCTTTCTGGGTTGATCGGACTTTGGGGACGACACCGTCATCTCCAGGGTCTTCCCAAAAAACGATCCAAGCCACAGAAATGAAAGCGGTGATGAATCTCCGCACTCCAAACAGGGCAAAAGTCGAGCTTAGACCTTGTCAAAGAACAACTCCTCCGTTTGTCGCCTTTCGCTCCGCGAAAGGGCGTTCTTTCGCGGAGCGAAAGGCGACATTGTTTTTGGGCGGATACTTAGACTTGGCAACGCGATGGCCCTTCTTCAACTTGCCTTGCCGTTGCTCTCACTGTTTGCGTGACGTAGGGTGCGTCGCGTCTTCGGGACGTTCCCCGCAAACAGTCCGTTTCGTAAGACGATGCGTTGCGAAGGTGCCACGCACCCCGTGTCAATTCTCGGCTCTTCGAGTTTTCCCAGAGCCAATCGTCAACAGGTAAGAAGCTTTTCCATGCGACACGACCACCGACAGTCCAATGAACTTCGACCGATCCGCGTGCAGCGGCATTTCACGGGGGCGGCTCCGGGGAGTGTGCTGATTCAGGCGGGAAGAACGACCGTTCTCTGCACCGCCAGCATCGACAGCACGTTGCCGCCGTGGAAGGCAGCCGCGAATCTGGCCGAAGCGGTGGGATGGCTCACCGCCGAGTACTCGATGCTGCCGGGAAGCACCGCGCCGCGGAAGAAGCGCGAGCGAGAAAAGCTGGACGGCCGCTCGTCCGAGATTCAACGTCTGATCGGCCGCAGCCTGCGGGCGGCGGTCGATTTCAAGGCGTTGGGCGGTCGCACCATCACCATCGATTGCGACGTGCTCGAAGCGGACGGCGGGACGCGCACACTGAGCATCACCGGCGGATTCATCGCCCTCTGCGACGCCCTCGCTTCGATTCGCGGTGAACTTCCCGCCGACCGGCCGGTCCTCACCAAGAGCATCGCGGCGGTGAGCGCTGGTGTGTTCGAGGGGACGCCGATTCTGGACCTCGACTACATCGAAGACAGCCAGGCCGAAGTCGATCTGAACGTGGTCATGTCCGGCTCGGGCGAGTTCATCGAAGTCCAGGGCACGGCCGAAGGGAAGCCGTTCTCACGCGAGTTGCTCAACCAGCAGCTTGACCTCGCCGCCCACGGCATCGCTCAACTGACGCGACTCCAACGCGAGGCTCTCGGCAACGAGTGGCCGTTTGCAACGGTGGGATAGCAGCCTGTTGAAAACGTAGGGTAAGCGTCTCGCTTGCCCTTTTTGTCAACTGCATTTACGGGCAAGCGAGACGCTTACCCTACGTTTCCAACAGGCGGATAGTCACAAACCTGATCCACATCCCGCTTCATCTCACCACGCGATGGGACTCCCGCACGATGACGATTTTGTCCTCTTCTCCTCCGCCGAGCGGAATGCGCACCGCTTGGTTGGTGGTCGCGCTGCTGGTGCCGGTGGCGCTGCTGAACTACCTCGACCGGCAGATGCTCGCGTCGATGAAGGGATCGATGATGGGGGACATCCCCGACATCGCGACCAAAGCGAATTGGGGAATCGTGCTCGGCTGCTTCAAGTGGGTTTATGCGGGTCTCAGTCCCGTCGGCGGCTATGTCGCGGATCGGTCGAGTCGGCGGCATGTGATCGCGGCGAGTCTCTTCGTCTGGTCGGCCGTCACGCTGCTGACGGCTTACGTCACGACGTTTCCACAACTGATCGCGGCCCGCGCGCTGATGGGAATCAGTGAAGCCTTCTACATTCCGGCGGCATTGGCTTTGATCTCCGAGTTCCACTCCAGCCAAACCCGTTCGCGCGCGGTCGGCTTCCACCAGATGGGGATCTACGCGGGGATCATCGTCGGCGGCTTCGCCGGTTATGTGGCCGATGAACCGTCGCTCGGTTGGCGTTGGGCGTTCAGCGTCTGTGGGCTGGTCGGCGTGATCTACTCGCTGCCGCTCTTCGCACTGCTGAAGAACCCACCGCGCACGGAGGCCGCTTCCCCCGAGAGCGTCTCGCCGTGGGCGGCTCTCCGTGAGTTGCTGACGAACACAGGCTTCCTGCTGCTCGTCGTCTACTTCACGCTTCCCGCGATGGCCGGTTGGGTCGTGAAAGATTGGATGCCCGACATCCTGCGCGAACAGTTCGGTCTCGGTCAGGGGCGGGCTGGCATGTCGGCGGTGCTGTACGTGCAGGTCGCTTCGTTGATCGGCGTCGGGATTGGCGGTTGGCTGGCCGATCGGTGGATGAGACACACGTCGCGCGGCCGCATCTTGGTCAGTGCGCTCGGCATGAGCTTCTTTCTGCCGTCGTTGTTCGGTGTCGGGAATGCTTCGACGCTCGGCGCGGCAATCGGCTTCTTGATTCTGTTCGGTCTCGGCTGGGGCTTCTTCGACTGCAACAACATGCCGATCCTCTGCCAGATTGTGCGGCCACAATTGCGCGCCACCGGCTACGGGATCATGAACTTCGTGAGTATCGGCTGCGGCGGTTTCGCCGACTGGGGGTTCGGCGCGTTGCGAGACCGTCACGTCCCGCTCAACGTCATCTTCGGCGTCTTCGCGGGGACGGCTCTCTTGTCGATCTTCATCGTGCTGCTGATCCGCCCCAACGAAGCGACGGCCTCCTCGTAAGGCCGATGAAGTCGTCGGGCTGAAAATACGAGGCCACGCAAATCCCTGAGAACTTGTCCAAGAACAACCCCAACCCGACGCGTGAGCGAGGACGAGAGTCGAGCGACATCCGTCCTCGCTCACGCTTCGGGTTGGTGTTGTTCAAAACACGGCGTAATTCTTGGACAAGCTCTAAGCGTCTCGCTTGCCCGTCTTGCCAAATGCAATCACGGGTTCCAACGGCAATCACGGGCAAGCGAGACGCTTACCCTACGGCCATCAACCATCGACGGCATCCACCGCCTCGGCGCGGGTTTCATAGATGGCCCAGAGCGTATCGAGCGCCGTCAGTTTCAAGAGGTCTCGCGCCACTTTGCTCGGCCCCGACAGCACCAACTCGCCACCGCGACTCTTGACCGCCGTGTGACAACGCAGCAGCAGTGCGAGAAACGCGGACCCGAAAAACGTCACCTGACTCAGGTCAATCACGGCCATCGGTGAGGCACTCGATTTGAGCGGCTCCATCACGATGTCGGCCGCTTCCTCGATCAAGTCCCACGGCATCTGCTCGACGTTCGGAGAGGGCGTGATGATGACGGTGTTCCCGTGCCACTCCAAACGAAAGTCATCCATCGGCGCGGTCATGTTCAGTTCCTTCTGAAACGGTGGTGCGAATTCGGTGATCGAAGCCTGACGCGCAAGCGAAGAACGCTCGGCAACGCTCCTTCGCTTGTGCGTTAACAGCCTGTTGAAAAACGTAGGGTAAGCCTCTCGCTTGCCCATGATTGCAGTTGGAAAACGGGCAAGCCAGAGGCTTACCCTACGCTTTTCAGGCTTCGGTGAGACGGCAATGTTTCCTGACGCGGGCCTTATCGCCAAACGTCCGCCTCACAGCAAGTTCGGAAACGAAGGAAGCCCGACCGCGAACGATCGGGCTTCTCGAAATTGTGCCGCTGTGGAGTTCATTCTATCGCCACAACCGAGGCGGCCTGTCACCTCACCAGTGACCACCGGGGTAGTAGGCTCCGCCCATGGAATAGCCGACTCCCACCGAGCCATACCGTACCGAACCATAGGCCGGATACGAGTAGCTCGAATATCCCGAGTAGTACGCGGGACGGGAGTAGAACCCCGTGGAATAGACACCCGCCGAGTAGGCGGGAACCGAGTAGACCGGTCGCGCAGAGACGATGGGCGGTGAGTAGTACACCGCTGGTTGCGAATACGCCGCAGGCTGGGAATACATGTCCGGTTGGCTGTAAACCACGGGTTGCGAGTAGACCACCGGGGACGGCGAGCAATTCACGCACGTCGGCACGCTGTAGTAGCTGTCATTGTAGTAGCTGTCATTGCGAACGACATACGGTGACACGTAGCCGTATGAGTACGACGGCCGATAGTTGTACCGCACGACGGTGCGATGAGGTCGTACACGGTAGCTGTAGTACAACGACGGGCGACCGTAGTTGTAAGAACCGCAATTGCGAGAGCTGTACCCACCATGCCACCGATGAAAACCGACAACGGCGGGCGCAACGGCCTGACCGATGTTTGGTTGTGCTACCAGCGGAGCGGCCTCAGCCGAACTCGTAAACACACCGGCCGCCAACAGGCCGACCGCAACCATTCCACCAAGTACCGTTCGACTGACGTTCATGATCCACCTCCTCACCTAGTTTTGAAGCCCCCCCCCCACGGCGGCTGAACCGCCGGTCCAATTGGCTTCCTGCCGCCGGGCATCGTAGCGCGAGGAAATCCGAGGGGCAAGCCGCCCACAGCTTGCGGCGATTAGAGCGATTGTTTCGATTGGGTGGGATCGATGGCCGCCAAGACGACCGCGAATCCCGAAAAGCACGATGAACTTGTCGAAGTATGAGTCCGCATTTCAAAACTAGCCCGACGCGCGAGCGAGGGCTTCGCGATGATCGAACGGCCAGCCCTCGCTCGCGCGTCGGGCTAGTGTTTTCCGACTCCACAAAACACGGAGCTGATTTTGGACCGGATTCTTTGGAGGCGAAACAGAGTGGGCTCGCCACCTGGCTGATGTCGTGGCTGGCAATCGGAAGTCGCATCACCCACGATGCAGGCTCGTTGAGAAGCACCCAATTGCCACGATCGTGAAAGGACGACTCGATGATGGGGACGCCCGAGTTGACTGAGAACATGGAGTCACACGCTGTGTCGCGGCGTGCGTTGAGCCTGCTCATCATCGTGATCGCGGTTTCCATTCACGCCGCAGCGCTCTTCAACGCGAAGCCGCTGCAGAGCGCGAACGACCGGTCTCGCTGGTGTACGGTTTGGTCGCTCATCGAACGCGGCACGTTCCGCATCGACGAGATTCGCCAACAACCGGGCTGGGACTCGATCGACATCATTCACGACGACGGTCACTTCTACTCGACAAAGCCTCCGCTGCTGACCGTAATCGTCGCGGGAATGACTTGGTGCGTGACTCAAATCACGGGCTGGACACTGCTGACGGACACGCACGCCGTCACGACCGTGGTACTGCTGCTCGTGAATCTGCTGCCATTCGCGGTGTCACTCTGGTTGCTGAGTACGCTGCTGGAACGTCATGCGCGCACCGACTGGTGTCGCCACTTCGTGCTGTCCACCGCCGCGTTTGGAACGCTGCTCACTCCGTTTCTGATGACGCTCAACAATCACACCGTTGCGGCGGCGGGAGTCATGGTCGCGGTGTTCGCGCTGATGCGGCTGCTGTCCGATGAAGAGCCGCGCGCCGGAATGTTCGCGTTGTGTGGCTTTGCGGCGGTCTGGACCTGCGCGAATGAACTTCCCGCTGCCGCGTTCTCGCTGGCCACGTTTCTACTTGCCTGGAAACGATCGCCACGACAGACCGTTTGTTGGTACGTCCCCGCCGCACTAGTCCCGATAGTGGCGCTGTTGGTGACGAACGTGATCGCGACGGGAAGCTGGAAGCCCGCCTACGCGAGCTACGGTTCCTCCAAGTACAACTTCGTGATCGAGGGTGTGCCGAGCTATTGGATGAACCCGCAGGGAGTCGATCGCAATCTCGATTCGCCACTGATGTACTTCATTCACTGCACGGTGGGACATCACGGCATCTGGTCGTTATCGCCGGTGTTTTTACTGGCCATCGTGGGTTGGCTAATGAGTCGCCGCGTGCCAGACATCGCCCTTCGCAGCGTGCTGCGCTGCGGAGCGGTCCTGACCGCAGTCATTCTCGCGTTCTATCTGACTCGCACGCAGAACTACAACTTTGGCGGAGTGAGCTGCGCCCTAAGGTGGTCTCTCTGGCTGACTCCTCTCTGGCTGCTGGCGCTTCTCCCCGCGTTGGACGCCATCGCGAATCAACGCCCGCTGCAAGTCCTCGCCACGCTGCTGCTGGTCGGTTCGACATTCTCCGCGTGGCAACCGATCCAAAATCCTTGGCAACAGCCGTGGCTGTTCGATCGCATGGAGGACTGGGGTTGGATCGACTACCGCGAAGAGCCAGCTCCGTTGCCAAGGCCACTTTGGACATGGTTCGCAGCGCTGCCCGAAGTCACGGACGCCGCCAAACCTCCGTGGGTTGAATTCGAGTCGATCACTCCCGACGGCCACACCGCACGGCTGCGGCTGACCTGCCGACAGGATGTGGCTCACGGTGGCAACGGCCTCATCGCAATCGACACCATCCAATCCGACACACTCAGCAAGACCACGAGTCAACGGACGTTGTTCTTGGATGCCGCCCTGTTCCGCGCGGGAGCTGCTCCGGCCGAATTCCTGCGTTGGCCGGATTCATCAATGACGCCCGAGCAGCAACAGGCCGACCTCACCTTCGTGCGAGGACTGCCACTCAAAAGGGAATACAACCCGGGCTTCGTCCGATACTTGAAAACGCGACTCCGGCGTGAGGCACTCCGCTGCCAACGCGCGGCCGCACAAGTCCTTCATTCGCCCAGCGACAACGGCGGAGCATTGAAATACCGCTGTGACATTTGGTTGTGCGACGAGGTTCCGTTTGGAGTGGCCCAGTTTGAACTGCAAGTCTCGACACCCGACTCCGGTAGCATACTTCACCACGCGCGATGGACTGTCGTAGCCTGTCATCCACTGCTTGCGAGACCCCGCGACTCCAAGCTCAAGTAGTCTGCATTGGTCATGCTTGAGTGGCCAAGTGTCAGTAACCCGAGGTCAGTTGCGGCGGGGGCGAGCGTGACTGTCTGCGTTCGGAGGTCAGCTTCCGCCTCGCGAAAAACTAGCCCGACGCGCAAGCGAGGGCTGGGCCTTCGATGATGGTGAAGCCCTCGCTTGCGCGTCGGGCTAGTTTTGAAATGCCATCAAACGGCGAACAAGTCTCGCTCTGGATCGCGGGAGCAAGTCCTCTCGTCAACGCAGATCGAAATGAAATTTTCTGCTGCTCGGACTGACCTCCGCCGTCAGTTCCGAGTTCTTGTAGTACTTGTCAGGAACCCGTTCCTTGGCCGCCTCAGGCTTGACGGCACCTCCCTCCAAGCTGCTTTCGCCCGCTTCTTCGGAGGAATTCAGTCCCAAGATTTTTCGAGTGGTACTGATGCGAACAATCTTCTTGCCAGGCTTTACGCCCCGCATGTCGGAGTCCAACTGCAACTTGTAGTTGCCGCCAGAATCCGTTTGTCCGTACGAAAACGTTCCGTCTTGGACATCGTCGAACGTGATGACCGCCTTGGCCAAGGGCCGACCGTCCAAAGTCACTCGACCACTCACGGACACCAGTCCGAGTGAACCGTAAGCCGCTTGGGGCTTGGACTCGCAACCGCTCGCCACCGCGAGTGCCAGCACGAGTCCTACCCCGAATGCGTTACCACGCCTGTTCATTGTTTTCCCCTGCTTCACAGAAATCGTTTGGAGAGCGTGCGTCATCAGTGGTCGAACAACTTGAGATTGCGGGGTTGTTCAACAACTAGCCCGACGCGCAAGCGAGGGCAAATCGTCGTAGAAAGTGAAGCCCTCGCTTGCGCGTCGGGCTAGTGATGAACCCCGCAATACAAAGTTGTCTGACCATCAGAATTCACCCACAACTTCGCCGCCATTGCGCGTGGCCAGCTTGCGATAGAGCTGTAGATCGACGTTGTCCGAGACAAATCTCACGGTCCCGTCGGCCAGCGTGAAATGGGCACCGCCGACATGCCAACTGCCGAACGACATTTCCATGATGACGCCATGGACTGTCGGGTCGCGTCGGCTGTTGATTCTGCCGAAGGTGCTCCCCACGAATTCGGAATACTCGGTCCCACCAATCCCACCCAAAACCCACCCCCCCGTTTGAGGTGAGCCGATTTGCCAGAAATCCATTCCTTGGCCGTCCTTGACGTATGTGGGATCGGTAAACGATTCGCCGATGAGAATCGTGTTGGACGTTCCATCGACGATGTCGCTCATCCGCACATTACTACAACCGAAAAAGATGCCGTCGTGCCGCGCAGCTTCCAATGAAACTGTGGTGCCGCTGCCTGCGGGAATCGTCGAAGCATCGTCCGAAGCGGCAATGGAGGACGCGACCCCGCGGTAGCTCACCGGTGATCGGCCCGGAATTCCTTGATTGTCGATGTGTTCGGGGACCGCCATGCTCGGACAACGAAATGCGGGAATCATTTTTTCGCAGGCGGCCAAGTTCGGCGATCCCACGGCGTCCCAATTTCCCAAGCCACTTTCCTGCCAGATCAAGGTGCTGTACAGGCTGGTTTGTTCGATTTGAGGCAGGATCATGGCGTGCCATCCGGCCTCGCGTTCGTCCCAGCCGAACGGGAACACGCCGTGAGTATCGTGATAGTTGTGCATCGCCAAACCGAGCTGCTTCAAGTTGTTCTTGCACTGCGTTCGCCGCGCCGCCTCGCGCGCCTGCTGAACTGCGGGCAGCAGCAGGGCGATCAGCACCGCGATGATCGCAATCACGACCAGCAACTCAATCAGCGTGAAGCCGCGCCGATGCGGTGGTCTCGATGGCGACAAGCCAGACAGATTCAAGGGCATGATTCGCTCCTCACTCAAGTTGGACGATGAACGACCGGCACCAGTGTGCCAATCCACGGTCGCACAGTCTATTGGCGACGATGAACTCCGAATGAACAGCCGATGAAGTCTTGGGGAATTCCGCTTGGCTCAGCCGGTGTTTCGGGGAGGTTTGGCCAACGCTCGTTTCACCGCCAGCCGGAGGCGTGCGCGTTTCGGAATGTTGACGGTGTTTGCCGTGTTCCGAAGCGCGCACGCCTCCGGCTGGCGGTGAAACGAGGACACGATTTCGTGCAGATTCTTGACCTCCCCGAAACACCGGCTGAGCCTTCCGGGATTGCACTTGTTGGGGATGGCTTTCAGAATGGGCCGCTCTTCACCACGTTCTTCGAGAGGGATCGCACGGCATGACTCAACGGATGATCGGCCCTTTTGAAGTGGGCGACCGTATCGGTGTCGGCGGGATGGGGATTGTCTACCGGGCGACGTACACCAAAAACGGTGCTCCGGTCGCACTCAAGATTCTCTCGCCCGAGTTCTCGGACACGGAGTCGCTCCAACGCCGGTTCGAGCGTGAGGTGTCGATTCTCAAGAAGCTCCAGCACCCGCACATCGTCCGTTACTACGGCGGCGGCAAGTTCGGGACGCAGCGTTTCTACGCGATGGAACTCATCACCGGTGGCTCGGTTGAGGACCTGCTCAAAGCGAAAAAGAAGCTGCCGTGGGAAGAGGCGCTGGAGATCACGATGCAAGTCGCGAAGGCGCTGGAGCACGCTCACGAAGCGGGTGTCATTCATCGCGATCTCAAGCCCGGCAATCTCCTCCTCACGAAGGACGGTACGGTCAAGCTGACCGACTTCGGCATCGCGCGCGACACGACCGCCACCGCATTGACCGCCGCCGGTAAGACCGTCGGCACGTATGCCTACATGGCTCCCGAGCAGATTCGGGGGAAGCCCCCCGTCGATAAGAAGACCGACCTCTACGCCCTCGGCTGCGTGCTGTTCGAGATGATCGCCGGTGAGACTCCGTTCCAATGCGAGAATCAGGGCGAGATGCTGATGATGCACTTGCAGGAAGAGCCGCCGCGCATCACGTCGCTCGTCCCCAACTGCCCGATGTTCGTCGAAGACCTGATCTTTCACTTGCTGGAAAAGGATCCTCAAGAGCGTCCCTTTGATGCGCTCGATGTCCAGACGAAAATCGACGGCGTGCGACGCAAGATCACCGAACAAAAGAGCATGGCGGCCGAAGCCTTGGAAGCGGCCACCGCCTCGACGGTTATCGCCAGCGCACGCGACATCGCCGAGCTGAAGTCGGCTCTCGGCAAGACCAAGAAAAAGAAGAAGAAAAAGGACACCAGCCAGTTCTACGAACGAACGTGGTTTCTCAGCGGGTGCCTGGCGCTGGTCGCCGTCGGCATCGGCTGGACTCTCTGGAGTGCTTGGTGGCCAAGCGAAGACGCACTAATGGCGCGGGCCGAGCAGCTCATGAAGTCCGAGTTCACACTCGACCACGTTCGTGCCCGCGACGGTCAGCTCCGGCCGTTGTTGAAACAGTTTCCCAACGGCAAGCATGCCGACCGGGCACAGACACTCATCGTGGATGTCGATAAGGAAGAGACGCTCGGCAAGATGCGTGCGCGTGTCAAACTCCGCCATCGACCGCTGAACGAAGCCGAACTTCAGTTCCTCAATGCCGAGCAGTTCCTGAAGTTTGGGGATCGCGTCACCGCACTCCGCAAGTACCGCTCGATCGTCGATCTCTTCAAGACGCCGGACGAACTCCGCGTCTACGTGCTGCTGGCTCAGGATGAAGTGGACAAGATCGTGGCGCAAGCAGGCGATGAGACGCTGGCCTCGTTCCTCAACACGCGACTCAAAAATGCCGAGACCTCAAAATCGAATGGCAAGCTGAGCGAAGCCGAAGCGATTTGGACCAGCATCAAGACGCTCTACGAAGACAACGAAGAGGTCTCCGCCCACGTTGCCTTCGCCCGAAAACGCCTTGCCGACCCCAAAGCCAATCCCGGTCCGCCGCCGTGGAGTGAGGCCGAGACGCAGTGACGAAATGGCGGGAGTCTCGAAGTCCGGCTTTTCCTAAAACCGGACTTCTCTCGGAGGAAGCATCGTCCCGGCGGGAAGTCCGGCTAACAAAGCTAAGCCGGACTTCCGCTTCACACGTCGCAGACTTTGGCTGCGTGGCGTAAAGCCTCCACTTTGTCGGGCCACGTCGGAATGAACTCCTGCGCGACGAAGCCTTGGTAGCCGGTCTCGAGGATCGCCCGCAGGATCGCGGGGTAGTTGATCTCCTGCTTCTCGTCGAGTTCGCCGCGACCGGGATTGCCCGCCGTGTGATAGTGGGCGATCACGTCCTTGTACTGGCGTAGCCGGCGGATCACGTCACCGTTCATGATCTGCACATGGTAGATGTCGAACAGCAGCTTCATTCGTGGCGAATCGACTTTCTTAATCAGCTCAACACAGAAATCGACATCGTCGCCGAAGTAGCCGGGATGCCCCTTCATCGGGTGGCTGCCATCGCGTGAGTTGAGATGTTCGAGACAGAGATTGATCTTCTTCTCTTCGGCGTAGGCGATGACCTGCCGCCAACAGTCGATGCAGTTTTGAGTCCCCTGCTCGTCGGTGATCCCCGCCTCGCGAATCCCGGTGAAGGTGATGACGTTTTCGCACTCGTTCTCGACGGCGAGGTCGATGGCCGACCGCAGTTTCGTGACGCAGAACTCGTGGTTCGCGCGATTGAACGGCCCGCGTGCGAAACCGTGGCTGCTCACCAGTGAAATCTTCAGACCCAATTTCCTCGCTGCGGGATAGTGCTCGGCTCCGATCCCTTCGATGGCGACGAGGCCGATGTCGTGGCAATGCTTCATCAGCTCGGGCGTCGGCATCGGGTTGAAGCACCAGCCCATGACCGACTGCCGGATGCGACCGTGCTGAATCTTGTAGTCCGCTTCCACAGGCCGATCTGCGGCCATCGCCTTCGTCTCGAACGAGCCTGCCGAACCCCAGCCAATCGCTCCCACGGCCATCGCCCCCGCCGCCGTCTTGAATGCGTCACGTCTGGTCAATTGCTGGTTCATGTGCGTCGTCCTTTACGATGTCAGAAGAGTTGCGGCCTCATTCCCCGATAGAAACAGAACCATCAGGAGTCCTGCGGCAGAACCGGGAGCGCGACGCTACATTGGTGGCGTTTGGTGTCGCGAACAAGTCTGGCGCGAGCGCGACAACGACTTCCTAGATCGCATTTCAAAACTAGCCCGACGCGCAAGCGAGGGCGTTACCGTCATCAAATATCCAGCCCTCGCTTGCGCGTCGGGCTAGTTTTCGAGGCAACAACAAGTTTTGAAATACTTTCAACGAATGACTTCATTAAGGACAGAGACGATGACGACGGCAGGTGGATCGGCGGCGAGTGCGGACGGCGAACCGCGATCAGATGCGGCGATGGTGTCCCCGCCTGTGATCGAGAACGCACCGAGCGACCCAGGCGCAGGATCACATCGAGCGACCGAAGCGGAAGAGGCTCGGATCATCGAAGCGTGGCGAACGGGTCAGTACCCGACGAAAGAGCGCTGCCTGAAAGCCCTCGGGCTGGAACGGCTCAACAATGCCGCGCTGTGGAAGCGCGTGAAGCGCGCCCTCGACCGGACCAGCCGACGATCTGAAAAACCGGGTTGATCAAGCATACAGATTGAAATCGCCGCCGCGGCAGGGTGCGTGGACTCCATCGAGTTCCAAACTTGACTCACTGAGTCAAGTTCTTGTTTTGCCTTCCAAGTCGCCTTCATCGCTCCGCGTGAAGACAGCCGGGCGCGAGTTCAACGTGGATTGTTCCATCGACCGCTCCACTGACTCGGCTCTCTGCACGCAGAGCGATGAAGGCGACTTTGGTCTGAGGCGCAGCCCTCGATGGAGTCTTCGGAACGCACCGTTTGGGCCGAAGACGGTGCGTTCCGAAGACTCCACGCACTCTACCTGCTTGCCTCACTGCATCGGCCGACCGGCGTCGTACATCAGTTCGGCGTCGGCCGCCTTCATGGCTCGATTGAGGATCACGACCTCGTCGATCAATCCCTTCCAGTAACGGA
>JAYSQC010000492.1:0-3240 GCA_043721755.1 Schlesneria sp.
GTCGATGGCAAAACAGCGTCCCACATCGCTCGACGCGCGGGGCGTTGCCCACGCGGTTAAACGAGGCAATGGCCTCATTCTTGGCCGCGCGAGGTATAGAGCCATGCCGGTCGGAGATTCCCGGGGTCGGGAGCGTGTTCGGTCGATCGACGGTCCCTCGTGAAAGGCTCATCACGCGGAGCGATGAGGGCCACTTTGGGTGAGCCTTCGACTTCGTCGAATGTGAATTTTTTTTCACAATGGCTACCCGAAGTCTTATTGAAGGGATGCTTCAATCCCGCCCGCATCAATGGCCGGTTTCAGGCTGATCACCTGGGACAGACTGAACTCTGGCAGAGCCAAGTTGAGTCTCGCCAATTCTGTTACTGACGGGCCGTCGGTGGGCAGTGGTCATGGATGGATGATGATCGAAGATTCAGGTGGCTTGTCCAAGTGCGACAAGCGTGAGGCGAGTGCTTCATGACCTTCAATGTCTGGTGTTTTTTTGGCTCGCTCAAAAGGAAGTATTTATGACCAAGCTCCGCATGACTCGTCCGGCTCCGGCGCGACGAGGGTTCACACTCATCGAATTGTTGGTGGTGATCGCCATCATCGCCGTGCTGATCGCATTGCTGCTGCCAGCAGTCCAGCAAGCCCGTGAGGCCGCTCGACGGACCCAGTGCAAGAACAACCTCAAGCAACTCGGCCTGGCCGTCCACAACTTTGAAAGCACGTACCGCAAGTTGCCTCACCCCGGCCAGTGCGACAGCACCGGTACCGGAACGACGACATACATGTCGCAATCAACGCCGACGCTGCTGCTGCCGTACATCGACATGGCCAACGTCTACAACCAGATGGACCAGAAGCTGGTGTACTCGAGCATGTCGGCAGCGGGTTACAATATTGCGGTCCTGCATCCCGAATCCATCGGGGCGGTCTACAACGATCCGGCTTATCCGACCACAGTGGCTGCCGCCAAGACCCAAATCCCCAGCTTCGTCTGTCCGTCCACTCCAGTCGCTCCGAGCACTCGCGCTCCGGATGGTTACGGCGTGTGGGACTACATGTTCCCCGCCGTGTCTGACATCGACGATATCACTCGAAGTCGTGCCGCTTCGGGTGCGCCGCGCATTGCCGCGACGGTGCAAGGGATGCTCTCCTGCGACAAGAATTGGGGCATCGGCGCTGTGCTCGACGGCACGTCGAACACGATCCTCTGTATCGAGGATGCTAGCCGCTCCTATGGCGGACGTACGGGAGGCACTCCCGCTGTTCCCAAGTTTGGTTCGCTGTCGGCTCGTCCTTCGCCGATCACCACCGATCCGGAAGCCCCCGATTACCTTCTTAGCGGCACGGCGACTCCCAACGGTCGCCGCATGTACGCTTGGGCCGATCCCGATGCGGGTGCCAACGGTTATTCGGGGCCGAGCAACTCGACCGGATCGAGGGTTGCCGGGATCAACAACTACAAGACGCCCATCGGTGGCCCAGTGGAATGCCCTTGGACCACGAACAACTGTGGTCCCAACGACGAACCGTTCAGCTTCCACACGGGTGGCTGCCAGGCGGTCATGGGTGACGGCTCGGTGAAGTTCCTCAGCGAGAACATGGATGCCGTCGTGCTGAAGTACTTGGTCGGTTGCCAAGACGGCAAGGTCGTCGGCGAGTTCTGATCACCAGTGACGGTGAAGTGTGAGTGATCCGCCGGCGGCAGGCTTCCCGCTTGTTCGCCCGGATTGAGACAGTGAGCGACCTCGTGGCGTGTTCGGCGTCACGAGGCCGCTTCGTTTGTTCTGTGCGCCGAACCTCGAACCCGGAATCCATCAATACCATGAGCGGACCAAACATCCTCATTCTCTGCACGGGAAACTCTTGTCGCAGCCAAATCGCCGAAGGGTATTTCCGGCACTATGCCGCCGACCGCTTCGAGACTCACAGCGCAGGGACCGAACCCAAGAGCGAGGTTCATCCTTTGGCCGTCCAAGTGATGGCAGAGGAGGGCATCGACATCTCCGGCCATCGCCCGAAGGACCTTCAAGAATTCTTGGGGCACATGGCGGTGAGATACTTGATTGTCGTGTGCGATGGAGCGAACGAGAGTTGCCCTCGCATTTGGCCAGGCGTGCTGAATCGCCTCTACTGGCCGTTCGCTGATCCTGCGGCGTTTGCAGGATCGCCAGAGGCAACGCTAAGTGAGTTTCGGCGCATTCGAGATGAGATCAAGGCACAGATTCTGGCGTGGTTGAAGGGTGTCTGATCACCTTCATCCGGCCTCGTGCCGGCCCCCACAGAAATGAAACAGGGCCGCAGGAAGTCAGCCTGCGGCCCGGGCAATCAGTTCAGGTTGTGAGCATCGGTGACTACCGACGGAACATCTCCCGCAATGCGGCGTTTTTCCGACGTTCCATTTCCATCAATCGGCCAAACGGGCCTTCTCCGCGAGAGACCGTCTGGCCGTTTCCACTGAAGACTCGACGTGCGGCTTGTGCTTCGTTCGCCGTCAACGCGATCACCACCAGAGCAACCGTAATCATCCAACAACGCATGGAGGTTTTCCTTTCAAAAGAGATTCACAGTCACAACACGTTGACCAAGGCGGGCCGTTGAGCAATTCGCAGAGAGGCTTCCCGCCCCAATCAACTTGGATTGGTCCAAGTTGACGTGTCCGACAAAAGTAGCAGGCACACTCCGTGTGCCGTCCGCGAGACCGTGATTCGCAGAGGAATTCGGTGAACGGCACAGGGAATGTACCTACTACTTTGACTTCTGTCGGACACGCCCAAGTTGATTGGGACATTGAGGTTAATTGGGGCATTGAGAATGTCTGGTTGGACATCATCCCCTCCACGTTGCTCAACGGACGGCTGGTCTTCCGCCACTCTTGGGCCGCGAAACCCGAGCGGCGGAAACTGCCGATGGATCCGACGCCTTGATGTTCGGAGGGCGGCCACACGCATCGCGACTCCATTTCACCCGCTTCGGCGAAATCGGCCGGTCACGTTCCGCGATTGCCGGTCACGAAGAGTTGGCTAGCGGGTGAGCTTCCGAGGAGTCATCCCGGTTTCAACAACCGGTACCATCCGCACCGTCTTGCAGGGCCGTCGCTACCGTGCGTGGCAGGCGTGCGGGCACCGCGGCGGGTGCGGGCCGACTTAGCAGCCTGTTGAAGAACGTAACTTGGACGCCCTCGTCCGAGCGATTTCTAGTTAAAAACGGACGGACGAGGGCGTCCATCCTACGTTTTTCAACAAGCAGTTA
>JAYSQC010000493.1:0-13054 GCA_043721755.1 Schlesneria sp.
GCGTCAGCCCCCCGGTTCTGGAAGTTCTCTGCCACCCAAGAAGGGCTGACGCCCGTAGAACCGGGGGGCTGACGCCACCCCGCTCAGAGATTCCTCGGAAGTACGGACGCCCAAAAAACGCCACCACAAATCTGCGCGCCCGGCGAAGAAACAAAACGTGAGTCGTACAAGGAAGCTGGAATTGAACGAAACCGAACAACAACCAACTTTGCCAACCGTCGATCCGCGTGTGGCCGATGCCATTCGAGGTCGTCGGACAATTGGAGCCTTTCGGCCGGAGTTGCCTCCGCGTGACGTGATTCTTGACGCACTCGATGTCGCGCGGTGGGCACCGAATCACAAGAAGACCGAACCTTGGCACGTTGTCTGGCTCGGGCCGGAGACCAAACACGCCGTGATCGAATTGAACGCGCGTCTTGTCGCCGCAGCAAAGGGACCGACTGAGGCCGAGTCCAAGCGGCGGAAGTGGGCTGAGGTTCCCGGCTGGCTCGTTGTGACGTGCGATCTCGCCGACGATCCGCTGCGACGCGAGGAAGATTACGCCGCGTGTTGCTGCTTCATTCAGAACCTCTCGCTGGCGTCGTGGTCGGCGGGCATCGGCACGAAGTGGACGACAGGCGATGTCACGCGGCACGCGGAGTTTTTTGAACTGCTCGGGATCGACGCCACGAGGCAGCGCGTGGTCGGGCTGATCTGGTTCGGCTATCCCGCAGTCACTCCCGCGCAGACTCGTCGTGAGGTTGAGTCATTTCTCGCCGAGCGACCCTAGCCCTCGATCAAGCGACCCCACCGGGCTTGCCCCGGTGGCTCGCGGGTTTCTGCACTACTCACGTTGGGTTTCAAGTGAAGTCACAAGTAGTGCAAAGACCTAAATCCACCGGGACAAGCCCGATGGGGTTCGCTTGCTTGAGGCCTAGCCCAGATGATTCACCACGAAAAACACGAAAGTGAAGAGGGGACGAGAGTACGGATCTCAAGTGACCGCAACGGCACGACGCGCGATGTCTGAGGTGCTCTGGCCGCAACTCTCTTCAATTTCGTGTCTTTCGAGTATTTCGGACGTGTCCGACAAAAGTCGCAGGCACACTCCGTGTGCCGTCCGCGAGACCGTGATTCGCCGAGGAGTTCGGTGAACGGCACCGGGAATGTACCTACGACTTTGACTGCTGTCGGACACGTCATTTCGTGGTTCCTCAGGAATCATCCGGGATAGGACGCGACGGGACTGACGGTGATTTCGTCTGCCGCCAACAAGCCCGTCATCCTCACGGAATCTGATACCCACACCGCTTCAGCAGAGTTGTGAGCGCGATCAGTGGCAAGCCGGTGATCGCCGTGTGGTCGTCCGATTCGATTCGTTCAAACAGCGTGATGCCGCGCGCTTCGAGTTTGTACGAGCCGCAACAGTCGAGTGGCTTGTCGGCGGCGAGATAGCGGGCGATGGCCTCCACCGGAATGGGACGCATCGACAAGGTGGTCAGATCCACATGCGTGTGAATCAGTCCCTCGTGCCAGACACAAACCGCCGTGACCAGACGATGCGACCGGCCCTGCAATAACGACAGTTGCTCGACCGCCGCTTCGAGCGACTCCGGCTTGCCAAGAATCCGTCCATCGACATCGACGACCTGATCGCAGCCGATGATCGTGGCCAGCGGAAACGGCGTGACCAATTTCAACGCCTTCTCCGTCGCCAGCGTTCGCGCCAAGCTGATCGGCCCGATTCCATCCAACTTGAACGCGTCCTCATCCAGTCCCGAGGGATGGCATTCAAACGGCAACCCCAAACGCATCAGCAGTTCCCGGCGGTAAAGGGATGTGCTGGCAAGAATCAAACCCACGATCATCGCTCCTCTTCAATTCATTCGTGTTCAATTCATTCGTGATGGGAACCATTCGACATCCGGCCCCATGTGCGGCTTTTCGTTCTACCGCGACGCCGTTGGCTTTGCGATGAAACATCGTGATCGCGGCTCAAGGAGTTGGCGAGGGATGGTATTCGCGCCGAACTCGAATTCCCAATCTGGACGTTTCCGACAGAACTCAAAGTCGTAGGCACATTCCCTGTGCCGTTCACCGAATTCCTCGGCGAATCACGGTCTCGCGGACGGCACACGGAGTGTGCCTGCTACTTTTATCGGACACGTCAATCTGGACTCAATTCGGTCTGAAGGGATTGTGGCAACCGATTCGCGTGCGTTGCCGCCTCAGGCAACGCACTTCATCGAGCCGGTTCGCACCTCGTCTGGTCCGTTGTTACAATCGGCCCGCGTTTGTTTTCGGCCCCGTTTCACTTGGGTTTTGTCATGACTGACCGTCGCAATTTGTTCAACAAGGTTTGGGATGCGCACTCGGTTCGTTCGCTGGCTTCGGGCCAGACGCAGCTCTTTATCGGACTGCATCTGATTCACGAAGTGACCAGCCCGCAGGCTTTCTCGATGCTGCGTGATCGTGGTCTGAAGGCCCTCTTTCCCGAGCGGACTCTCGCCACGGTCGATCACATCGTGCCGACCGACAATCAGGCCCGGCCGTTCCTCGACGTGCTGGCCGAACAGATGATGTCGGCCATCGAACAGAACTGCCGTGAGTTCGGCATCCGCTTCTTCAACCTCGACGACAAGCGGCAGGGTGTCGTGCATATCGTTGGTCCCGAACAGGGACTGACGCAACCCGGCATGACGATCGCCTGTGGTGACAGTCACACCAGTACGCACGGGGCGTTCGGTTCGATCGCGTTCGGGATTGGTACGAGTCAGGTGGCCGACACTCTCGCCACACAGACGCTCGCGCTGGGCAAGCCGAAGGTGCGGAAGGTCGAAGTGACCGGCGCACTGCGACGCGGCGTTTACGCCAAGGACGTGATCCTGCACATCATCCGCAAGCTCGGCGTGCAGGGGGGCGTGGGCTATGCGTATGAGTACAGCGGCGAAGTCTTCGATCGGATGACGATGGAAGAGCGGATGACCGTCTGCAACATGAGCATCGAGGGGGGTGCCCGCTGCGGTTACATCAACCCAGACCAGACGACGGTGGACTACATCAAGGGCCGTCCGTTCGCCCCGCAAGGTGCCGACTTCGACCGCGCGGCCGCGTGGTGGCTGAGTCTCGCCTCACCGAAGGACGCCGAGTTCGATGATGTCGTCACGTTCAACGGCAGCGAGATCGAGCCGACCGTGACGTGGGGGATCAACCCCGCGCAGTCTGTCGGTGTCAGTGAGAAGTTGCCCGCGTTGGCAGGCTTCTCGACTGACGATCAAAAGGGGATTCAAGACGCCTTCGATTACATGGACCTCAAAGAAAATCAGCCGATTCGCGGCGTGAAGATCGACGTGGCGTTCATCGGCTCCTGCACGAACGGCCGCATCTCGGACCTGCGCGAAGCGGCGTCGATCGCGAAGGGGCACCATGTGGCACCGGGCGTGAAGGCCCTCGTCGTACCGGGGTCTCAACTTGTCCGCGAGCAGGCGATGGCCGAGGGCTTGGACAAAGTGTTTGAAGCGGCGGGCTTCGAGTGGCGCGGCGCAGGTTGCTCGATGTGCCTGGCCATGAACCCCGACAAGCTGAAAGGCCGCGAAGTCTGTGCCTCGTCCAGCAACCGCAACTTCAAAGGTCGCCAAGGCAGTCCCACCGGTCGCACCCTGCTGATGAGTCCCGCGATGGTCGTCGCCGCCGCCATCCACGGCTGCGTCAGCGATGTCCGCGAGATGCTGTGATCGTCTGCATGTCACTACGATCCTCTTTCCCATTCCAATGGAGACCACAACCATGTCCCCTGCCATCATGGAGACAGAAATTATGGGCCGAGTCCTCACCCAAGTGACCGTTGAAAACCTGGACGATTTGTGGTCTGCCGAGGATGGATTACTCGGCTCGGAGGCCATACGGCGTATCACTGTTGACGACGCACTCGTCGATACGGGTTCGACGACCTTGGCATTGCCGACGCGCTACATCCAGCAACTTGGCTTGCGAAAGAGCTACGAGAAAACCTCCACGACCACTCGCGGCAAAGCGACGTTCAGCGTTTATGGACCTGCTCGAATCACGCTGCTCGACCGGTTCTGCTCTGTCGATGTGGTGGAAGTTCCCGACGATGTCCCGGTACTCGTCGGACAAATACCACTGGAGATGCTGGACTTGGTCATCGATCTTCAAGGCCGTCGGCTGACCGGCAACCCCGCTCACAACGGCGAACACATGCTCGAAATGTACTAACGACCGTTTCAACACGAACCCGCCGCGTGAGCAAAAAGCGATTCCACTTGAGATTCCTTCCACCCACGATTTCGCGGTGAAGTGCTTCATCAGATTTCAAAACAACTTCTCACGGCCGCATCTGCGGCGAGACCACTTCCAAGACACCACACCATGCAAAACATCACCCAAATCACAGGCACCGGCGTGCCGCTCTTGCTCGACGACATTGACACCGACCGGATCATCCCTGCTCGCTTTCTGCGGTGCGTGACGTTTGATGGTCTGGGCGAACATGCGTTTGAGGACGACCGCAAGCAGGACGCGAAGCATCCGTTTGATGATGCCCGCTTCCAAGGGGGAAGCGTTCTCGTCGGAGGCCGCAACTTTGGTTGCGGCTCGTCGCGCGAACATGCTCCTCAAGCGCTGATCCGTTGGGGAATCAAAGCCATCGTCGCTGAGTCGTTCGCTGAGATTTTCTTCGGCAACTGCACGGGTCTCGGCGTGCCGTGCGTGAATGCCGCGCGCGGCGATCTCGACAAGCTCGCGGCGGCGATCACTGCCGATCCGAAGTTGTCGGTGACGGTCGATCTCGAAGCGAAGCAGGTCCGCGCCGGAAGCCTCTCGTTTCCGATCACGATGTTGGAGAGCGCACGAGGCTCGCTGACAACGGGCAACTGGGACTTCCTCGGGCAACTCCTTGAAGGAGCCGAGGCCGTAAAGCAGGCTGCCGCCAAGCTGCCGTATGTGAACGGTTTCAAGGCGTGAGGACGATGTGACGGGGGGAGGGATCAATCCATGAACAATCCGTTTCCGGGAATGAACCCGTACATGGAGCGTCGCTGGAGTGGCGTTCATACGGCTCTCGCGGTTTACATTGCCGAGGCACTGAACGAACAACTTCCCGGCGACTTGGAAGCTCACCTCGAGGAAAGCCTTTCGGTTGGTTACATCGAAGGGAAGTCGAGAGCGATCTATCCCGATGTCGGTGTGGCTGAGCGGCCGACAAATATGCCTTGGATGTCCGAGTCAGATTCGTCTGTTGCCGTAGCCGAGCCGTTCGTGGTGCAAATCGCCGACGAACCGCAAACGCTACGGCGCATCGAGATCATCGACCTCACCAGCGGCAAACGGGTTGTCACGGCAATCGAACTTCTCAGTCCCGCCAACAAGACCAGCAAAGCGGGGCGAAACGCCTACATCCGCAAGCGGGCCGAGTACTTTCAGGCTGGGATTAACCTCGTCGAGATCGACCTGATCCGCGAGGGGAAGTTCATCATGGCCGTCGATCCCCGGCGGGTTCCCAAAAATTGTCGGACGCCTTATCTGATCTGCATCCGGCGAGTGACGCACCCGGATGAGGCCGAGTTGTATCCGGTCGCGCTCTCCAAACCCCTCCCCAACATTCGCATCCCGCTTCGCCCGACAGACCGTGACGTTGTGTTGCAGTTACAGCCGTTGCTCAACGACTGCTACCGCAAGGGCCGTTACGCTTCGCTCGACTACACCGCTCCTCTCGACCCGCCACTCAAACCCGACGATGCCGCGTGGGCCGATGAGCTGCTTCAGTCAAAGGGACTCAAGCCGCGACCACTTGTCAAATGATTCGTGGGGTAGGTTTGTAACCTGCCCGTCAAATTTCCCGCAGTTTGCATTGTCACGAGCAGGTTACAAACCTGCCCCACGTCCCTCACCCAGCGAGACACCCGATGCCCTTCGCCTCACGAGTTGGTTCCGTTTTTCTGTCGGCCGTGATTGCACTCAGTTGCCTCACGCTCACACGTTCGGTTTCTGCCGCCGATGCGCCAGCGAAGATCACGCACTCGTTCCTCGCGACAGGGGGCGAGACTTACATTCTCGATGGCGACGGCCAGGTGACGTGGTCGTATCCAAAATCGACTCGCGACGGCTGGGTGCTGCCCAACGGAAATGTTTTGTTGGCGTTGTCGAAGGCGAACGATGGTGGTTCGGTGGTTGAGGTGACTCGCGAAGGCAAGACGGTCTTCGAGTTCAAGGGGACGCAGTCCGAGGTCAACACGGCGCAGGCCCTGGAGAACGGCAACATCCTGCTGACAGAGGCGGGAGCCAAACCGAGGCTGCTCGAAGTGACGCGCGATGGCAAGATTGCGGTCGAGGTGGCGCTGCAGGCTCAGACGAAGGATCATCACCTGCAAACGCGGATGGCTCGCAAACTGAAGAACGGGAACTACCTCGTGCCTCAGCTTCTCGACAAGGTGGTTCGCGAGTACCAGCCCGACGGCAAAGTTGTCTGGGAAGTCGCGACGCCTCACTGGCCCTTCACCGCGATCCGGTTGGACGATGGCAACACGCTGATTAACTGCACGCTCGGCAACTTGAGCATTGAAGTCGATGCGGCGGGTAAGACGGTCTGGCAGGTCTCGAATGACGATTTTCCATCGAAGCCATTCGACGATGCCTGCGGCGCGCAGCGGCTTCCGAACGGCAACACGGTCATCACCGCCTATCACACGGGACCGGGAAAAGTCCGGCTGTTCGAGGTGACGCGCGACAAGCAGATCGTTTGGACACACGTCAGCGACCGCAAACCGGGCATCCATCACTTCCAGATCCTCGACACCAACGGCAAGCCGCTCGAAGGCCGTCCGCTGCGGTAAGACGGGCAAAAGTGACAGCGATCGGAGCCGATCCCGTGTCCAACCAAAGATCGGTGCATCAATTACTGTCGTCTTTCGCTCCGCGAAAGAACGTCCTTTCGCGTAGCGAAAGGCGACAATGAGATAGTTAATAGTTATGCGGCTCAACAATGAGTTCCTCTGTGACAAATGTTCTTTCGGTACAGTTTCTGGCATCGGGCCATTCTTCGGCCATTGGTGAACTACCGAATCAGCTTGGTGGCACGATTCAGCAGCAAATCGCGATTGGTGATGTGTTACCCATCACTGGAAAGCGTGCAACGCATTTCTCAGTGATAGTCTCCTTGTTCAAGCGACCAGAGTTTGATCGAGCCGCCTTTCGCAAGGTAGAACGCTGGCTCAAGAGCCACTTAGTCGTTTTGACAGAGCTTGACGCTCGCAAGATTCTCGAATTCCAGTCGTTTATCGATTCAGAATCGGGGTGTCGTATTGTCACCATTCCAAACTCGATCATTTCGCTTTGTGGTAAAGCAGGGATTGATGTCGCACACCAAGCGATTCGAGTGTTGTCAAAGTCCGAGTACGCAAGACTCCGATCGACTGGGGAACCGTGATCGCGATAATTATGGGAACGCCGCATAACAACACGTTGCACCGGAGTTGCGGGCCGCGCGGGTTCTGAATTCACAGTCGTTCACCGCAACTTGGTAAACGTGAGCGTTATTTCAGTGCTGCCCCCAAGTCGAGATCGCCCAGATGACATCCCGCGTCAAGACATCACAGAGTCGTTGTTCGGCGGGAGTCGCTCGGGCGGACATCACGCCGCCGGTGGGCATCTATCACCGGATGTGGGGGGCCGCGACGCACGAGCGATCGACGGGGGTGCATCGGCCGCTCACCGCGACGGTCCTGCTGCTGAGAAGCGTTCAGAACGATGAGGCATCGCAGCGTGTGATCGTGGCCGTCGATCATTGCCTGCTCTGGACGGTCGAGATGAACCGGCTGCTGGATGTGGTGAGTTCCTCGACAGGAATTGAGCGAGCCGCGCTGACGGTCTTCTTCTCGCACACGCACGGAGCGGGGCTGATGGGCCTCGAACGGCGCGAGCTGCCCGGTGGCGAGCTGATCCCGCCATATCTCGATGAGCTGGCGAAGACGATTGCGCGGTTGGTGGATGAGGCGCGGAGTGGTCTCGTCGCGGCGACGATTGTCTACGGCGTCGGTCGCTGCGATCTGGCTCAACACCGCGATGCGTTCGATGCCGAACGCGGTCACGCGGTCTGCGGCTTCCATCCGGAAGGGCCGACGGACGACACGGTCCTCGTCGCGCGAATCGCTTCAAACACAGGGCAACCGCTCGCGACCGTCGTGAACTACGCGTGTCATCCGACGACGCTCGCGTGGGAGAATACGCTCATCAGCCCCGACTACATCGGGGCGTTACGTGAGGTCGTTGAGGCCGCGACGGCCTGCCCGTGTCTGTTTGTCCAAGGTGCGTCCGGGGACATCGGCCCGCGTGAGGGATTCGTCGGAGACGTGGCCGTCGCGGATCGAAACGGGCGGCAGCTTGGCTATGCGGCTCTGTCGGCACTCGAAGCGTTGCCGCCCGCTGATCAAGAGTTCGTGTACGCGGGACCGGTCGTGTCGGGAGCGACGCTCGGGACTTGGAAGTACGCGGAGATGCCTACCCCACGGGGCCTTGCGACAGAGCGGTGGGACGTGCGGCGAGTCCTCGTGCCACTGCGCTATCGCGCCGACTTGCCGCAGCGGGAGGAGATCGAAGCCGAGCTGACTCGCGCCCGAGTCGATGAGGCCAGCGCCACGAACAGCGGTGATGTTGGTCGCATTCGAGATGCTCGCGCACTCGTGGAACGAACGACTCGACGACTCACGCGCGTCGCTCACCTTCCCGCCGGAGAGACGTATCCGTTCGAGTTGGTTCTCTGGCGCATGGGCGATGCCGTGTGGATCGCTCTCGACGGCGAACACTACAACGTGCTGCAACGAACTCTGCGCGAACGGTTCCCCGACGTGACGCTGGTGATCGGCACGTTGGCCAATGGCTCCAACGTCTGGTATCTGCCCGATGCCGCTTCGTATGGAAAGGGGCTGTATCAGGAAGAGGTCTCGATCCTTGAACGAGGTTCATTGGAGACCGTGATCGACGCGGCGGTCGTTGCGACCCGTGAGGTCATCGGCGCGTGATCTGCCCCGTCGTACTACTCGGTCTGAGATTCTTGTCGCCCCGTGCGCGTTTCCGTCTTCAACAAGTAGCCGTCTTCAACAAGTAGCCGTCATCGCTCCGCGTGAAGGAAGCCGATGGGAGTGGACGCTGATCATGCCAAACGATGCTGGACTCGTACTCGGCTTCCTTCACGCGGAGCGATGAAGGCGACTTTGGCGGCGGCTACGCCGCGTCGTGGCCCACGCGGTTAAACGAATCACGCCTCAACCGACGCGCGCATCTTCTCCAGTCCGAGTTTCGCCACTTCAAACGGATCGCGTGCCCAGAGGTCTTCGCGGAAGAGTTCGAGCGACAGGTAGCCGTGATAGCCGACCTGATTCAGCAGGCGGCACCACTGCTTCAGATCGAGATGCCCTTCGCCCGGTAGGACGCGGCTGTGGTCGTGTTGTTCGAGTCGAGGCGGCGACGAGGGCGTGTCGTTGAAGTGGCTGATCGCGATCTGGTCTCCGCGCAGCTTGCCGATCGACTCGAACGATCCGCCCCCGCGAAAGTTGTGGAACGGGTCGAGGATGATCGTCGCCTGCGGATGCTGCGAGAGGGTCATGATCTCCAACGCCGACTCGATCGTGTTGAGCTGCTCGACGAACCCGAGGTACTCCATCGCGGGCTTCACGCCGAACGAGAGGCCGAGATCGAGGAGTTCCCGGTAATTGTGAGCGGCCAGCGCGACATCGACCGTTCCCATCGCGGGGCACGAGATGATGTGAGCCGATCCGAGTTCGGCGGAGGCGGCGAGTCGCGGCTTGATCTTTTCGAGAGCCGCCTCATGTGCGGTCCCCGTTGTGTCGCACCAGCCCGCCAGATAGATCGTCGTCGGCAGCGCGAGACCCGCGTCACGGAGTCCCTGCTTGATGTCCGCCAACGTCCCACCGCTCGCGATGTGCGCCTCAATGTCATCGTGCCAGAGTTCGATCGCCGAGTAACCGACTTCACCCGCGATCCGAATCTTGTCGAGGATCGGCGTCGGTCGAATCGTGCTGGCGTTGAGACAGTATTGGAACGGCATCGGTCTGCTCCTTGGCAATGTGGCAATTGAAACGTGGGGTCAACTGAGCGGCATGGCGAGAACATCTGTCGTCGCGCGGCAGTCTAACCGTCCGGCAATGCACTTCGACAGCAACGACGTTGAACGTCTCCTCGTAAGCGATCCCTCGCGCGGGACTAACGTGAGACATTTCTGAGCGGGGCGGCGTCAGCCCCCCGGTTCTTCCCGCTAAGGGCGAGGGCTTCCAAGGTGGTGATTCCCCGCTTTTGCATCTGAATTCGTGAGAATTCAGATCGGATCACTGATCGTCCGAACTCTCACGAGTTCGGCTACAGGCTGGATTCCTCGGTGTTTTGCACCTTGGAAGCCCTGCCGCTAAGGGCTAACGCCCAAGAACCGGGGGGCTGACGCCGCCCCGCTCAGAGGTCTCATCACCGACCGCGCGAGGTATATCCAGAAGGTCCACTCTGATGGTCGCATCGGGCTGGAGCGATTTCTATGATGCCGCCGCCTCGCGTGACCTCTCATTCTTTGGAGCCTGCAACATGACCGACCGTCTTCCGATCAGCCGTCGTACCGCACTTCAAGTTGCAGCTGCGACGATCGCGGCGAGTTCGCTTTCGTCGCCGCGTGTCAGTCGCGCCGATGTGCCGAAGGTCTTTACGGCGGAACGCAAAGTCGGTGACAAGCGGCTCGGCGATCTGAAGGACTACAACGGCTACTTCCCGTGGGAGCCATCGGCCACCGTCGCCGAGTGGGAGCGGCGAGCCGAGTACGTGCGACGACAGATGCTCGTCGCCAACGGTCTCTGGCCGATGCCGTCCAAGCAGCCGCTCAACGCGATCGTGCATGGCAAGATCGAGCAGGACGACTACACCGTCGAGAAAGTCATCCTGCAAACGGGCGACGGACTGTATTGCACCGGCAGTCTCTACCGTCCGAAAGCACCCGCTCCCGCCAATCAGAAGCGCGCGGCGGTCATGTGTGCTCACGGACACTGGGCCAACGCTAGGTTCTACGGTCACACGGATGCTCAAATGAAAATTGAGTTGGAGACCAAGGGAGAGGTCCATCCCGTGGGCGGCCAGTATTTTTTGCAGGCGATCCCCGTACAATTGGCGCGCATGGGCTGCGTCGCGTTCTTTTATGACATGCTCGGTTATGCCGACGGCGGGCCGCTGACCTCGCAGTTGATCCACGGCTTCGCCAAGCAACGGCCCGAGATGAGCAGCCAGGAACGCTGGGGATTGTTCAGCGCCCAGTCTGAATTGCGATGCCTCAACGGGATGGGACTGCAAACGTGGAACTCGGTTCGCGTTCTGGACTGGCTCAGCGGGCTGGACGATGTCGATCCGAACCGCATCGCGATCACCGGTGCCAGCGGCGGCGGAACGCAGACGTTCATGCTCGGTTGCGTCGATCCTCGCCCGGCGGCGTTCTTCCCGGCGGTGATGGTCTCGACTGCAATGCAGGGGGGCTGCACGTGCGAGAACGCGAGCCTGCTCCGAGTGAACACCGGCAACATCGAGATGACCGCGCTGTTGGCTCCGCGCCCGGTCGGCATGTCGGCCGCCGATGACTGGACGAAGGAACTCGAAACGAAGGGTTTGCCGCAACTCAAAAAGCACTACGCGATGCTCGGTGTGCCGGACAACGTGGAAGGGAAGTACTTCCCGTATCCGCACAACTACAACCATCCGAGCCGCGCGATGATGTATGCGTTCTTCAACAAGCACCTGAAGCTGAGTGTCGCCGAGCCGATTGTCGAACGCGACTTCGTCCCGCTCACGATCGCTGAGGCCACCGTCTGGGATGAGGCTCATCCCGTACCGCAGTACTCCGAAGAGGCCGAACTGAAAATCGTGCGCGGCTTCGCCAAGGATCAGGCTCAGCAGTTTGCCGCACTCACTCCGAAGGACGCGGCGTCACTGACCGAGTTCCGTCGTGTCATCGGTGGCGCGTGGGACGTGATGATCGGACGAACGCTCCCCGGCAAGGACGACTTTACCTACGACCGCACGTTCAAATCGAACGGCGAAGACCTGCTGCAGTTCCGCACGGTGGTGAAGCTCACCAAGGAAGGGGAAGAGGTTCCGACGCTGTTCTATCTGCCGAAGAATTGGAACAAGCAGGTCGTGATTTGGATTGCCGACACGGGGAAGGCTTCGCTGCTGAAAGACGACGGTTCGCCGATCGACGCCGTGCAAAAGCTGATCGACGCCGGTGTCTCGGTTGCGCTCCCCGATCTGCTTTATCAAGGTGAGTTCACTGCCGACGGGCAGCCTCTGGCGGAAGCCCGCAAGGTGCCGAACCCGCGCGAGTTCGTCGGGTACACAGCAGGCTTCAATCACTCGCTCTTCGCGCAACGAGTTCACGACATCCTGACGCTGATCGCCTTCAGCAAGCACAGCAAGTACGAGCCGGAGGGGATCCACTTGGTGGGCCTCGGTCCCGTCGCCGGACCACTCGTCGCTGCGGCCGCCGCTCAAGCGGGACCGGCCGTCAACAAAGTCGCCATCAGCACGGGAGGCTTCCGTTTCAGTGCCATCACCGCCGCCCGCGATCCGATGCTGGTCCCCGGAGCGGTGAAGTACGGCGATGTTCCCGGCCTCGTGGCGCTGTTGGCTCCGCGCCCGTTACTGCTCACGGGCGAAGCCTCAACAGGCGACGCCGCCAAGCTGGCACAAGCCGCCTACACCGCAGCCAACTCCAGCGGCAAGGTCACGTTGACGGACGCTCCCGCCGCCAAGCTGCCATCGGTTGTTGCCGACTGGTTGCTCAAGAGTTGAGTCCCCCTCAAACACCGTAGGGTAAGCGTCTCGCTTGCCCACTCTTCAAAACGACATCAGCACGTTGAACGCAGGTCCAACGTGCTGATGTCGTTTTGAAGACGACTGATTCTGTTTTGAAGATATACCTTGCACGGGCAAGACTGCTTCGTTTAACCGCGTGGGCAACGCCCCGCGCGAATGCGGCAAAACGGCTTCCAACGTCGCTCGACGCGCGGGGCGTTGC
>JAYSQC010000494.1:0-5323 GCA_043721755.1 Schlesneria sp.
GCAGAGCATGGCAACGTCTGTGCGTTGGAGGAAGGCGGGACGCGCATCTACTTCGCGTTCGGGGCGGAGTCCAATCATCAGGTTCTCAGCAACGGCGCGGAGTTTCATTCGCGGTTCTTCGCTCTGCGTGGCTCGCGCAACTCGCCGCAAAGGCGGCTCAGTTCCGGGTTGCTCAGCATGAATGGCGAGCAACACAAGCGGCACCGGCGGCTGGTCATGGATGCCTTCATCAAGAAGGCGATTCTGAGCTACGTCCCCACGATTCGCACGCTGTCCGAGCAAATGATCGACGACTGGCGACCGGGGACCGAACGCGACATCTCGCGCGACATGACCGAGTTCATGCTGCGCCTGACGAGTTCCATTCTGTTTGGAGTCGAGAGCGCCGAGATGGCGTATCGCATTGGCCGCATGACCGACCACTGGGTTCACATGAACCACGAACTGGGAATGGGAGCATTCGTCGCCGATCCCGAGATGGCTCGCCGCTACACCGAGTTGCTGGACTTCGCCGGTGAGCTGGAAGGCGAGATCAAGGAGTTGATCGCCCAGCGCAAGCAGAACCCGACGGGAAGCGACGCACTGTCGCTCCTCATTAAGGCTCACGACGCCGAGGGGGGCATCTCGGACGATGAAATGGTCGGCCAAGCGGCGCTGATCTTCGCGGCGGCCCATCTCACGACCGCCCACTCGCTGACGTGGACGTTGTTTCTGCTGGCACAACACCCGACGGCCATGAGCGAACTGCACCACGAACTGAAGTCGCAACTCGACGGCGGCTTCCCCTCAATCGAACAGGTCGAACATATTCCCTGCATGGAGCGGACGGTCAAGGAAAGCATGCGCGTGCTGCCGGCTTCGTCGTACTCGCAACGCATCGCAGCGGTGCCGACGCAACTCGGGCCATTCTCGCTGACTGCCGGTTCGGGGATCGTGTTCAGTCAATTCATGACGCATCACTCGTCCGATCTGTACGTCGATCCGGACGCGTTCCTGCCAACGCGGTGGTTGCAGATCAACCCGTCACCGTACCAGTACCTGCCGTTCGGAGCCGGGCCGCGCATGTGTCTCGGCGCACCGCTGGCAATGCTCATTTTGAAGACCGTGTTGCCGACGATCCTGCAACGATTCAAGGTCACGGCGGTGCCGATGTCGGAAGTGAGTGGCAAGGTGATCTCGACCATGCTCTGTCCCACGAGCAGCGTGATGCTGCGGCTCGACAAACAGGACGGCCGGTTCGAGTCTCAACCCGTGCTGGGCAACATCCACACGATGGTCGATCTGCGCGAGACAGCCCCGGCCGTGCGTCGCGCCGCGTAGCGGGCTGTTGGAAACAATGTAGGACGGGCACTCTTGCCCGTCTGTATTTTGGAAAAGCTTGGTTTATACCTCACGCGGCACAACGTGAGAGGTTTCCGAGCGGGGCGGCGTCAGCCCCCCGGTTCTTCCACAGCGGGCTTACGCCCAAGAACTGGGGGGCTGACGCCACCCCGCTCAGAGGTCTCATCACTACCGCGCGAGGTTCAACAGGCGAAAGAAATGCGGAGCGGGCCTGTAAGCCGGGTTCTGTCGTGAGCGGCCATTTCTCTAGGCCGACGATTGCTCGCCGGCTCTGGCAACCTACCCGGACGTCATCACGAGACGAACCGCCTCGCGCCGATCGCGCCTTGCGACGTGATCGAACTGCGCCCTGCTTGGTCTTGCTTCCGGCGGGGTTTACCTAGCCGATCGGTCACCCGATTCGCTGGTGCGCTCTTACCGCACCGTTTCACCCTTACCTCGCCACGCGCTGGCAAGCCAACGCGCGCGGTCGGCGGTTTACTTTCTGTGGCACTGTCCCGGTCCTTGCGAACGGTGGGCGTTACCCACCACCGTGTCCTGTGAAGCCCGGACTTTCCTCGGCGAGATCACACAAGGCAATCTCGCCGCGGCCGCTCGGCCCACTCCGCGGCGGCACTGTAGGGGGCGACTCCGGCAAGAGGAAGCGACGGTGGTCCCAACGCAGGGCCATCGCCTTGTTTGGTCCGCACAATCTGTAGGGTGGGACCAGCGGCGCTTCGTAGCGCCAGCCCACCATGATTTCTCGACGCTTCCGGATGGTGGGCCGGCGCTCGAAGCGAGCTGGTCCCACCCTACATTGAAAAAGGCGATGGCCCTGGTCCCAACGCATCAGTGGCTTGCTGTAAAGTTGTCGGGCACATGATTACGATTCCGCCCCGTTCGGCAGACCGGCTGCCGAGCAGAACTTTCTCATCACAGTACTGCCGACAGGAGAGACGCATGAATCGACAAACATCACGTCGCGAGTTCATTCAAAACACAACGGCGATCGGGTCCGCACTGTTCGTCGGGGGAGCCGTCGATCTGCGTGGGCAGGAACGCTCGGCCAACGAGCAGCTCAATGTCGCCTGCTTTGGGGTGGGAGGCAAAGGGGGCAGCGATTCCGCCAATGCAGCCACGTTCGGCAATGTCGTCGCGATCTGTGACGTGGACCGAGGTACGCTGGAAAGCAAAGGGAAGTCCAAGGGCTTTGAGCAGGCCGAGAAGTTCACCGACTACCGCGAGTTGCTCGCCAAGTTCGGCAAGAAGATCGACATCTGCAACGTCAGCACGCCCGATCACATGCACGGCCCGATCACGCTGGCGGCCATGCGACTGGGAATCAGTTGCTACACACAAAAGCCGCTGACGCGAACGATCTACGAAGCGCGTTTGCTCGCGAATGTCGCGCGAGAAACCGGCGTCTGCACGCAGATGGGCAACCAGGGAACCGCACTCGATTCGTCGCGCGAAGCGATCGCCCAGATCAAGTCAGGTGTGCTCGGGACGTTGAAGGAAGTGTTCGCTTGGTCGAACCGCCCCGTCTGGGCACAAGGCCCCGGTCGCCGTATGGATCTCGAAAAGTTCTCCGCTCAAGCGAAGAAGGAAGATCCCGAGAACGCGGGTAAGTTGATCGAAAAGAAGACGGAAGAAATTGCGAAGGCTCTTGAAAAGGTCGATTGGAAGAACTGGCTGGGTGTTGCGCCACCGCGCGAGTTCTGGCCCGGTATCTACCACACGTTCCAGCATCGCGGCTGGTGGGACTTCGGCACCGGCGCCTTGGGCGACATGGCCTGCCACCAGTTGACCGTTCCGTTCGCCTCGTGCGGGCTGCGGGATCCAATCTCCGTCGTCGCCAAGTCTACGGGACACGACTTCGACAGCTTCCCGGCCAGCTCGATCATTAAGTTCGAGTTCCCCGAGACCTCGGAACGGCCCGCGATTCCCTTCTGGTGGCTCGACCGCAAGGGGAACAAGCCGCCGATGGAAGTCTTCGAGAAGCATGGCATCACGTCGGTCTCCGACAGCGGCGTGTTGATCGTCGGCGAGAAGGGTGCCTTCTATAGCTCCGACGATTACTGCGGCAAGTACGAGTTGAAGGGTGTCGAGAAGGTCAAAGTTGACTACGAAAAGGCGGAGGACAAAGGCAACAACGACCTCAACAACATGTACGAGTTGTTCCGCGCGAAGCGAGCCAACGATCCGAAGATCTGCAAGTCGAACTTCATCGATCGAGCCGGTCCGCTGACTGAAACCATCCTGCTGGGCAACCTCGCCGTGTGGGCTGCTGCTGCTGGCGGAGCCGATGGCGCGATGGGCGAATGGGGTGAGAAGGTCGAATGGGATGCCAAAAATCTCAAGGTCACCAATCTCGCGGCACTCAAGACGCCGCGCGTCGCCGATCTCATCAAGCCGGTCTACGCCGAAGGCCACAAGCTCGATTAGTGTCTGTAGTCAGTCGTAGGACGGGCACTCTTGCCCGTCCTACAAATTTTCAACAGGGGTACGGTTTGCCGTACCCCTGTTGTTTCCTAGATATCGAGTGAGGCGAGGTCATGTCGAGTTTGAGTTGGTCGCGAATCACGGTTGCTTCTGCTGTCGTCGGTCTGTGCTGCCTTGCGGGTTGCCCCAAACCACAGGGTAGTAGAGCGACTCCCTCCGCGAACGGCTCGAAAGTAGCAACACCGTCCGCTACCGCGAAGCCTGCGACCGCCACCCCTGACGATGTCAAAGCGGCTCGCGCCCGGCTCGATGCGTTCGGCTCACGCACGAAGTACTCGTCGAAAGCGGGTGACTTGCTGACCGAGATCATCATTCAAGACGGATCAAATCTGACCGCCGCCGACTTGGCTTTGATTGGCAGACTCAGCGATCTTGAGAAACTACAAATCTTCAACTGCCGGACGCTGAACGACGAGATGGCGGCGACGCTTGCGGGCTTAAAGAGCCTCAAGAGCTTGGCCCTGACAAACACGGTCATCAACGATGTGACGGTGGAGATGATCGTCAAATCGTTTCCGAATCTCATCGACCTCGACCTCTCGTCGAACACCAACATGACGAATGGCGTGGTGAAGATCGTCAGTGGAATGAGCCAGCTTCAGCGTTTGACCTTGGTTCAAAACCAAGTCAATGACATCGGGGCACAGCGTCTGTCCAAGCTGCAGGAACTGCGATCGCTCGACTTGCGCGGCAACATGGAAGCGGGCGACATGGCCCTCGAAGTTGTCGCCGCTCTGCCCAAACTCACCGGTCTCAAACACCGCAGCACGGCGGTCACCGATTCGGGTTTGGAGTACCTCAGCCACAACCAGACATTGGAGTCGCTGCTAATGCAGGACTTCGCCGTGACCGATCAGTCGGGGCCGCACTTGGCGAAGCTCGGCAAACTGTCGCAACTCGAAATCTTCCGCTGCCAGCAATTCGGGACGGAAGGAGTGCTGGCCCTCAAAGGGATGGGACTGACTCGACTGACGCTGCGCGACCTGCCCAACATTGACGACCGAGCGATGGAGGTCTTCGACGATCTTCCCAAGTTGAAACGGCTCTACTTGCACGAGATCGCGTCGGTCAGCGATTCCGGGCTGAAATATCTGGCCGCACAGAAGTCGCTCGAATTGCTCGATATCTGGACCGTGCCGCAGATGACAGACGCGACGGTCGATGTGATCGCCACACTTCCCGCTCTCAAAGAGTTGTCGATCCGGGCGACCGGCATCACCGACGCGAGCATCGAGAAGTTGCTGGCAATGCCCAGCCTGCAAACGCTGACTCTCAAAGAGAACGGCTCCGTGACCGCCGACGGGTTGAAGAAGCTGGCGGCGAAGAAGTGGTCGAAGTTGGATCTCGGGGCATCCGACTCCGGTGACGCGGCGACTCCTTGAAGCCTGAAGCGTATTTCAAAACTAGTGTAGTGTCTCACTCAGATGGGAACTTATTCGGTGTTCGTTTTCATAGGTTTTGTCGCGCTCACCTCCTGAAAACGTTGAGCGCACAATGTCCC
>JAYSQC010000495.1:0-3935 GCA_043721755.1 Schlesneria sp.
GGGACATTGTGCGCTCAACGTTTTCAGGAGGTGAGCGCGACAAAACCTATGAAAACGAACACCGAATAAGTTCCCATCTGAGTGAGACACTACACTAGCCTCTGCCGCACTGCCTGCGGTGCCCGCAATCCTAGGTTGAAACCGTTTCCAGAGTACCGGGACGAAGCGTGAAACGACTCGTGCGGAACTCAAACGGCTCGTGTGTTCTCTCGATGAGTCGGTTGCGGCCCGCGTTGAATCTTGCCCGTTAAGAGGAATCGCGTCGAGTGAGCATGCCTTCCCCCAGTTCCTCCGGCGATCCTATTCGCTCCGTGCCGACATCTCCGGCCAAGGCAGTCCCGACGAAGCCCAACGCACGCGGTCTGCTCTGCATTTGGCATGGAGCCGGACTGGGATTTTGGTTGTGGCTGTTGGCGAGTCGTCCGCCGATCAGTTGGCGGCAGTGGTTGAGAATCGCCTCCATCACGGCACTCGCTCCGCTGAATTCCTTGAGCAACTTTCTGGAGTGGGTGGTTTACGGTCGTCGGATTGCCCGACAGAAGATCGAGCATCCTCCGATTTTCATCCTCGGTCACTGGCGCAGCGGAACCACGCTGCTGCACAACCTGATGACGCTCGATCCGGGGCTGACCTATTCCAATCTCTTCCAATGTGTCGCTCCGGACAACTTCCTGCTGACGGAATCTTGGGTGACACACCTGACACGCTGGACCCTCTCGAAGACCCGGCCGATGGATAACATGGCCAATGACTGGTCGCTGCCTCAAGAAGACGAAATGGCCCTCGTGTTGATGACGAAGATGTCCCCGTACCTGATGCTGGCTCATCAGAAGGACCCTTCCAAGTACGCGCGCTTCTTCGACATGACGGACCTGACGCCCGCAGAACGCTCGCACTGGCAGTCCGCATTCCTGCGATTCATGAAGAAGCTGACGATGCGGGCCAACAAGCCGATCGTGTTGAAGTCGCCGCCGCACACGTACCGGATTCCGCTGTTGCTTGAAATGTTCCCGGGTGCGAAGTTCGTTTACATCTATCGCGAGCCGTATGCCGTCTTCAATTCGGGTGTCCATTTGCGTCGGACCCTGTTCCTCGAAAACGGCCTCGGCGAGCCTTATTACGACTCGCTCGAAGACGATGTCCTGCAAACGTACTCGCATTGTTTTGAGCGGTACGAAAGTACCAAGCATCTGATCCCGGCGGGCCAATTGCATGAGGTCCGGTTCGAGGACTTGGAAGCCGATCCGCTCGGGCAGATCAAGCTCGTGTATGAGCAGCTCGGCCTGACGGGTTGGCCGCTCGTGGAACCTCAAATCCAACAGCAACTCCCCGAGCTGTTGAAGTACAAGAAGAACAAGTTTGAAATGGCCGAGGCTCTGATGCGGCGCGTTTACGAGGCCTGGAAGCCCTCGTTCGACTTGTACGGCTACCCCAGCCGTCTGCCTGAAGACGGTCCGCCTGCGCCTCAACACTAATCCTCAAACAAGCGAACCCCACCGGGCTGGCCCCGGTGGAAACAGGTCTTTGCACTACTTGCTCATTCACTGGAATTGGTGCGGCGAGTAGTGCAAAAACCCGCGAGCCGCCGGGGCCAGCCCGGTGGGGACGTGTGTTTGAGGACTAATGCCCTCACCATCACGGGTGAAGAGAGTTCATTGCCGAACCCCTTGCGGCACAGCTTGCCGAAGTGCGGGAACTTTGCCGTCGCGCCGCTTTTTCTCTGGCTCAGAACTCGCGAACCGGTCTAGGCGAGACGGCGTGGCGAAACTATGTTCGCCGCCGTGATGACGACCAACGATGGCCCATCGCCCAACGAGGACTTCGGCCGATGCGTGCGTACCGAAACATTCTGTGTCTGTCCGTGCTGAGCATCACGATGTGCGGCTGCGCCAGCTTTTGGCACGATCTGAAACCGCATCGGATGCGTCGCATCAATCGCGTCCCGCCGCCTTCGTGGGATCCGGAGTTCTCGCAGACTTCCGCATCACCCGCGTTGAATCTCGTCCGACTCGACCATTCCGCGACACCGTCGCGACTCTCCGCGAACCACGCGGATGTCATCGTGGCCCGTGGTCAGGATTCGCGATAGTCGTGTTCGTATGAGATCGGGGCCAATGCCTTTTTGAAGCTGGGCAGGACGTAGGGGGGGCCAGCGGCGCTTCGTCGCGCCGGCCCACCATGATTTCCAGTGATGGCACGATGGTGGGCCGGCGCTCGAAGCGAGCTGGTCCCACCCTACTTTGAACGAGGCGATGGTCCTCGCCTGAGATGCCTCACGACTCGAACAGCCGTCGGATGGTCTCGACCCGAGTGCGGTTCGCGCCGAGGTCCGAATGACCGACGCGCGACGCCGAGCGGACGTGAATCACCGCTGCGGTCTCATCGAGCAGAAACTCGACATCGTCCACAAATCGCAGGAGTGGTGTCGTGAACTCCACATGCAGATAGGTCGAGTCGTTCGTGACGATTCGCGTGCGAGGGAGTTGCGTCAGGACCGTGGCCAGTCGCTGCCAAGTTTCGCGCGGTGCCCCCACGAATCTCAACGGTTCGATCTGGTGAGCGACATCGTCATCCTGCGAGCAAACACAGTTCGGTGAGGCCGGGCACGGCGAGAGCCTGTCGTCATCACGTCGCTCGACTTTGTTGGGAGTCCAGAACATGAACATCACTCTCCCGAGCAGCAGGACCAGAGCCAAACACGCCACACTTGTCGCTATGAGACGGCGGAATTTGCTTCCGGTTGCGGTGTTGGTTCCAAAAAGACTTTGAGAAGCAGCCACCGTCAAATCCAGTCTGTCACGGGAGGGATTTCTGGATTCAGAGGAGAGATACCGCAGACGGGTGAGGCTGGCACATTTCACACTCCCCCGAAGCGTGAGCGAGGACGTGAGTTGCCTCCTCGCTCACGCTTCGGGGGAGTGTCAGCTTCTCCCGTGTGCGGTATGCGAGTGGGTTCGGTCACGGCGTCTTCGCCAAGACGCGTTGGATCGCGGCCTCAATGGATTGGTGAGAGTCTCCGCCAGCCCCCATGACGATGTCTTCGATCACGTTCTTGCGGTCGATGATTGTGACGTGCGGGATCGAATCGGCCTCGAGCAGTTGAAGCGTCCGACTGGCTCCGTAACCATTGGGCCAGTTGATCTTGGTGACGGACAAAAACTGTTTGCTCTTGGCGAGCGTGTCGGAACCTTCACTCGTCAGCCCGAGAAACACAACTCCTTGCTCGCGGTACTTCTGTTCGAGGGCGAGCATGTCAGGGGCGGCCATCCGGCACGGGCCGCACCACCACGCCCACGCATCGATGACGACAACCTTGCCTCGCAATTCTTCGGCCGTCGGCCCCGGCCCATTCAGCCAGCCTTCGACTTCAAGCTGGGGGGCTTGAGTGCCGACCAAGTGTGAAGTCGACCGTGCGGACGGGATCGACTGTTTAAGCATCAAGGCAAACCCAACCGCGAGGATACCGACGATCACGATGCCCATCAAAAACGAACGCCCCCGCGAGGGAGTCGGTTCGGAAACGGTGTCGAAACGAAAGCCTGACATGTTGTCTGTGATTCCTGTTTTGGGGCGAGGCCACTGATGTAGGACGGGCACTCTTGATGCGCCCGCCAAAAGTAGCCTTCATCGCTCCGCGTGAAGAGAGCCGAACGGTGAATGACGCTGTTTCCCGCGTGTCCGGGTCGCTGGTGACTCGGCTGACTTCACGCGGAGCGATGAAGGCTACTTTTGTCGGCAACGTCACTCTTGCCCGTCTTTTGGAAACGACGGGCAAGAGTGACCGTCCTACATCACAGCGACACTTGATCTCTGAGCCAGTCCTCAGCCAAAGGCATACTCTAACAGCCTGTTGAAAAACAACTGTAGGGTGGGACAAGCTCGCTTCGAGCGCCGGCCCACCATCAGAAGTCTCTGTGTTTGATGGTGGGCCGGCG
>JAYSQC010000496.1:0-10281 GCA_043721755.1 Schlesneria sp.
GTGGGTTGAGGCTCCTTTGATTGCCCGATGATGTGCTCGTAGGTTGGGACAGCTGGAAGTCTTTGCTTTGCAGTTTGTGAGTCAAGGCTAAGTGAAAGCGTCAGATTCCAATCGGGCCCATGACACTTAGGCACTTGAAGAATGCCGAAGACCGCAAGGAGCCTAACAGTTCGATACAAATCGTAAATTCTTTCAATTCCGTTCTGGAAATTGAATCTGCAAACCGATATGATAAATAGATGGAAGCGAAGAAAAGACGAAACTCGAAATCTTCGCAGCCAAGTTTCATTGGATTTCATGAAGAATTCTGGCAGTCGCAGCGGGAGGCGAAGCTAAAATGGCTAGAAGTGCCAAAAGCTACAGGATTATCTACTCTCGAACTTTGCGCCGGCGGTGGTGGCCAGGCTCTAGGTTATGAACAAGCTGGCATCGAACACGAAGCGCTAGTCGAAATCGACAAGCATGCCTGTGCCACGCTTCGTTTGAATCGCCCAAACTGGAAAGTGATAGAGGGCGATCTTAATGTCTTCGATGGACGTCCATTCCGTGGCATTGACATTTTGTCGGGAGGCCTGCCTTGTCCTCCGTTTTCTGTGGCAGGAAAACAACTTGGTGATCTCGATGAAAGAAATTTGTTTCCAGTTCTAATCCGACTTGTTGATGAAGTCAGGCCAAGGGCTGTGATGATCGAGAATGTGCGAGGAATTCTTGACGCGGTTTTTTCCGATTACCGCCAATTCGTGGGCGTGCAATTGGAGAAGCTGGGATATAAGCCCGGTTGGAAGCTCATGAACGCCTCAGACTTTGGTGTGCCACAGTTGCGCCCAAGAGTAGTTTTTGTAGCAGTGCGCAAGGAGTATTCAGAAGATTTCAGTTGGCCCGAAGCGCTTCCAGATCCTCCAGCAACTGTTGGACAAACACTATTCGATCTCATGGCTGCCAATGGATGGAGTGGCGCAGAGGAGTGGAAATACTTGGCAAACGAAATTGCGCCGACGATCGTCGGTGGATCACTCAAACATGGTGGGCCGGATCTTGGCCCGACTCGTGCAAGACGCGCTTGGGCCGCACTCAATGTGGATGGACGCGGAGTCGCGAATGAAGCGCCTACATCGGATTTTGAGGGTGTTCCGAAATTGACCGTGCGCATGGTTGCGCGCATTCAGGGCTTTCCTGATAATTGGATTTTCAGTGGTGGAAAGACGGCTGCTTACAGGCAGGTAGGCAATGCATTCCCGCCTCCATTTGCTCGTGCAATTGCTACTCGAATCAGCTCTTGTTTATTGACTTCGCGCATGGTCCGAATGGCAGGCTAAGTCCGATCCAGTTGACCAAGTCATCTATCCCGTCGTAGTGATAGGCTAAGGCATAAGCCACTCAGTTCCATTCATTGACGAGGCGTTCTTCCGAGACTGGTACATCCAGTGAGCGGTGAAATTGCGATCAACGACTTGCGCGAACAGGACGAAGCGTTAGTCACCTCGCTTGAGAACAAACTGCTAAAGCTCACCGGCGGCCCCGAGCGCTTTGAACGAGAGTTTTGCAAGATGCTTCGGAATTCCATCGACAGTGTAATTGACGCTAACCATACGGGCCGCTTACGACTCAGCGAAATCGAAAAGACGGAAAAGACCTATCTCGGAACAAAAATAGAGATCAGGCTCCGGCATCTTTTGCGAGCGACAAAAGGAGATATTCTCGATCTCAAGATTGATGGTACGGAAGTGGATATCAAGAACACAGTGGCCAGCCAGTGGACCATTCCGCCTGAAGCAATCGGCCATCCCTGCATCTTGATCCGAAGCAACGAGACAAAGGCTCTATGCAGCGTCGGCTTACTCGTCATTCGAGAGGTGTTTCTGAATCCGGGCAAGAATCGAGATCAAAAGAAGACCATTTCAAAAGCAGGCATGAGCCATGTTCGCTGGATATTGCAGGACACGCCTTATCCACAGAATTTTTGGGAGTTTATTGAACCCGCAATTCATAAGGCAATTACCTCGCCTCGCGGGGGCACGGCTCGCCTTGCAGAGTTGTTCCGCCTTGTACAAAAGCGACCGATCTCCCGAACGATTGTGGAATCCGTTGCGCAACAGAAGGACAGCTTAAAGCCGGCGTTTTACAGGGTGGGCCGGCGCTCGAAGCGAGCTTGTCCCACCCTACGCCGACTTTTGTCGGTCACGTCTGATTTGGTTTTGGACTCGTCGCTCGCGAAATTGATGATGTCGCTCGCGCCGCAGGCGACCGCCTTGCAGTTGAGCATCCGGCCGCTACCATGCTCGCGTCGCTCGGCTCCTTTCAGCAGGCCGAGCGATACACAGAAGGGGGCGACCGGATTCGACTGGATCGCTGCAGGTATGGGTGGCGTGTCGTGGTTGATCAGCAGGCCACGTAAAAAGCCGATCAAAAAACAACTGCCAATCGGCCGTTGACCTTGGCTGCCTAGTGCAGCCGTGACTGAGGAATCCTTGCCGTTGGAGTCCGAAAGTTACACGCAAATACCGGCTGGCTCCGGGTCAATGTGACCTACGCTCGGAGTGAGACTTGTGGGGTACTGGTCGTGAGCGGGCCTCGTTCGTTGAGCCTGCCGCGATGACATCAATCAGCGGAATACACACGTAGAGGCTCATGCTGAGGTATCACAGGACAGGGGTTCAATTCCCCTCGCCTCCACTTTCTGGAACAAGAAGCCCTTCGACGAGAACGTCGAAGGGCTTTCTTATTTCTGGGCATCGAGTTGCGTCGATGAGCTGGCAGTTCAATCAGGACGTGTCCGACAGAAGTCAAAGTCGTAGGCACATTCCATGTGCCGTTCACTGAATTCCTCTGCGAATCACGGTCTCGCGGACGGCACACGGAGTGTGCCTGCTACTTTTGTCGGACACGGCAATCATGGTTTCCTGACGCTGGAGTTGGGCGCGAGTGTCAGTTTGAGCGTCCTTGGTTTTTGATACCAGTACGGCGCGGAACCAGTCGCGAACCCTGTCATCTTCGATTCGCATCTTGTCGAACAAGGCGAGAACCTGACGGCTCCAATCGAGCAGGAGGGTTTGGGAATCGCGGGCTGGTGGGTTTCATTTTGGCCTGTAAACTCTTCGCGACGTTCGTTTCTCGTTCCGTGTTCGCAAGTCAAAGGATCACACTCATGGCGGGCAAGACCTCTTCGGACCAGACCCACTCCATTTCCAACCGCCTCTCTCGCCGAAGATTCATACAAGCTTCAGCCGCGATGCCCTTCGCCGCGCCAGCCATTCTTCGAGCACGCGGGCTGACCGAGAAGCTCAACGTCGCCGTGATCGGTTCAGGGGGGCGAGGTGGCGGGAATCTCCAAGCCGTCGCCGGGACCGAGAACATCGTCACGCTGTGCGATGTGAACGAGAGCAACCTCAACAAGGCGGGGGCCGGGCATCCGAAGGCGCGAAAGGTCGTGGACTTCCGCAAGGTCTTCGACAATCCAAACGAGTTCGATGCCGTGATCGTCAGCACCTGCGAACACACACATGCCTTTGCGACGCTGGCGGCTCTGCAACTTGGCAAGCACGTCTATTGCGAGAAGCCGCTCACGCACAGCGTCTGGGAGGCACGAGTCATTCGCGAGGCGGCCGCCAAAGCGAAAGTGGCGACTCAAATGGGAATCCAGATTCACTCGACATCGAACTACCACCGCGTAGTCGAACTCGTGCAGAGCGGCATCCTCGGCAACGTGAAAGAGGCTCACGTCTGGACATCGCGCGCATGGGGCTTCCAATCGCCCGAGGACGCCAAGAAGAACGGTGACATCGTCTCGACACAGGAACGTCCGAAGACAACCGATCCCATTCCGGCGGGCGTCGATTGGGACTTGTGGCTTGGCCCGGCACCGTTCCGTGAGTTCAACAATGTCTACTTCCCCGGCCCGAAGTGGTATCGCTGGTGGGAGTGGGGCAGCGGCACGATGTCGGACCTCGGCAGCCACATGAACGATCTGCCGTTCTGGGCTCTCAAGCTGCAATCTCCCCTGACCATTGAAGCGAGCGGCCCGCCGCCGCATCCCGATCTCGCTCCCGCGTCGATGCAGGCCAAGTACGAATACGGCCCGCGCGGTGAACTGCCCGCCGTCACACTCACTTGGTATCAGGGAGCCAACAAGCCGAAGATTTGGCTCGACGGCGGCATCCCGCGCTGGGACAGCGGCACGCTCTTTATCGGCGACAAGGGGATGCTGCTCGCCGACTACGGCCGCCACCTACTGATGTTCGACGGTCAGTCGCAAGGCTTCAAACGCCCCGACCCGTTCATCCCCGACTCGCCTGGCCAGCAGCAGGAATGGGTGAAAGCCTGCAAAACGGATCGCGTCACAAGTTGTAACTTCGAGTACTCGGGCTGGCTCACGGAGGCCAACCACCTCGGCAATGTGGCCTATCGCGTCGGCAAAAAAATCGAATGGGACGCCGCCCAACTCCGCTGCCCCAACGCCCCCGAAGCCGACCAGTACATCAAACGCGAATACCGCGCAGGCTGGAAGTTGGCGTGAAGTTGTTTTGAAAATCTAAGGGGCTGTGCAGGATCAAGTTCCGAGAGTTCGCGGAAGTCACCCGCAGCGTCAGCGAGGGAGGACATCCCAAAACATGTCGATTTCAGATCTCCGTCGCTGACGCTGCGGGTGACTTGAATACCGACCACAACTCTCGGAAGTAGAAAATGCACAGCCCCTCAGTTCGACTTTTGCACTTTAGGCGAGCGGCAGAAGAGACCTTACCCGAAGTGACCCGGACGCTCCGAAGCGTCCGGGTCACTGGGCGCGGTGCCGTGGGTAAGTTTTTTCCTGCCGCTCGCCTTATGTGGTCAGGCCACTGAGTTTTCCAGGGGTCGTCTACCTTCGGCCGTAAACGAGGCCCCGCTTCGGTATCAATTCGCTCGGCGCGACGAGTACAGGCTGGTAGGGAAAGATTCATCATGAGTGCGAACAAACCACATCGTGCGGTCGTGCTCGTCAGCGGCGGTCTCGATTCGGCGACGATTCTCGCGATCGCGAAGGCTGAGGGTTTCGAGCCGTACGCGCTGTCGTTCGATTACGGCCAGCGGCATCGCTTTGAATTGGAAGCCGCAGCCCACGTCTGTGCTGCTGCCGGAGTGAAGCATCACGTCACGGTGCCGCTCGATCTGCGAGCCTTTGGCGGCTCGGCATTAACCGACGACATCGCCGTCCCCAAGGATCGCACGGACGACGAAATGTCGGGCGGCATCCCGATCACCTACGTTCCCGCACGCAATACGATCTTCCTGTCGGTGGCACTTGGCTGGGCTGAAGTGCTTGGGGCGAGCGACCTCTTCATCGGCGTGAACGCGGTCGATTACAGTGGCTACCCCGACTGTCGGCCCGAGTTCATCGCGGCCTTCCGCCAACTGGCCAATCTCGCCACGAAATCGGGTGTCGAGGGAACCGCCGCGTGGCACATTCATGCCCCGCTGATCGCCCTCACCAAGGCCGACATCATTCGTCGCGGACTGGCACTCGGTGTCGATTACGGTCTGACACACAGTTGCTACGACCCCAACGAGCAAGGCCAAGCCTGCGGCCACTGCGACTCATGCAGCCTGCGCTTGAAGGGTTTTGCGGAGGCGGGCCTCTCCGACCCAGCTCCGTATGCTCACGTCGGTTGAATCACGTAGGGTAAGCGTCTCGCTTGCCCGTCTTCCAACTACCAAAACGGACAAGTCACCGCAAAGACGGGCAAGCGAGACGCTTACCTACGTCATTCAGCACGCGGTCAAACGGCTCGGTTCGTCACGAGTTCGATGTCATCGCCGCCAAGGCAGGCCATGACGTGGTAGAGCATCTGTGCTTCGCAGCGGGCCACGTAATCGGGCGGCATCGCGGCGAGCGTCGCTCCGTCCCACTCCACAATGAACTTCGGAGCGGGCGGCTTGCCCGAGACTTCCATCACGGTCCCCGTCCAGCCGCCAAACGAGACTTCCGGAAACTCGGGCGAGGCGACGTTCGGTTTGACTCGAACCCGAGTCCCCTCCTCCAGCCCACCCGCTGACTTCTTCTTCGCCATGAATCCTGATCCCTTGGAACCGTGGCCTCGCGCGGCGTCTCGTCGAGCACCAACCGGCCGACCGCAGAGGTCGCGACACTATCCATGCGACCCGCCGGGATTTCAAGTTACCTGAGCGTCACCACGATTCATGCTGGCCGCCTCGGATCGAGTTGGTCATAGGCCGTCATTTCCGGATCGTCCCAGCCAGCAAGCCTACCCGCCTCGCGCAGCAGAGCCGCTTCCTCCGCGTCAGTCAGAGCATCGTCCGACACCGGTGAACAGGATTGCTCAATCAACCCGGCAGGCACCCGAGCGAGACCGGCTTCGACAGCCAGCCGACTCCCCAAGTCTTGGGCGATCCGATAAACGCCCCTCTCGCGAATCTGCTTCTGGGTCAGACCGCTGTCCTTGTAGAAGTCGGCCACGCCATGAGTCCAATAGTTCCAGAACTCGTTCCAATCCGGATGCTGCTTCGCTTGTCGCTTCAATTTGGCCACGAACTCTTGCTCGGCAACCGTGAGGCTGGCGACAGCGATGACATCGCCGCGAAGAGCCACATAGTTACTGGCTGGAATCATGGTCGTCACTCCGTGGGGTTGCTCAACAGATACGCAATCACATCGCGCAACTCGTCCGGCGTTTTCACCACACCCGGCGGCATGGCCGAGACATCGCCGAGCTTGCGTTCGTCGATGTCGGACTTGCTGATCGTGACGCGCTTCGTGTCGGGGAGCAGCACCTCCAGCTTGTCGGCCGTTTCGGAGACGACGAGGCCCGTGATGACCTTGCCGTCGGTGGTGACGATGATCGACGACTTGAAGACGGGCGAGATCACCTTGTTCGGGGCGAGGACTGATTCGACGAGGTACGGGACGGTGAAGCGTTTGCCGGAATCGGTCAGGCTGGGGCCGCCGCCTCCCGCCTGAGTGGCCGTCGCGGCGTGGCACTTCGCGCAGCCGAGTGACTCAGCGGCGAAGAGCTTTTTGCCGCGGGCGACATCGCCCTTCTTGACCGCCTCGGGCCAGTCGACTTCCAAGAACTTGGGATCGATATGTTGCCAGAGTGTCCCAGTCTTCAATCGCTCGGCGAGGGACAGCCCATCCGGCTTGTCGGGGATTGAGAGCCTCACGTCGCCGAGATGTTTGAAGTGGAGGTATTGGCCGCCGACTCCCTTTCGCATCCTCACGCGGACCAGCACGTCGTTGCTCCCCGGTTGCAGGTCGAGCGGGATCACATCATCAAGCTGAATCAGTGGGCGGACGGCATCGTTCTCGAAGACCAGTTTGCCGTTGTGCCAGACCTTCACGCCGTCCTCACTGCCGACGAGCAGTTGCATCCGCTGAGCCGTCGGGACATCGAAGCGGAAGAACGAATAGACCGACGAATTCGGAGTCGGCCCGAACAGCGTGTGGAAGTCGTACAGCGGCCGATCCGGGCTGCTGGGTTTGGTGAGCTTCCACTCGTAGCCCTCACGCTCCGCGTGAGGAGAGCCGTCGGAGCCATCACGCTTCGGTTTCTCGGGTGGCTTCTTGGCAGGATTGGCGTCGCTGGTGGATCGGCTTTCCTCACGTGGAACGTGAGGGCTACTTGGAGGAGGGCTACTTGGAACGAGCTTATTCCCATCGAACGTGTACTTGGCGGCGAGGTCGATGGCGGCGGTCTCGACGGGATGAACGGTCTTGAAGCCATCGGCATCCGGAACGGGGCCGAGCATCCAGACGTGCGGCTTGAGATGTTCGAGTTTCCCGAGATTGAGCCGCTTGTCCTGCACGTTGGCCGTGACCAGTGCGATCTTCGGTTCGCTGCGGGGATCGTTGAGGAGCGACAGGAAGTGCGCCGCCTGCAACCGCACCTTGTCGTCCGTGTCGTCGAGCCGCTCCATGAGCAGCGCGAAAAGCTGCTCCTGCTCGTCAGTGTGCGGGAGGGCCTTCCAGTGTTCGGCCACGGTGTAGTTGCCGACTCGCCCCAGCGTGCGGAGGTCGATCGGCTCCTTCTCGTCCGCGAAGAGGATGATGTTCGCCTCCTCCTTCTGCTGCGGAGCCAACGGCGCGTCATCCGGCAGCTTGGCATTGACGGGAGGCATCGTGAGCCGGAAGCCTATGGTGAGAACACCCATCAGGCGAACTTTCGCGTCGCTGGACTCAGTCTTGTCACGATAGAGCGATGATGGAACGAACTCCGCACCGAAGAGTGCGCCGATTGTGCGTACACCGGAATCCTTCGCCACAATCATTTCTTCCCACGGAGACCAGGGCTTGGAGACTTCAGCCAGATTTCGAATTCCCCTGAAATTAGAAAACAAGTTTGGCAGCGGGCCAGTGTTTGGCGGAATAGTGACGAACTGAGTTGCGTCGCGCGACGCATTCACGAGGTGGCGGACATCTATCTTCTGTCGCCGTTGCAACCAGTCGGCCCAACGGGTTCTGTAATACACCGGCGAATGAAATGCCAAGTGCGGTTCAGCATGTTTCCGAAACTCTTCGTCCGTATTCGCCAGCCGCGCCATCTCGGTGACCCACGGTTCAATCTGAGTGCGTGCATCGCGACGAAATACCTCTTGGTGGGCTGCTTGCCGCTGCGACCAAGGCACTCGAATGAGTTCATTCGCCAGTCGTTTGGGTTCGACCGTCGTCACGTCGTACCCCTCGAACGGCATCGTGTCGGGATCGTCTTTTCGAGTGATGACGGCGAGGTCGCTGCGGTAGGTGGGCGAGCCTTCGTTCTGGGCCATGTAGCAGATCGTGACGAAGACTCGGCCGCCGCGACCGACGCAGACGCCGACCGGGCGGGCCTGATCGCGGCCCTCCAGCAAGACGTGTTCCTTGGCGGTGAAGGTGCTCCCCTTCGCTTCGAGTGGAAAATAAGAAACCTGGCGGCGGCACCAGCGGGCGACCATCAGCGAGTTTTCGTACTTCGCGGGGAGATAGCCGTCGGCGTAGTACGTTTGCAACACGGGGACCGCTCGGCCCATCTCGTCGTTCACGGCGGGCAGGAGGTCGGCTCGGTCGGGCGTTTTGCTCTGCAACCAGCCGCGAGGCCAACTGAAGTACGAACCCTCGGTCACATGCAGCAGCCGACCGGGAGCGTACAGCGACGGCAGCCCCTCGTGATCGTTGTCGTTGGTGAACAGGTTCCAGTTCTTGTCGAAGCAGAGACCGCACGGATTCCTCAACCCGCGCGAGAAGCTCCGCAGGTTGGTCCCATCCGGCCGAATGCGGAACACGGCCCCGACGCCGTTGTAGGGCATCGTCGCCCAGTCGGTGTTGCCGACGCGGACGGTCTTCTCAAGGTAGCCCTGTCGCTCCGCGACAGGAGGCGCGGTCGCGGGAACGCCGTCCTTGGGTGAATCGAGCTTCGACTGCGAATCGGCGTCTTTCTTTGATCTCGCTTCCTGTCGCGGAGCGACAGGGCTACCTGAAGCGGGGCTACTTTTGAAGAACATCGTCCAATGCCCCCAATGATCGGGGCGGCTGAAGTCGCCGTAGTACCAGAGCGGATCGCCCATCGAGACGTACAGGTCTCCTTCCGGCCCCCACGCGCAGGCATGAAAGCATTGATGGACGTGGCCGTTCGGCACACCCCACAAGATTCGTTCGGGAGCAACACCCTCACGCTTCACCCTCGCGCCGGGCAGCCGATAGACCGCGCTGACCGTGACGATGTAGAGGTCATCGCCGCGAATCTCGATGTCGTTGACCCACGTGTGATCGGGGAAGTCACACAGCAGATGACGAGGCTTGTACCCGCCCGCCTCATCGACGTCGTAGACGTACAGCGTCTTCCGCCCCCCGACGAAGATGCGTCCCGTGGTGTCGGTCCTCACCGAGAGAAAGGATGCGTCGGGCGACGAGTCGAGTTTGACGACCTTCAACTCGGGATCGGTCACGCTGTAGTCGAGGTCTTCGGCGAACGAGGTCGCCACGAACGAAAGTGCGATGAGCGTGAGGCAAAAGCGGGGCATCAGAATCTCCGGTAAGTTGAAGGTCGCGACACTCTAACCAACGTCGTCCACAACAACAAAACAGGCTCGATCCATTACGAGCGGGCGGCCCGTCACGAGATCATTCTCTGGATCGCCAATCCGCCCTTCAGCTCCAGAGACCTGATCGAAAGTGTGCTTGAGCTAGTGGTCGAACAACTTTGTCTTGAGGGGTTCCATCACTAGTGGTCCGCCAACTTGATCTTGAGGGGTTGACCTCGTTTAACCGCGTGGGCAACGCCCCGCGCGTGGATGGGGAACAGACTCGAACGTCGCTCG
>JAYSQC010000497.1:0-8009 GCA_043721755.1 Schlesneria sp.
GCGCGAATGTGAAGGGCTCGCAAATTGGTCGAGCGGACACCGCTCTCATTGCGACGCAACACGAGATTCTCGGGAATTGATCCTGCACAGCCCCTTAGCATCTCACGCGGCCTCAGGCGGTCTCGTTTAACCGCGTGGGCAACGCCCCGCGCGTTGAACGGGAAACCGTTTCAAACGTTGCCCCACACGCGGGGCGTTGCCCACGCGGTGATACCGCAGACGGTTGAGGATGGCACAATTCACACTCACCCGCAGCGTAGTGAGGACTGGTGTTGCCTCCTCGCTGACGCTGCGGGTGAGTGTCAGCTTCAACCGCGTGCGGTTCAACGAGATCGCCATTTGACTGCAAACCCAATGCAACGGGACGGGCAGTGAGGGGGGCCTACCTCGTTGCCGGCTCAACGGTCGAAGACTCGGCAACCACTCGGGGTATCGCTCTTTTCACTGTTCACTCGGTCCAACTCCAACTGGTAGAGCTGCGTTCCAGCGGGCGTCGGATACTTGGCGTCGAGGCACGCTTGGCAGATCGACGTTCCCGGCAGGTCAATGCTGCGGGCGATCGCGTCGAACGAGAGATACCGCAGGCTGTCGGCTCCGATCGCGGCGGCCATGCGGGCTTCGATTTCGGGAGTCAGTTCGTCGCCGGGCTTCAGAAATTTGGGGCCGAAGAGTTGGCCGATCGTCGTCATGTCGATGCCGTAGAAACAGGGAGACAGGATCGGCGGGCAGGCGACTCGCACATGGATTTCTTTCGCCAGTCCGCGTTCTTTCAGTTGCGAGATCAGCACTTTCATCGTCGTCGAGCGGACGATGGTGTCTTCGACGAGAATCACTCGCTTCCCCTCTAGAACCTCGCGGAGCGGCGTGTACTTCATGCGGGCCTTGTCTTCGCGGTTGGTCCCCTCGATGAACGTGCGGCCCATGTACCGGTTGCGCATCAGACCTTCGACCGACGGGACTTTCAGGGTGAACGCCATGCTGTCGGCCGCCGCCTTCGCCGTATCGGGGACGGGAACGACGATCGTGTTTGAGTCGATCTGCAATTGCTCCTGCTTGGCCAGTTCCTCGCCGAGTCGTTTGCGGGTGAGATAGACGCTGCGATCGTCGAGCGTGCTGGCCACGTTGGCGAAGTAGATCCACTCGAAGAAGCAGTGGGCGCGGCGAGGGCTGGGTGCGAACTGGTGAACTTCGAGCTTTCCGTTTTGGATCAGTACCGCGTGACCCGGTGGCACGTTGTGAATGTCCTCTTGTTTGAAGCCGAGATTGGCCAGCGCGACGCTTTCGCTGGCCGCCGCGAACAAGGCACCATCAAAGGCGTAGCACAGCGGGCGGATGCCGAGCGGGTCACGCGCGACGGCCATTTCACCCTGAGCGTTGAGGAACACCAGATTCCAAGCGCCGTCGAGTCGCTGGCTGAGGACCGAGAGAACATCAGCGAGACTTGGGAGGCGGTCTCCCGACAACTGCTGCGAGATCAAATGCAGCAGGACTTCGGTGTCGATGTCGCGTGCCAGATGGAAGTTGGGCTGGGAGAGAATCTCTTGCCGCAGCTCTTTGAAATTGGCGAGTTGTCCGTTGAAGCCGAATGCGAACCACTTGTGCTTCTCGATGTGGTGTCGCTCGAACGGCTGAGCGTTGCCGCGATCGTCGCCTCCACAAGTGGCGTACCTCACATGGCCGATGGCCGCCACGCCAGCGTACTTGTCCATCAAGGCCGTGGCTTCGTCCTGATGATTGAGGTGGAAGACCTCGGTGACGGTGCCGACGTTTTTGTAGGTGTCGATCAACTGGGGATGCTTCGGTCGGTAGACGCTCATTCCCGCGGCCAACTGTCCGCGATTTTGAATGTCCAACAGCAGCCGAGGAATGAGCCGCGAGACCTGTGAGGGGTCGCCCTTCGGCGCGATCCGGTGAGTCGCCCCGGGCAGATGATAGATCGCAGCAATCCCACACTCATGATGCAAATCGGCCACGGGGCGGTTCTCCGTCGGTCAGGTTCGTCGCAGAGTCAGGGAACAGTGGCCCGCGTTCGTGTGAGCGGGCCAATCGCAGCGCCGGAACAAACCGCGCGTTGAGTGGAATGCCTCGTCGTCTCACTCGGCCTCAAACAAGCGAACCCCACCGGGCTGGTCCCGGTGGAAATAGGTTTTTGCACTACTGGTGACTTCACTGGAAACCCAACGTGAGTAGTGCAGAAACCCGCGAGCCACCGGGGCCAGCCCGGTGGGGTCGCTTGATCGAGGACGAGGGAAGGCGAGCGGGCGGGGATCATACAGGCAGAGTCAGTCGCGACCAACCGACTCCACACATGATGGCCTGAAGTCCGGCTTAGCCTTGATTAGCCGGACTTTTCGGATCGTCATGTGTGTCCTCCAACCTCCACGGAGAGAAGTCCGGCTTTAGGAAAAGCCGGACTTCGAGTGGCATCGTTGCGCGACCCCTTGATATCTTCCGTCGCGGTCACGGGAATGATTCCAGAGTTGATCCCTGTTCGACATTCGCATCAGAATTTTCGCCTCCATGACTGAGAACGCCGCCACTCTTCGACGCGAGGTCATGGGCCGCACGCGCACCGTTGTCGTCAAAGTCGGAACGAATGTTCTCTCGACCGACGACGACCAGCTCGACGCCGCGCGGATCGCGTCGCTGGCCGAACAGGTTCATGCACTGTGTGTCTCCGGACGCAAGGTCGTGCTGGTTTCGAGCGGGGCGATCGGCGCGGGGATGGGGTTGCTCGGTTTGAAGGAGCGGCCCAAAGACCTGCCTCATTTGCAAGCCGCTGCCGCGACAGGACAAGCGCACCTGATCCACATTTACGACAAAGCCCTTCGCCCGCACGGCTATCACGCCGCGCAGTTGTTGTTGACCGCGAACGACTTCAAGAACCGGTCGCGTTATCTCAACGTGCGGAACACGCTGCGAACCCTCTTTGAATTCAACGCGATCCCGATCGTCAACGAGAACGACACCGTCAGCACCGCCGAAATCAAATTGGGTGACAACGATCGTCTCGCCGCGATGGTGGCCGGTTTGATTCAGGCCGATCTGCTGATCGTCCTCTCCGTCATCGAAGGACTGCTGACGGGCGATCCGTCCGATCCGCAGAGCCACCGCATTCCGCTGGTCGAGCGATTCGATGACGAACTACTGAAGCTCGTCGGAGCCTCGAAAAGCTCACGCGGAACCGGCGGAATGAAGACCAAACTGGAGGCCGTTCACACCGCCACCGCTGTCGGCGTGAATGTCGTCATTGCCAACGGCAAACGACCGCGCGTGCTCGATGAGATTTTGCACGGAGACGACATTGGAACGCTGTTTCTCGGCGAAGGGGACGGCGTTTCGGCCTGGAAACGTTGGATCGGATACACGATGCCGCCGCAGGGCCGTTTCGTGTTGGACGACGGTGCTCGCCGCGCGGTCGAGCAGCAGGGCAAGTCGCTTCTCGCGGCAGGGATCATCCGCGTGGAAGGAGACTTTGCCAAAGGCGAGGTCGTGTCACTCATCGATCAGCACGGCGAGGAGTTTGCGCGGGGACTGACCAATTATGATGCCACCGCCACACTGGCGATCGCGGGCAAACGTTCGGACGAGATCGCCAAGTCGATCGGCTCGATCCCCTACGCCGAAGTCATCCACCGCGACAACCTCGTCGTGACGAGCCTGTCGAGGAACTGAGGCAGACCTCGACGCGGACAGGCGGCCGTTGCCAAGGGGTGCAGTCGCCAATGGGTGGTCACGCCATCGCGGCCCCGGAATCGAGCGTTCTGGTTCCCTCCCCTCGGCGGGGTGGGTTAGGGAGGGGGGCGGATGCGGTGTGGATGCCTGCTACTCAATCCTCCCCCCTCCGACTCCCTCCCCGCCGAGGGGAGGGAGTCGGAGGGACACGAGATCGGATCTCTGATGACCACCAATGAACGACTGCACCCATCCGCTGCTACCAAGTGAACTCGCCATCGAGACTTGCATTTGGCTGCTTCAGCCTTAATACTCCCGCCCCTTCACGGCAGGCGGCTGAGTCCGTTTCCTGAGGGTCGTGCTGTGCGATGTTGCCGGTGCGAACCGATTTCCTCCACGTTTCTCACCCAGAAACGGGCCTCCTTTTGTGTGAGGTCTCCCAATGAGGCGAACTGATGGCTGCGTACAACAAGACCGAAGTTAAGAAGATTCGTAAGAAGCGACAGCGGCTGAAGAAGAAACTGCGCTGCCGGTTCGCTCCGAATGGCAAGTCGCCACATCCCATCTATGTCGATTACAAGGATCTGAAGACGCTGCGTCAGATGATCGACCGCGAAGGAAACATGCTGCCGCGGCGCAAGACCGGCAACTGTGCCAAGTGGCAACGAGCCGTTCGCGAAGCGATTCTGCGAGCACGCTTCATCGGTCTGCTCCCGTATGTGTCGGAAGAATGAACTGAGCCGCTCACGAGTGACCGGATAAGTAGGCCAGTGCCTGCTTTCGGAACTCGATTTGGGATTCACAGCAGCTCGGCCGTCTGGCCGGGCTGTTGTCGTTTCTGAGCCGTAGAGGGCATTTCAAAACCGGTTTTTGCCTCGATGAACTAGCCCGACGCGCAAGCGAGGGCTGGGCATTCGATGATGGCGATGCCCTCGCTTGCGCGTCGGGCTAGTTTTGAATTGCCCTCTAGTCATTGTCTTGGCTTGAGTGACGCTGCTCAGCTCTCCTTTGCAGTCAGGAGCGTCCTGTGTTCGCGGAGGCAACTCATGTGGGTAAAAATCTGTGGCATCACTGATGTTGCGACAGCGGCCGCTGTGATCGAGCTGGCCCCCGACGCAATCGGCCTCAACTTTTATGCGGCGTCCCCGCGCTGCGTCTCTCCTGTCGAGGCTGTTCGGATGGGAAGGCTGCTTCCGCGCGGAGTCACTCGGGTGGGAGTCTTCGTCAATCACACGGTCAATGAAATCGAAGACCTCGTGAAGGACTGCTTGCTCGATCAGATTCAACTGCACGGTGACGAATCGCCGGATCAGTTGGCGGTGTTGCGCAGCCGGCTGCCGCAGGTGCCGCTCATTCGCGCGTGGCGGATGGCGGGCGAAAGTTTGGCGGACTTGGATGAATATTTGAAAGCGTGTCAGGCACTGCATGTTTCGCTGGCAGCCTGTCTGATTGATGCTCGTGTGGCGGGTGTTTATGGAGGCAGCGGCCACACCGTGGCTTGGGACGCCCTCGCACGAGTCTATCCTCGCAACGCTTGGCCACCGCTGATCTTGGCTGGCGGATTAACTCCCGACAACGCCGCCGACGCGGTTCGTGTGACTCAGCCTTGGGGAGTCGATGTGGCCAGTGGTGTGGAGTCGCAACCGTGTGTGAAAGACATCGAGTTGGTGAGGCGCTTCATCGCTAACGCACGGTCTGCGTGAGCGACTTCATGTTGAGCCAGCGTAACGGGCTTCGACTGGCTTGCGAGTCTGATGGCTGCAAGTCATTCACGATGTTTGTCCGCCCTTGTTCGTAGACCCGCGTCGTGAGGTCATCGAGAGCCGGTTCGTAGCGCCACGCCCGCGAAGTCCAGCGGCGATCAAGCCGAACCTCTAGTTGCGAGGCCCGCTCGGATGTCGCGACATCACGCGGCAGCAATTCGTGGGAGAAAAAGCCATGGGAATTGAGTTCCCGCACCAAGCTGTCCAATTCGGATCTCGGCAGGTCGAATTCGACGACCGTTGTCCCGCTTTCGCTGGGATGACTTCGCTCCCAGAACCAACGATCTCGACGTGTCTCGCGCCGCGCCTTACGAATCTCGACGCCTTCCTCCAATGCGGATCTCAGGGAACGTTGTTCAAACGTCTGCCCGTAGTCGATCGGTTGCCATTGAAGCGTGACCCGCGCGTAGTTTTTGCGATTGTCCGGGTGAGGATATTGAACACGCAGTTCTGCCACCGACCAGTTGAGTTCGGAGCCGACGGATTCTGACGCGGCCGTAGAGACCGATGCGGCCGAATCGGACTGGGCTGAAACGGTCACGATCCCTGCTTGGTTTGGTCCGATCAATCGGGAATCAGGAACTGACGGAAATTGAGAAGCCTGAAACAGGACGCCTTCCGCTAAGTGGGCGCGGTAGATGATCTCCAGTCGGTCGTAATCGTGTGTCGTCCGAGAATGCGTGATGGATTCGGGAGTGACTCGGCAGGAAGCAAGCCCGAACGGGAGTAAACATGCCGCGACGAGCAGCCTCCACTTCGCGACGATTCCTAATCCGTTGGACATGGCAAGTTGTTCCTCAAGCCGATGCGAACTTCGTCACAACCGGAACAAGCCGGGCCGCGAGAAGACTGGGGCATGATGGTTAGGCGACCGGCAAGAGAAAGTAGACCGGTCACTCCGTGACCGGAACCTTCGAGTCACGGAGTGACTCGTCTATTTTGGGGTAAGCTATTTCCTGCCGCGCGCCTTACGGTGAGGCTGATCGGCATGAAATGGATTTCCGCTGCAAATGCTTCAATGCGGCAGGAAGAGTCCGCCCGCCGTGCATCGTTCCACGCGAAAAGACAACAAGCCTCCGCTCAGCTTCTACTATCAAAACGACCGGTTCGGCCGGATGTAACGTCTGAATCGCGGCCCCCAGAGAATTGCGGCACAAGGTAACTCGGTGGACGATAACCTGCTGAAGTCTCTCGCCCCGTCATGAGATGAGGTCAGTCTTTGAGGGTCGTTCCAACTGAGGGTGCCGCACCGTCAGAAGGGTTCGCGACCGGATAAAGCATCGGCTTCCCGAGAGTTTTGATTGTCTATCGGATTTGAAGAGGCTTAGAATCCGCCCACTTCAAACCGGTTACCCTCCCACCCCATCGGAAGATCAGCCGTCTCGGACACTCCGAGCGTCGGCCGATGTGTTCGGGAGACGGTTCGCCACGGCGAGCTGCGGTTGTGTTGCCCTTGAGAAAGGAACGTCCGATGGTTCGTCGTTCGTCCGCTGCCGTGATCGTGTGTAGCTTGGCTTCCTTGGCATTGGTCTTGTCGATCTCGCAAGTGCCCGAGCTTTCAGCCGCCAACAAAAAAACGCCCTACAAGAAGCCGATCAAGAATCCGAAGTTCGACCCGACCGGTGAGCCTGTCGAGTTCTTCGCCGCGATGGAAGCGGGGCAGATTGAAGCCAAGCTCATCCCCAAGAACGCCCTTGGCGGAAACGTGTTGATCGAGAACAAAACGGACAAGCCCTTAAACGTCAAAATCCCCGAGGCGCTGGTTGGCGTCCCGATGAATTTCCAGTTCGGCCAGCAAGGGGGTGGTGGCCAGCAAGGGGGTGGTGGCCAGCAAGGGGGCGGGCAACAGCAGCAAGGTGGCGGAGTCGGCGGTGGCCAGCAAGGTGGTGGTGGTGGTGGTGGGCAACAGGGCGGTGGTGGGGGGGGATTCTTCTCGGTCCCTGCCGAGAGAGTCGTCTCGTTGCCGTTCAACTCCGTGTGCCTCGAACACGGCAAACCCGAGCCGACATCCAGCAGCCGCTACAAGCTCGTGCCGGTCGAACAGGTGTCTCAAGACCCCGTGCTGTACGAACTGTTGACGGTTGTCGGCACCGGCAAAGTTGATTCACAGGCGGCCCAAGCAGCAGCTTGGCACCTCACCGACGACATGTCCTTCCAACAACTGGCTTCCAAAGCAGTGACGCATCTCGGCGGTCAACCCCCAACCCCGTATTTCTCGGTGGCACAACTCCAAGGTGCTCAGCAGTTGCTCGGGTTGTCCACACGCAAAGCCGAGGAACGTAAGGTCAAGCAACCCGCCACCACGGCCAGTGAGACTCCGGCGACTTCGTCCGCACGAGTGCCCTCGGCGAAGTAAGGTCGGCTTTGCATTACAACCGCTTCAGACATGGTTCTCGCGGGCTTGCCGATCATTCGGCAAGCCCGTTCTCGCTTGATGCTTGGCAGGAGCGAAAGCGCTGCTCCGACTGATACCTTAGAACTTGTCCAAGAATTACGCCGTGTTTTGAACAACACCAACCCGAAGCGTGAGCGAGGACGGATGTCGCTCGACTCTCGTCCTCGCTCACGCTT